>DATCUC010000465.1:0-8193 GCA_036567625.1 Anaerolineaceae bacterium | reverse complement strand
CCCATGCCAGCGCCAATGCCAGCCGTCAGACCGGCGCCGCCGCTGGGATTCTGCGCTGCATCGCGCAGCGCATCGGCAGCCTGCAGTTGAGTGTAGGTCTGCATGTCCAGCATACCCATCGCCCGCAGTTCTTCCGCCGATTTCTCAGAAGGCTTGAGGTTCGCAATGTAAAACGCCTTGAGCACCAAACCCAGCGCGGCAAAGTCATCCTGCGCCTTGGCGCGCACGCCCGAGCCCAATTCTTCGGTCAGGCCGATCAGTTCCACCACGCTGTTGCGCGCGGCGGTTTCGCCCAGCAGGTCTTGCAACTTGGAGAGCAGCATTGAACGTAGCCGGTTTTCAATATCACTGGTGCGGTACATGCCCTGCGCGCCAACCACCTGGGTCACAAACTGCTGCGCATCCTTCACCTGGAAGCTGTAGGAACCAAAGCCCTGCAGCAGCGCCACGCCCAGACCCATGCCCGGGTTTCGCACGATGATTGGCTGCGGCGTGCCCCATTTGTGGTCCACAAATTCGCGCATCGAAACGAAATACACTTCAGCGGTGAAGGGCGTGCGGTCGTTGAAAACCTTACCGATCAGGTTGACCAACAGCGGAATGTTGGCCGTGGTGATCGTATGGCGGCCGGGGCCAAACACATCCAGCGCCTGCCCGTCGCGGAAGAAGACCGCTCGCTGCGATTCGCGCACGATGACCTGCGAACCCATGCGCAGATCAGCGATGCCCTGCTCCGGGAAGCGGTGCACGATCTCATCCGTCATCTCACTGGGATATTCGACAACATCAAAAATTCTAGCCATCTTTGGTCTCCCTATTGTTTGTGTACCTTATGCCGGTCAAGATTTCGCGCCCCTACTGGGCCGGCGTTTCGTTGATCCCGCCAATCAGAACTTCGCTGCGCCGGTTGAAGGTTTCCACCGCCTGGCCGGAAAGCGCGCGCAAGTTGCGGATCGCGGCCGGAAGGCCGTCGGTGCCGATCGAGGCTTCCACATTATCAACCGCGCGCCCAACTTCCTCACCCAACTGCAGCAGCGCCAGGTCGAACTGGTATACCTGAGAAAGTTCATCTTCGCGAACTTTCACCGGGTCAAAGAAGCCGGCGTAGCCATAAGCAGCCGTGCGAACCCGGTCGATAAACTGGCGGATCTTGATCGCTGCGCCTTCCAGATCGTCAACGAATTCAATCTGCCCCCCACTGATCAAATCGCGCTGGGCGCTGGAGATGCGCTGCCATAATTCTTCAAAGCGGTTTGCCACTGCCTCGCGCAGGATTTTGTCGGAAGACCGGCGGTCCTGGCGCTCGAAATAGCCTTTAAAGCCCGGAAGCTTCGCCAGCAGGTTCTTAAAGACATCGCGATCATCCGTTACACGATCGAATAAATCACTCATTCCGTCCCTCCTCGTAGGGTATAGATCAAATACGGCATGGGAAGTTTTGTTGACCCCGTTCCTTGATGATTATAGTCTTAAACAAAGACGAGTACAACTCCAGGAAGTTAACCAACTTTTCTTGGCATCAATAGTTAGAAATTGGTAGATAGAATATCGTGTTGTTGTAAGGTGTCTGTAATTTTTAAATACTTGTAATCTCAATAAGGCTGCATATAATATGCATAGCAATACGAAATAACAAGTTTCGCGAAGGGAGGAGGTGAACACACATGTTATTCGCTCCGAAAGAAAAAGGTCAGGGTCTGGTTGAATATGCTTTAATCCTCGTTTTGGTTGCAGTGGTCGTAATCGTCGTTTTGGCCCTCCTTGGCCCCGCCATCCGCAACGTCTTCCAGACGGTCGTGAACGCGATCTAATCGCATCCTAACCAACATCACAGCAGTAAGAGCAGTATCAAATTTACGAACTGGGAGGAGGTGAAAAACATGTTGTTCGCTCCGAAAGAAAAAGGTCAGGGTCTGGTTGAATACGCTTTAATCCTCGTTTTGGTTGCTGTAGTCGTTATCGTTGTCCTCGCCCTGCTTGGCCCCGCTATCCGCAACGTATTCCAGACCGTCGTGAACGCGATCTAATCGTCGCCGTGGTCCGCATCACCAAATCATGATTAGACGAAAAGCCCTGGAAACAGGGCTTTTCTGTTGCAAATTACCGGTTTGCAATCCTGTTAGAACCCCGTTCGCATAACAACTTTGATAACTCAAACCCACTTAAAACTGGGTTTTCCTCGTTACAATATTAGCAGCCACAATAAAGCCCGAAAATTAACACCAACGTAGGAAGCACCGTTCAGGAGGTTAGCATGGCAGCAGGCAGAAGACGCAGCAGTGGTTTACTCATTATTCTCCTCGCAATTTTGATCATCGTGGGTCTTGGCGCGGCGTATTTCATGTTCCGCAATCAGCTCACGCCCCAGCAGCCGGCCGCAACGGACCCCGCGGCGCTGGATATGCAGCAGGCAATGGTCAACATCGTCATTACCACCCAGTACATCCCCCGGGGCACGCAGCTAACGGCTGAGGTTCTCACCACCGTTCCCTACCCCCAGAAGGACCTGGTGGAAGGCACCTTCTTCACCGATATCACCGCGGTGATCGGTAAGCAGGCCAAGTACGACCTGGACGCGCGCCTGCCGCTTACGTCCAGCCTGATCGCCGACACCCAGGTGGGCTCATACGCCGCCTTCCAGATCCCCAAAGGCATGGTTGCTATCTCGATCCCGATATCGCATCTCTCGGCCATTTCGTATGCGCCGCAGGAAGGCGACCACGTCAACATCATCGTTTCGCTGAGCCTGGTGGATGTGGATCCGGCGTTCCAGACCCGCCTGCCCAACTACACCGCTTCGGTGATCGCCCCGGGACCGGGTGATGAAGATTCCCCGGCGACGCGTTCGGCCACCATCGTCAGCGGCGGCGAAGGCTCCGCGCAGGGCCGCGTAGAACTGGATGGAACCCTCAACGAAGCTCTCTATGTGGTTCCGTCGGAAGATCAGCGCCCGCGCACCGTCAGCCAGACGCTGGTGCAGAATGCCATCGTGCTCCATCTGGGCAATTACCTGGATGACAAGCAGGAAGATAACAATAACCTGGCCGTTGCCGAGCCGACCCCCGTGCCGGAAACCACCGGCGACGAAGGCGAGGCGGCCCCCGAAGATCCGCAGGAGATCACCCTGGTGGTCAGCCCGCAGGACGCGGTTACCCTTAACTACCTGATGCAAGTTGGCGGCAAACTCAGCCTGGTGCTGCGCTCGGCTGGCGACAACGAACAAATCAAGACCGAGGCGGTCACGCTGCAGTTCTTGATGGACCAGTACGCCATCCCCAGCCCCGCCAAGCTGCCATACGCGCTGGAAAATAACGACCTGCCGTCTGAAGACGCCATTATGCAGAATACCCAGCCCTAATCCGCTGGAAGCATCGTAAGCCGTTCATCGCACGTAAATCCGACACTCTGGTGGAGCAGTTATGGCTGGACAAGAAAAGGTTCGTGTTCTCATCGTAGATGATATTGCCGAAACGCGCGATAACATCCGCCGCATGTTGCAGTTCGACAATCAAATCGAAGTCATCGGTACTGCTCAGTCTGGCCGCGAGGCGATCTCGCTGACCGGCCAGACAAAACCAGATGTGGTTCTGATGGACATCAATATGCCGGACATGGACGGCATCACCGCCACAGAAACCATCCGGCGCACGCAACCGGCGACTCAGGTTGTCATCCTCTCGGTGCAGAGCGATCCCAGTTACATGCGCCGCGCCATGCTGGCCGGCGCGCGCGATTTTCTCACCAAGCCGCCGATGATCGATGAACTGATCTCGGCCATCCGCCAGGCAGGAAAAATGGCGCAAGATGAACGCGCCAAGGCCGCCATGACGTTTTCGCCAACAGCCGCCCCTGGCAGCCCGGCAGCAATTGCGTACAACAACAGCCTGGGCAAGATCATCGTTCTTTACAGCCCCAAAGGCGGCACCGGCTGCACCACGCTGGCCACCAACCTGGCCGTCGCACTCAAAGCTGACGAACCCAAAGTGCTGCTCGTGGATGCCGGTATGCAGTTTGGTGACGTGCCCGTATTTCTCAATGAACAGGTGAAAAACACAGTGCTCGACCTGGCACCGCGCGTGGATGAGATGGAACCGGAGATCGTAGAGAGCGCCCTGATCAACCATGCCTCAACTGGCATCCAAATCCTTGCCTCGCCGACTAAGCCGGAAATGGCGAACCACCTCAAGGCGGAGCAGTTTGGCAAGCTACTGGATTTCATGCGCAGCATGTTCCCGTACATTGTGGTGGATACTTCGTCGTACCTGACCGAAGCCGTGCAGGCCGCGCTCGACGCTGCAGATATCATCGTACTGGTGACCACGCAGGATATCCCCTCGATCAAGAACGCGAACCTGTTTCTCAGCCTGGCCGATGTTTCCGGCATCAAGCGCAGCCGGATCATGTTTGTGATGAACCGCTTCGACAAGCGAGTGGGCATTTCGCCCGAACGCGTTGGAGAAAGCCTGCGCCAGCCGATTGTGATGACCATCCCGTTTGAAGAAAAGATCGTTGTTCAATCGGTCAACCGCGGCGTGCCGTTCACGCATGACCAGAAAACCCAGCCGATCAGCAAAACCCTCTTCACCCTGGCGGAACAGGTGAAGGCGCACCTGCAGCAAGAAGAAGCCGCGCCGGAAACACCCGCAAAACGCTAGCCGAACCAGCCGAAGACCGGAGAATGCACAATGTCGATCCTCAAACGCTTGCAAGGTGGTGAAACCGGTTCCAATACACCGGCTCCGAGCACTTTTGGCGCGCCGCCTACTGCTGGACCGGCCAACTCCAGCCGCCCCGGTGGCGGCCCCGGCAGCCCGCTGGAAACGAACTATCAGGACCTCAAAACTCGGGTGCAAAACAAGCTGCTCTCCGGGCTTGATATCAACATGGACGTTTCGCGCACGGCCGAAGTGCGCAAGACTATTCAAGACCTCTTCGAGCAGATCCTCGCTGAAGAGAATATCGTGCTTTCCCGTCCGGAACGCGCGCGCCTGTTTGAACAGATCAGCGCCGAAATCCTGGGCTTTGGCCCCATTCAGCCGCTGTTGATGGATGACAGCATCACCGAAGTGATGGTCAACGGGGCGCGCAACATCTATGTGGAACGCAAAGGCAAGCTGCTGCGCGTTCCGGTGGCATTTGAAAGCAACGAGCACGTGATGCGCATTATCGAGCGCATTGTGGCGCCGCTTGGCCGCCGTGTGGATGAATCCAGCCCGTATGTGGATGCCCGTCTGCCCGATGGCTCGCGCGTAAACGTGGTCATTCCGCCCATCGCCCTGGTTGGCCCAACGATCACCATCCGTAAATTCTCCAAAAGCCCCATCACCGTCGAGCAACTGGTTGGATTTGGTTCGCTCACCAACGAGTCCGTTACCTTTCTCAAAGCCTGCGTGGAAGCGCGGGTTAACATCGTCATTTCCGGCGGTACTGGCTCGGGCAAAACTACGCTGCTCAATGTCATGTCCAGCTTCATCCCTAGTGACGAGCGCATCGTCACCATTGAAAACGCGGCTGAACTGCAACTTCGCCAGGAGCATGTTGTCACGCTCGAATCGCGGCCAGCCAATATTGAAGGCCGCGGCGAAATTACTATCCGCCAGCTTGTGGTCAATGCGCTGCGTATGCGTCCCGACCGGATCATCGTCGGCGAAATTCGCGATGAAGCCGCGTTGGACATGCTCCAGGCGATGAACACCGGCCATGACGGCTCGATGACTACTACCCACTCCAACAGTCCGCGCGATACTCTGGCTCGCCTCGAAACAATGGTGCTGATGGCGGGCATGGATTTGCCCGTGCGCGCCATCCGCGAACAGGTATCCTCAGCCATCGAATTGGTGATCCACCAGGAGCGCATGCGCGACGGCACGCGCAAGGTGGTCAATATCACCGAAGTCACCGGCATGGAAGGTGAAGTGATCACCATGACCGACATCTTTGTTTTTGAGCAGACCGGCTTTGACCAGGGCAAGGTGATTGGCATGCTGCGCCCAACCGGGCTGCGCCCAAAATTTATGGACAAGATCGAAATGTCCGGTATTCACCTGCCTCCTTCTATTTTTGGTATCGGCGACCGCAGGCGCCATTAATCAACAACAGGAAAATAGCCCATGAACATGACCTTGATCATCTTCGCGCTCGGTGGTGGATTGGCCTTCATCCTGCTGCTGATTGGCATTGGCATCACGGTATCCTCCAATAAATCCGTAGTCGATGACCGCCTGGGCAAGTACGTCGGCGTAGAAATTCCGGCGCAGCAGCAAAGCGACAAGCAAAAACAGGGCGCGCTCACCGACTGGTTGAACCGCCGGGTAGAAAATACCGCCCAGGGCAGCAAAATCTCGCGTAACCTGGCGCGCGCCGACCTCAAGCTAAAGCCCGGCGAGTATATCGCCTTGATGCTGATCGCTGCGTTTGGCGTCGGGTTCGTCGCCTGGTTCATCGGCGGGAAAACCGTCCTGGTCGCACTGATCGGCGCGGTGATCGGGATGTTCCTGCCGAACATATACGTCAAACGGTTGCAGGGCAAGCGCCTGATCAAGTTCAATGAACAACTGGGCGATATGCTCAACCTGATGGTCAACGGCGTGCGCGCTGGTTATTCGACTATGCAGGCTATGGAAGCCGTGAGCAAAGAACTCCCCGCCCCAATTTCTGACGAGTTCCGCCGCGTGGTGCAGGAAATGCAGTTGGGTGTTTCGATGGAACGCGCGCTGGAAAACCTGCTGCGCCGCATCCCCAGCGATGACCTCGACCTGGTGATCACCGCCATCAACGTGCAGCGCGAGGTTGGTGGTAACCTGGCAGAAATCCTCGACACTATTTCGTTCACCATCCGCGAGCGCGTGCGCATTAAGGGTGAGATTCGCGTCATGACCTCGCAGGTTATGTACTCCGGGCGTTTCCTGGCGATGCTGCCGGTGATCCTGCTCGGCCTGCTGTACGTGATGAACCGCGAATACATGATGGAATTCTTCATTCCGGCCAGCCAGCCGTGCGGGTATATCGCGCTGGCGCTCGCCGGCATCCTCATCATGTCCGGCTACTTTGCCATGAATAAACTGGCTGACATCGAGATCTAGCCCATCCGAGAAAACTGAGGACGCATGAATAACATCTTAATTGTGCTGGGCGTAATCGTTTTGATCATCCTGGTGGGCGGCGGGATCATGGTGCGAATTGGTTTGCGCAACCCCCGCCGTCAGGATGACCGCGCGCTCACCTCTCGCCTGGAAGAATTTGACCGGCGTGGTGAGGAAGTCAACCTGGAAAAGATCGAAATGTCGCAGCCGTTCTCCGAGCGCGTATTTTACCCGCTGGCGCGCTCTCTGGGAGAGTTCGCGGTGCGCTTTACCCCACAAAACGCGCTGCAATCGATCAACAAGAAGCTCGAACTTTCCGGCGCTTCGGCCAAAATGGACGCCACCACCTTCCTGGCCATTCAGTTCATCTGCATGGCTGCTTTTGGCGGGCTAATGATCCTGGTGTTCAGCATTGGCGCGGTCAATTGGCCCCTCGGCCGCGTGGTGCTGCTGACCATTGGCATCGGTGCATTGGGCTTCTACCTGCCGCAGTTGCAGTTGAGCAGCAAAATCTCCAAACGCCAGAAGAATGTTCGCAAGGCCATGCCCGATGCGCTCGACCTGCTGACCATCTGCGTAGAAGCCGGCCTGGGCTTCGATGCCGCGATGGCGAAAGTGAGCGAAAAATGGGAAACCGACCTGTCGCTGGCCTTCGCCCGGGTCATCCAGGAGATCCAGCTTGGCAAGCTGCGCCGCGAAGCCCTGCGCGACATGGCCGACCGCATTGGCCTGGCGGAAATGACCAGCTTCGTCGCCGCAGTGATTCAATCCGAAATGCTGGGCGTGAGCATGGCCAAAGTGCTGCGCATCCAGTCGGAGCAGATGCGCGTCAAGCGCCGCCAGTTAGCGGAAGAAGAAGCGCACAAAGCCCCAGTAAAGATGCTGATCCCAATGGCGCTGCTGGTATTCCCCGCGCTGATGGTTGTGCTGCTGACCCCTGCCGCGCTGCGGCTGATGCATTCCGAATTGGGCGCCATGTTCAAGTAGGAGCCATATGGCAAGTTTGATCGCAGGCCGGAGAAGTAATCCGGCCTTTCGCTTATATCGATTGGGCTGGTCTGCGTTAGACTGGCTCTACCCGCCGGAATGTGGCGGCTGCGGCGCGCCGGGC
>DATCUC010000464.1:0-11876 GCA_036567625.1 Anaerolineaceae bacterium | reverse complement strand
AGCAGCAGCGGGCGCGGCGGGGGCAGCGGGCGCTTCAGTAGCGGCAGCCGGGGCGCAGGCGCCCAGCAGCATGGCCGCAACGATCAAAACTGAGAACAGCACTGACAAGCGTTTCATGGTTCTTTTTCTCCTTCAAGAATGGTTAGATCGAAAAAGCTTGGTATTGCCAGAAAACACAACGTTGAGTATTCATCACCTCCTTGCATTTTTCGATTTCGTTTGGGAGCGCTCTCACCCCCAGGCAAGCCGAAGGTTCTGTAGAGCGCTCTCTACTTTTACTTTGCCCCGCATGATTCGCGGATAACCAACTCCGTATCCAGAATAATGCGGCGCGCGGGTTGAGATCCGTTGGCGATCACATCCATGAGCAACTCCACCGCTTTGACGCCAAATTTCAAAATCGGCTGCCGGACGGTGGTCAGTTTTACCGCGGTCAAATTCGCCAGCGGAAGATCATCGTATCCAACAATCGCCACGTCCGCCGGAACGCACAACCCAGCTTCGGCCAGGGCGCGCATTGCGCCCGCGGCCATGACGTCGGAACTGGCAAAAATAGCGTCTGGTCTGCGCGGCAGCAGCCGCTTCATCGCTTCATACCCGCTCACTTCTGAAAACTTGCCTTCAGCGATCAGGTCTTCGTCAACCGCGAGGCCCGCGGCTTGCAGCGCCTGCTTGTAGCCTTCCAGGCGGTCGATCGTCACGCTGCTGCCTTCGCTGCCGGTGATAATGGCGATGCGCCGGTAGCCCAGGTTGATCAGGTGCTGCGTGGCGCTGTGCGCGCCGCAAATATTGTCCACGTCAATGTAATTAATCCCGGTGGGGTCAAACGGCCGGCCAATGATTACCGTCGGCAGGCTGGATTTTGCCAGCCGTTCGATCAGCCAGTCGCCCAACTGGCCGCTCTGCACCAACACGCCGTCTAACAGGCCACGGCGAGAGATGCGCGGCAGAATCTTTTCTTCGTCTTCGTGGTTGCCTGCCAGGAATAGCGACAGGGTCAGATCATTGTTGTTGCACCCAAAAGCGATGCCCTGGGTCAGGTGTGGGAAAAATGGATCGGTGAAGAAAGAACTGACGCTTTGCGGCAGTACCAGCCCCACCATCCGCGAGCGCTGCGATGCGAGCGACCGCGCCGCGGCATTAGGCTGATATCCGGTCACCTGAATCGCTTTCAGTACCCGCTCACGAACCTCGGGGCTGACATTAGGGGATCCGTTGATCACCCGCGATACGGTCGACCGCGATACCCCAACCTGTTTAGCGATATCTTCAAGCGTCAATTCAGTCATCCAGTTGCTCCAGATGGCGATGATATCACAAATTGTCGGACTGCCGTGAGAGCGCTCCCAAGAGCGTTTTCATTATACGACTATCCTTTGACACTGTCAACGACAATTCACTGCATCTTTCGTCTGGGGCGAATAATGATTTTGAGGGATTAGCCAGCAAACCGCTGGCACGAATTACGGACGACAAGTTTGGTGGGAATCTTTTGAATATAGTTTTCGGGTTTTTCTCCTTCGATCAACTTGATCAGCAGTTCCACGGCCATCGCGCCCATTTCGATCAGCGGGTGATGCACAGTGGTCAGTCCGCTAAACTGAGCTTCGGGGATATCGTCGAAGCCAACCAGCGAAAGGTCTTCGGGGATGCGCACGCCCAACTCGCGCGCCGCTTCCCATACACCCAGCGCCGACTGGTCGTTGGCCGCAAAGATCGCGCTGGGTGGCTTTGGCAGGGTGAGCAGCCGGCGCGCGCATTGCGCCCCGCACTGCGTTGAAAAATCACCTTCTTCCACCAGTTGCGGGTCGAAGGGGATCCCGGCTTCTTCCAATACGTCGCGGTAAGCCTTGTACCGGTTGCCGTTCTGCAGCCCGGTCCGCCCGCTGATGTAGGCAATCCGCCGGTGGTTGAGGTTCACCAGGTAGCGCACCGCCTCGGCCGCGCCCTGGTAGTGATCCGCATAAATCGTGGGGTAATTCTCAATCAAAGTGTGCGGGTCAATCGAAACGATCGGCGCATGGGTCGAAAACAGCGCCGCGCTGGGCGTCACCACGATCACCCCGTCGGTCACCGTGCCGTTCAGCAGCCGCACGTAATGCTGCTCGTGCAAGGCTGTGTCCTGTTTCTGATACGAGCCAGTGGTGTAAATCAACAGGTCATACTTCTGGTCCGTAATCGCGTGGTTGACGCCTTTGAGCATTTCCAGTGAATACGGGTATTCCACATCCGGCACGATCATGCCGATCAGGTTGGTGTGCGCGCTGCGCATGCTGCGCGCCGCCAGGTTCGACGAGTAGCCCATCTGCTGGATGACTTCCAGGATGTGCTGCTGCGTATCTTCCGCCACGTCCACCCTGTTGTTGAGCACGCGCGAGATCGTCGATACCGACACACCCGCGGCTTTTGCAACATCATGAATGGTGACTGAACTGGTTTTTTTGGGCATGGCAAGAAGGGGGATTGTCTGACCGGTATCAATACCGGAATCATTACCGGTATCGTTACCGGAATAAACCCATTATGACGTGTCGCACCCGGAAAGTCAAGTACCCATTTGGTGATTTTTGTCACTAAAATCCCGGATGCGTGGAGTACAAACAAAACCGGCGGGCATCCAGTCTATGCCCGCCGGTGAAGGAACCAGCCCTGCGTTACATGCGCGTGCAGGTCATGCCACCATCCACGTGGACGGTTTCACCGTGGATATAGCTCGCATCCTCGCTGCACAGAAATAAGATCGCCCCGGCAATATCGTTTGGATCGGCGATGCGCCGCTTGGGAATCTTTTCCAGGAAATACGCTGCCTGATCCTCATCGCCGAGCATGTTATGCGTCAGCCCGGTGAGCACCATGCCCGGCGCAACCGCGTTCACGTTGATGTTGTAGCCCGAACAATCCACCGCCATGCCCTGGGTCATCATTTTGGCTGCGCCCTTGCTGGCGTTGTAAATCGATTGACCCTGGGCCGCCACTTCGCCCATGATCGAGGTTACGTTGACGATCTTGCCGTAATCTTTGTCCATCATCACCGGCAGCACCGCGCGGCTGAAGAAGAAAATGCCGCGCACGTTGATCTCCATCACCCGCTCGTACTCTTCGTTCTCCATCATCGCAAATGGCACAAACTGGCCGGTCCCGGCGTTGTTGACCAGGATGTCAATCGTCCCATACTTTTCCAGCGCGGCCTGTACGCAATCTTCCACCTCTTGCTGGCTGCGCACGTTCACGCGCGCCGTCAGGCATTCCGCGCCCACTGCTTGGATCTGGCAGCGCGTTTCTTCCAGTCCACTTTCGTTGATGTCGCAAATCACCACGCGCGCGCCCTCGCGCGCGAAGCGAATGGCGGTCATCTGGCCAATGCCCGAGGCTGCCCCGGTGACGATGGCTACTTTGCCTTCAAATCGATTGCACATATTCCCTCCCACACATTCAAATCGGCGCGCTGCGCTTTACAGCACATCACAGATGGAATTTACCAGCGCCTCGACGATATATTTCCGGTACTTGCCCACCGGAGTGCCGGCGTAAATGCCGGTGGTTTTGCCTTCGTGAAACTGCCGCACCAGCGGCGTTTCCCAGTCGGGGTACGGGATTGGCTGGTTGCGGTCATACTCGGCAAAGGCATGAAATTTCTTCATTGCGTGAAAGATCATCAGGTCCGTATTTTCCGCCGGGAATTCGGTTGGCAGCTCCAGGGCAAAGTCGTAGCCTTCGCTGATGGCTTTGCGGTAAGCAGTATACGTTTCCAGCTTCTGTCCGGTCTTGTCCCAATACGGGTCAGCATATTCGTCAAACGACCAGAGAATCTCCCAGTTACCATTCCAGTCCGCCAGAACGGCGCGCAGGTCAGCTTCCAGCGGATCGCGGTACAGGTGCGCGCGGGCGTCCTGCGTTTCTTTCTTGAAGGGGTGGCCGTGCCGCGAGAGAATTACCAGCAAGCGAGAGCCTTGTGGCAGCACCTGCAGCCAATCCCGCAGCATTGCCACGTATGCCGCGCGGTAGGCCGGCTGGTTGCCGAGTTGGTCTGCCATAATGACCCGCGCGCGCTTTCCCGCCAGGTTGTGCAGCAGGGGCAGCACGTAGCCGTAATCTTCAAAATCGCTATACAGCGGGCAGTTGATCCCCTGGTAAACGATGGTTGCGCAGCCGGCTGCTGCCAGGCTGTCTACCGCTGACCGCAGCGAATTGGTATCCATATAATGCGCGTTGCGAAACTCAGCCTCGGGGTACATGCGCGCTAACTGATCTACCGCATCGTCGTACACTTTGCGCAGTTGGTAGCGCCACGAGACGCGCTTTTCCGGGATCAAACTGCCGTAATACCACCCGACGATTTTCGCGCCAACTTTGTCGCACACATCCGGAAAGCCGTTTGGGCCGTCGCCGGTATACACAAAGTATCCGTGATCCCAGGGATTCTTCTTGATTGGCGGTTTCCACTGGTAAGCGCACTGCGTGTAGGGCACGCCTTTCTGGTTGGTGAATGACCCGTTCGAGTCGATCAACCGGCGCGGTGAGAACTTCTCTCGCGCCAGCGGATTTTCCGGGTCGATCAGCCCTATGCCTTTATCCGCCAGAATCATCTTTTTCAAGAAACCCGGAAGGCTGTAATCGAAGACATGCTCCATGAAATCGCTGTAAAAACTGGTTTCGTATACTTCCGGCAGGCCCATCTCAGCGATGATCACCCCAGTTTTGCCTGTGGCGCGCGGGTCCTGGTTCTTAAATAACACCTCGTAGCCGTACTGCTTACCGTAGCGCAGCTTATCAAAAAATGTGGCCATGCCTGCTCCCCGCGGCGGTTAGCAACCGCTGGCTTTGTAGTTCTTGTGCAGTAAAATGCTGCCCAACATAAAACCGATCTGCCCAACTGAATTAATGCTTTCTTCAACCCACTGCATGGTCACCGTCTGCGGAGCGCTTGCCATTCCGCCCATTGCCAGCAGCCCCAGGAAGGCTACAATAAACCCGGCAGCAGCCAGCGGGGCCTTACGCCGGAAGCAAATATAGGCCAGGATGCCCTGCGCCCCCAGGCTGGTAAGAGTCATCACAAAAAGAAAAGGAATTTTCCAGGCCGCAATTGCCATCATTGGCAGACTTCGCCCCGCATTCTTGCTGCGGGCCAGCCAGATAGCCGCAACCAGCAGCGCCAGAAAACCCGGCGCCACCAGAATAAACTGGATATCGCTCATCAGGCGCACGTTTGGCCCGCCCGAAGCATAGATTAGTTTCCAGCTTGCCTTGAGCATGCCGCCCAGGGCGATCAGCAGCGAACCCGCCATCACCACACGGCTGCACGCTGTGCCTTTAACCATGACCGCAATCCGCACCAGGTAGATCGCGCCGATCAGAAAAGCGATATTTGGAATAAAGTCGAGAATTGCCAGCCCTACGGTATATCCTTCAGCCATCCTTACCCTCGCTTTGCCGACTGTCGCGGCAGATTAGAATAAGATGCACCTCATGCGCGATATACCCCCGTTCGCATCATTCTACCAGTACAAACCCGAAACCATACACCCACGCGCCGGTGTCTTCGCGCTTGTGCTTCCGCAGCACCATTTTTACCCGCGAGCCCACCTGCACCTGGGTTGGGTCTGCCACCTGGAGCAGATCTACCATCAGGTGAATGCCGTCATCCAGCCGGATGATCGCCTGTACCCGCGGCATGTTCTCGCCGTAGCCCAGGGCCGGGAACCCTACGTCGTCCAGCGCGGCGGTGACCACCACGCCGGTTTGCGCGCACTGGTACGGCCGCATATCCCGCGCATGGCACGCCGGGCAGATCAGCCCGGTGCGCGGCGGAAAGAATACTTCGCCACAGCCGCCGCACTGCGTTCCTTCCAGGCGATAACGCCCGGCTTTTGACCGGTACCACAGCGCGCTCGAAAATGTATCCCAGCGCACGAACTGATCGGTAAACTGTTCGCTCATCGCTCACCAGCCCTTCTGCACCACGCCCACCGCGTCCAGCGAATGGTGCGTGCCGTAGGATGTGTTGACGCCCACGCGCGCATTCTTCACCTGGCGCTCGCCGCATTCCCCGCGGATTTGCCAGAAGTTCTCCAGCACGCCCGCCTGAAAATCCGACCCGGCCGAACCATGACCAAACGCCGGTCCGCCGCCGTAGGTGTTGATCGGACACGTGCTGTCCAGAGTCATGCCGCCGCACAGGATATAGTCTTTGGCCTTGCCCACCGGGCACACGCCCACCGCCTCAATCGCCATCATTCCCTCGTAGGCGGTCAGGTCGTGTACCTGCACCATGTTCACGTCATCCCGGGTGATCTCCGCCATGCGGTAGGCCTCTTGCGCCGCAACCATCAGCCCCGGCAGTTCTGCCAGGTCATAATCGCGCATGCTGTCCACCGGGTAGTGGAAAAAGTTGCCAATGTACGGCGGTCGAAACGCGTAGGCCACGTCGAACAGCACCGGGCGGTCGGTAAACTGGTGCGCCAGTTCCTCGCCCACCAGCACCAGCGCTGAAGCCACCCCGCCGCGGTTCGTTGCCTGGCGGTCGCGGTCGGCTTCGGGCGTATCGGCGCACAGTTCTTCAAGCACCGGCATGGGTTTGCTGTAACTGGCTGCCAGCGAATTGCGCCGCGCGTACCAGTTGCACTGATATGCCCAATGCCCGGCCGCTTCAATGGGCACATCATACTTGCGTCGGTAGTATGCGTCGCGCATCGATCCATAGTTGATGTGCGTCATCCCCAGCATGAAATCATAGTCCACGTAATTGCCCTGGGTGTTCATCGCTTCCATCGCGTCGTAGTTGTCTGACCGCGCAAAGCCCATCGAAACCACGATATCGCAGCGCCCGGAAGCAATCGCATTCCAGGCAACGTACGATGCAATGCCATTCCCCGCGCAGGCATTGGCGATGGGCACAACGGGCTTGGGCAGAATGCCCAGCGCATCCGCGATCTGCGGCCCCGGCGATGAATCGGCGATGGCGCGGTCGTTGTAATTGCAGGCCACCATGTCCACATCTTTGACCGCGATGCCGCACCCCTGCAGGGCATTCCAGAACGGCTCGGTGGCCATCTGCCGCCACGTCCAATCCATGGGGATATTAGGCGGGGTGATCGCTCCGCCGACCATCATCACTCTTCTATGAATTTTCCCCATCGGGCCTCTCCTAGTAGAAATTCGAAAGCCGGTGCGGCGACTGGATGAGTTTTTGCTCGTATTTGACCATCGTGGCATAATCCACCATGATCTTATCCTCGAGTAATTGGATCACCAGACCGGTTTCCGGGCGGCGCTCGGCCAGCGCTTCCGTGCAAACCAGCGACCAGGCATCGCAGCCCGCCCCTCCGCCGTAGTCGATTACGCCGATTCGTTCGCCGGGGTCGGCAAAGTCGAGAATATGCGCCAGCGAAAGCGGCACACCCGCGGCGCCGCAGTCGCCAATCTGCGCGGTCAGCACGTAGGGCAGCACCTGCATCATATCCAGTTCCAGCTTACCCATTGTCATCAGCGGGCGCACTCCGGTCTTTTGCGGCACGGCAAACTTGGAAAAGTCTGCCGGCTGCAGGCCGGTTTTTTCAAACAGGGCTTTTCCCGCGGGAACGACGTGATCGAGCAGCCCCCAGTTTGCCACCCAGCCGTAAAACCCCGCCCCAGGTTGGATGAAGCGCTCGCCTTCGGTGCGGAAATAGTCATTCTGATCGAAGGTATGCGAAGCCAGCGCTTCCAGCCGCGCAATCGGGTTATCTTTGCCCAACACAAACGCCACCGCGCCCGCCGACGCCACGTATTCCAGCACCATGCCGGGCTGTGTGTGCCGGTTGATCGTATCCGCGGCAATCACCAGGGCGTTGTCAATCAGCCCGCCTTCGATCATCCCGGCCGCCAGCCACAGCGCGGTGCTGCCGGATTTATCCGCGCACTGCACATCGGTGGCCAGGATACCGCAGTTCAATCCCAGCGCATCCACCAGGATCGTTGCCGCGGCTTTGGTGGCATACGGGCTGGTTCCCGTTCCAAGCAGCACCGCGCCAATCTTCTCCAGCGGAAGGCCGGCCCGGGCCAGGGCAGTTTTCGCCGCCGCGGCCGCCAGGGTGAGCGTGTCCTCTTCCGGCCCCAGCACCCCACGCTCTCCAATGGAGAGCATGTCAAAAAACGAGGTCGAAAGATTCTTCCATACATTCCAAATCTGGCCGGATTCGATCCGGTATTTCGGAAGGGAAACGCCATACGAAAGAATGCCGGTTTGCAAATCAAACCTCCTTCTCTGGAAAGCGGCTGCTCAGGGGGTAGAGCCGGGGCAGGGGAGTTATTTCTTAGGAATATTCCACAGCCCGGAGAAGGCAATCGCATCCATCATCGGGCCTTGCATCTTCAGCAGTTTGGCGTTGACCAGCTTCATCGGCGGGGTTTCCCCGGTGAACATCTGCACTACATACTCGCTGTTGCCCAAAATGGTCAATTTGGGCGGCTTGGTCTGGCCTTCTTCCACTTTGGCCGTACCGTTTTCAATGGTCAGCGTCCACTTAGACGGTTCTTCACCGCCCAGGTCGAACAGGATTACCCGGTTCCAGCCCTTTGCTTTTTCAGGGCGGAACAGGCTCGGCAAGCTCTCGATCACTTCTTGAATCCTGGCCATCTGTTTTCCTCCGTTGTCAATCTGAGATCAATCAACCGATCCAAACACTTTCTCCTGCACCATCAAGATGCGTTCCATATCGTCCGCGGGCGTGGTCGTCAGTTCGAACACGCATTGCGTGGCGTCTGGGTGCATAGCCAGCGATTTGAGCAACCGGTAGTCCGGCGAAACCATGGGCGGCATGGTAATCATCATGGTTGCCTGCCCGTGCACCTCATCGAAACGGCAAATGCCGTAGCCCAGGCTGAACGGCGGCAGCCCGGTCCACTGCTCGACCCGCCGGTAGATGCCTGCCAGCTCGCAGTTCTTCAATATGCTGGTGCGAATGGTCTTTTCGCCCACTTCGCGGTCTTCGCCTTTGGTGTAATACTGGTCGGCATACATGCCGCGCAGCCCCAGTTCCATCAAATCGCCAATGTCTTCAAAACCGGCAGCCGGTAGAACCGTGGCAAAGAATTCTTTGCTGATCTCCCACATGAAGCTCTCTGCCATCGCATCCACCGCTTTGCGCAGCGCGTCTGGGCCTTCGCGCCGCACCAGCGCCGCGGCATTCACCCCGCCCCAGATCAGGTAGCGGTTGTAGTTGGCCACGGAGCGCAGGCACGAATCAAACCAACCTTCCGCCACGTCCGCTGGCAGCAGGTCGTTTTCCAGCGCTTCCAGGCTTGCCGCTTGACGCGCGCGCATCACCTCCGCCCAATCGGCCGGGGTTTCCCAGCCCGCCACCTGCAGCCGGTCGATCCGCTCGGGTGCAACGCTGCCGTCGCGCGCGACCAGCGCGCGCATGTCATCGATGTAGCGCGCATGAAAGCTTTCTACCTGGGCTAGCAGTTCCGGGTCCTGTTCCCACTCCAGGTGACCCGCCCCCCGCAGCAGGGTAATCCGCCGCAGCTTCATCTCGTGTTCTACAGAAGTCCAGTAGGCGGCCATCACGCGCATGCCCGGGTATACGTCGCCGTCTGCCAGGTCTTCACCGTGATAGAACGCGGAAAACCGCTTCTGGTTCAATAGCTCGCGCGCATATTTGAGGTTGCGCGCCCACTTGTGATTGTGAAACTCGTCATAGTACATGGTGCCTCACTTTTTCTCCGCGGACATAACCATCGATCCCTGCCGCGCGCCAATCAGATCATCCAGCGAGCTGGTGGGTGGGGCGGTGATGCTGATGATGATCAGCGGCTGCTCCTGGCTGGCATTGGCCAGCCGGCGGTGGGGGTAGTTGACGTAATACGCCAGGTCGCCCTGGTGCAACTCCACGCTGTCGCCGCGTTCCGAAATCAGCAGCGCCGCGCCGCTAAGCACGTACAGCAGCACGTCTGCTTCATGCATGCGAAAGTGCGGCTCTTCCTTGCCCGGGGCAATCGTCACCAACAGCGGTTCGATGCGCGCATTGGCTTTGTTCGCCAGCAGGGTCACGGCCGCTTCGGCGAACTTGCGCTCCTCCATGCTGGCCAGAATCTGTTCGCGCCGAGTAATCATCACCGCATTTTCTTCCGGCGTATTAAAGAAATGCACGATGTGCACCTGGTAATACGCTGCCAGCTTTTCCAGGTTTTCCACGCTGATCGAGGCTTTATTGCGCTCAACCGTGCTGAGGAATGACACCGACAGCCCGGTTTCCGCGCTTACCTGCTCGAGCGTGAGATTGCGGTTGATCCTTAATTCGCGGATCCGCGTTCCAAGGGGAGGCATAGGCTTATTCCGATTTCAAAATATGGAAAAATTACTACCATATAGTAGCAATTTTTCGCGAGTAAGTCAAGTAGTCAAGGGGCGAGCGCTTCCGAAAAGGATTGTGAAAATTAGAACAAATGTAAATGTAAGTCCTTTCATCTTACTCACACCTAATTGACACGAATAGTAAGATTTGCTAATATATCTTATACATCCGATTAGTCAGATTTCATCTGGCGCGCATCGGCATTACTTTCCGAAATTTTTCTCAACCGAATAACTGCTCATCTGTTAATGCCTGCTTCGTGGAGGGAAAACCTATGGATCCTCAGGACGATAGCATTGTTGTTTCACTGATGAAGCGTAAGGTATCACGGCGAGACTTCTTGAAGTTTTGCGGGGTGATGGCCGCGGCATTGGCTATGCCAAAAAGCGCCGCGGCTCAAATCGAGCGCGCTCTGGCTTCGCCCAAGCGCACGCCAGTCATCTGGCTGGAACTGCAAGACTGCGCCGGCTGCAGTGAGGCCTTCTTACGTGCCTCGCATCCCACCGCGGTAGACGTCATCCTCGATGTGCTTTCCGTCGACTACCATGAAACTATCATGGCCGCCGCCGGTCGTCAGGCCGAAGAGGCTAAGCACGCGACCATCGAGGCCGGGGGGTACCTGCTGGTCGTCGAAGGCTCCATCCCGATGGCCGGGGAAGGCGAATACTGCTGCATCGGCGGGCGCTCGTCGCTGGATATTCTTACCGAGGCGGCCCGCAACGCGGTCGCCATCGTTGCCGTTGGCAACTGCGCCACCTTCGGCGGCCTGCCCAAGGCCAAACCCAACCCCACGAACGCCGTGGGTGTGATGGACATCATCACCGATAAGCCCGTGCTCAACCTTCCCGGCTGCCCCGTCAACCCCGTCAACCTGACGGCCACAGTGGTGCATTATCTCACCTTCAACGAACTGCCCGCCATGGATGACCTGCACCGCCCACTGTTTGCCTTTGGCCAGCTCATCCACAACAACTGCGAGCGCCGCGGGCATTTCGATCATGGCGAGTTCGTTCGCGCCTGGGGCGACGCCGGTCATCGCGCGGGCTGGTGTCTGTACCAGATGGGCTGCAAAGGCCCTGTCAGTTCGCATAACTGCCCGGTGGTGCGCTATAACGATGGTACGAACTGGCCGATTGGCGCCGGGCATCCCTGTATTGGCTGCTCCGAGCCTGATTTCTGGGATATGAATACCTACGAGCCAATCCAGCTGGACGCCTTCACGCCGCCGGTCACATATCCATCCGTTGACGGCGCGGAACGCGCCATCGATCCCAGCGGCGCGGCGATCACTGGCGGCGCGGTGGGCGCGGTGGTGGGCGCAAGCCTGGCCTTTGGCTATATGGTGATGACCAACCGCACCCGGCATATCGAACCCAGCATTAGCGAAGAAGAGCCTTCGGACGAAGCTGCCCACGCGCATGAAGCGGGGTAAAGGAAGGAAACCATGCCAATCAGCCGAAGAGACTTCCTGAAACTCGGTTTGGCCGGAATGGGCGCGGCAGTTATGCCGGAAAAACCCGCAGCCGCCGGCCCCCAGGCCGT
>DATCUC010000463.1:0-2964 GCA_036567625.1 Anaerolineaceae bacterium | reverse complement strand
AGCGCCCGCTCTAGCAAATCGCCGCGCGCCAGCCCATCCCAGGCCAGCGCATCCTGGCGCAGCGCGGAAACTACCTGCGTGCTCTCCGCGAGCGGCATTAGATCCCAGAGTTTCATCAGTCGTGAATTGGCGTGCATAGCTGCTCCTGTCGGATAGAAGGGTTTGGCCCGACCCGGAAATCGATCAGATCAACTGCAAGATCAAACCGTAAGCGCCGGCCAGCAGCAAGAAGCCTACCAGCACCAGGAAGACGCCAATCCCCGTCACCGATTTGACCAGCCCGTTCATCGCGTCAATCAACGCCGATGCGTTGCCTACCAGGCCAGCCACGTCTTCCGCAAGGCCTTTTTGCGCCATTTTGACGGTTTGCTCGGCGATCGTGTGCATATCTTTCCCGGCGATTTTGGTCAGCAGCACCATGATCCCGGCGAAAATACTGAGCAGCCCGGCGCACAGCAAGCCAACAGCCATCGAAAGGATGAAATCGTTCGCGGTCATAGCGATCATATGAAAACGCCTCCTGAAAGTAATCTCAGGAGGCATCGTTGCAAAAAGTATGCCAGGTGAAGTCTTGGCCCGGCGGGTTAGCAGAGTTTGCTGATATCCGGCGGCAGATGCGCCAGGTCGAGCGTGGCTTCGTCGCAAAACAGCAGCGCCCGCTCGATGGCATTACTCAGTTCGCGAATATTACCCGGCCAGTTATACGCCGTCAGCGCCGTTACCGCGGCGGGCGAAACGCTGGTGATGTTGAGCCCCATGCGCGCGTTGTTGAGCTTGACAAACAGCGCCACCAGTTCGGGGATATCTTGCTTGCGCTCACGAAGCGGCGGCAGGTGCAGATCGACAACTTTCAGGCGATAGTACAGGTCTTCCCGGAACTGGCCATCCCGGATCATCGCCCGCAGATCGCGGTTGGACGCCGCCACGATCTGCACGTCCACATGGATCAACTGCGTGCCGCCCACGCGGCGGAAGGCACGCTCTTCGAGCACGCGCAGCAGCTTAGCCTGGATGTCCATCGGCATCGAAGAAATTTCATCCAGGAACAACACCCCACCGTCCGCGGTTTCCACCAGCCCGTGCTTGCGTCGTTCCGCGCCGGTGAAGGCCCCGGCCTCATAACCAAACAATTCGGATTCCAGCATTGTGTTTTGAATGGCCGCGCAGTTGATGGCGATAAAGGGTTTGCTGGCCCGCGGACCGGAGCGGTGCAAAAATTTGGCCAGCACTTCTTTTCCCACGCCGGTCTCGCCGGTGATCAGCACCGAAACCGATGCCGCCGCCGCCCGCTGCGCCTGGCTGACCACGGATTTCATCCCCGCGGTTGATCCGATGACAAATTGACCATCTTTCTGCAACTGGCTCTGGCGCAAATGCGCCAGCTCACGGCGCATGGTCACGACCTCGCAGGCGCGCTGGATGGACTGCTCCAACTGGGCGAACTGCACCGGTTTGGTAAGAAAGTCGTGCGCGCCGTTCTTCATCGCATCGACCGCCATTTCAATATCGCCGTAAGCGGTGATCAAAATGATCGGCGGGCGCAGCGGCATGCGCGCGGTTTCGTGCAGCAGGTTTGGACCGTAGCCGTCCGGCAGATTCACGTCCAGCAAAATCACGTCGCCATCGCCGCGCTGAACGGCAGCACGCGCGTCGGCCAGGTTGGCAACGCCAATCACCTCGTATCCGCGCGTGGTGAGGAATTCACCAATATTTACCCGCGCATTTTCCTCATCATCAACAATCAAAATGGTAATCGCCATGACTTATTCTCCCTTTACCGCGGGCAGCAGCACTTTAAACATAGTTCCGCCCGGGAATGAATCGACGCCGATGCTGCCGTGATGCGCCGTGACGATGCGTTTGGTGATCGCCAGGCCCAATCCCGTGCCGCTCGATTTGCTGGTGATAAACGGCTCAAAGATGCGGTCGCGCAGTTCGTCCGAAATGCCCGGCCCGTTATCGGAAACAATAATCTCTACCTGCGGCGGGGTGGTGATCGTATCGCTGGGGGCGATCTTGACCGCCAGCGTGCCGCCGCTGCCGGTCATGGCTTCCACAGCATTGCTGATCAGGTTGGTAAAAACCTGTTCCAGCGAGCGCGGATCGGCGGATATCCTGGGCGTATTCTCCGCGCACTGAAAAAACGGCTCCACGTTGACGCGCAGCATGCGCGGGCGCCAGCGGTCCAACATCCGGCGCAGTAAGATGCCTATGTCTACCGCCTCGAACTTTGGCTCAATTGGCCGCGAGAAAGCCAGCACCGACTCCATCAGGTGGTTAAGCCGCGCGCAGTCGTTTTCCATGCGGTTGATCGTTTCCAGGTTGGGGTCATCCGGCAGCAGGCGCATGGCCACCAATTGCAGACCGGTGGAAATATTGTTGATCGGGTTGCGCACTTCGTGGGCAAATACCGCCGTCACGTCGCCCAGGATGGCGCGGTGTTCTAGCTGCTGCGTGCGCAGCCGGATCTGTTCGGTTACGCTCACGTCGCTGAGAATAATGATTACCCCCAGGAAGTTGCCGTCCTTTTGCACCGGAATGGTCTGCATATGCGCCGGGAAGGATTGGCCGTTGCGCCGGTGCAGGTAGATATTCCCAATGTTGTGCGTGGGGATGCCGTTACATGCCGCTTCCAGAGCCGGGATTAATCGCTCGGGACCAATCAGGATATTATCCACTAACTGACCCTGAACTTCCCAGTTGGCGTAGCCTAAAATCCACTCCGCCGCCGAATTGATTTCGCGGATCGTCAGGTTCGGATCCAACACGATCACGCCTTCCTGCGTGTTCTCAAATACCGCCGCATTGGTGGCCAGTATCCCATCCTGCTGCGAGAGGTCTTTGCGCAGATTTTCGACCAACAGAAAATACTGCGTCACCAGGCCGATCTGCAGCCCACACATCTCCATGATGTCATCTAACTGCGGCATATGCTCGCCGTCCTGCCCGCCGGCCACCAGCAGC
>DATCUC010000462.1:0-2426 GCA_036567625.1 Anaerolineaceae bacterium | reverse complement strand
AGGCGCTGGATGGCTCCCAGGGCCGTCCGCGCCGCGGGCACGCCGCTGTCTACGGCCAGGATGCCGCTGTTGAGCAGCAGGAAGACGACCACGCTGATGATAAAAACCAGCGCCATCAGGCCCATGCGCCGCCCAAGCATGCGCATGGCGGCATAGGCCAGGCTGATGGCCAAAACGGCGGTCAGCGCCGTTTCGACAGGGATTTGCACGGCATTGACCACCTGTTGAAAGGTAGGGTTCGACGGCCCGCCCAGGGCAAAACCCGCGCCAACGGTGGCAAAGAAAACCAGCAGCAGCACCGGGCTGTACGGGTCGCGTTCGGCGCGCACGGTCGATTTGCGCCAGTGCGTTTTTACGAGATTAATAATGCCCACCAGCGCGGCCATCCCGGCCAGTACAATCGCCCAGCCCAGCAGCACGTCGCGCAGGGTGAGCAAAATCGGCACCGGGATAAAGTATCCCAGCAGCACGATCAGCCCGACCACGATGGCGATAGCCGTAGAAAATGGCGCTCTCATAAGATTTTGATTCCCAATAGAGCCAGGATCGCACCGATCCCGATCAACCCGACAATGACCCAGCGCAAAAAATCCTGGGCGCGCAGGCTGGCGCGGTGAAACGCGCCGGCCTGTAGATATGCCGGCACCGCGTAGAGTTCTTCACCGATCAGCGGTTCTTCGGCCGCGGCGTACAGCACCGCCTGCCCCGGAAGCGAATCGGTGGCGGCCAGGGTAAAGGCGCGTTCGCGCTGCGATGCTTCGGCCAGCAGCGCGGCCTCCGGGCCAAGCGTGCCCACCAACACATTGGCCGAAACCTGCTCGTTGCGCTCGATCGGCAGCGTGCCGGCCACGTAAGAGAAAGGCGTAACGCCAGTCAACCGCCCGCGGGTGGGATCGTAGAGTTCCGCGGCGTTCACCGCGCGGTAGGCGGCCTTGAGCGTATCCTGGCTGAGGATACTCAGCGCGCCGTCGCCGCTGGACGCCACCGGGGGGCGGTCGGACACCGAGCTGATCTGCGCGATGCGCTCCAGCGTGCTCAATCCTACCAGCGAAGCCGCGTTGGTCGGCCCCACCCCATTCGACTTACCCAGCGAAACATGCAGGCGCGTGCCGTTTTCTACGGCCAGGCCCAGGGCGCGGCGCAGCCGCGAAAGCCCAGCGATGGGCCGCAGGGCAAAATTTGAGCGCTTTCCCGGGCGCGGCGGCAGCGAGAATAAAAACATCAAGATCGCTGCGGCCAGTACCAGGCCGAATCCAATTGCAGTTTCCAGGCTGATCACTGCCTTTCCTCCTCTCGCAGAAAAGCGGCAAACTGCGCCGCCTGTTGCGGATCGTCCAGCAACTGCGCCAGCGCGGCTAAGCCCTTGCCAGAAACGGCAGGCTGCACCAGCGGTTGGCTGAAATACAACACCTGCGCCAGCAGCACGTTGAGCGGCCCAGCCGATTCGACAATGGTGGCTGCCAGATGGCTCAATCCCCAACGCCGCAGCGCGCCGCCCCAAACCGGCCAGAGCTGGCGGTCTGTTTCGGCGGGTTGCGTGGTGGAATGGAGAGAGTGGGGCAGGCCGGTTTGCATGTACACCTGGGGACGATCATGAGATCTGGGATGATTGCAAATGAGGGATATTCCGCCATTCCTGACGGTACCCTCTTTTGAATAGTACATAGTTCGTTAACATGTGTCAAGCCAAAAATGGCTATATGCATGTTTACAGATTTGCTAGGATGCGGTACGGAAATGCGGCGGATTCAACGAAATTGCAAGCTGGCTCACCGCGCGGCAAGCCCTTTGCGCTGTTTCAGACGCCGTTTCCCGGGCCCCACAAACGCGCCAGCCGGTTGTTTCGCTTCCAGTACGCTTCCATATCGGCATATAGAGCGGTTTCATCCGGCCAAAAACTGCTCACCTGCGAGCGGTAGGCAGCCACGGCGCGCTGCCAGGCCAGCAAACCGCGCTCTGAAACCGGGTATTCACACACCTGCCAGCCCGGTTGGACCCACTGCGTAAGGTCAACCTTCTCTCGCGCCACATACGGGAAGTCCGCGTAGTAGCGCAGCGCAGCGCCGCTGGACTCCGCCGCGGCGCGCACCAGTCGATGATCCACATGCCCGCCCAGCGTCAGCGGGGCCACCACCTGGGCCGCGAAAGGCAGCGTTTCGCGCAGCCGCACCGCCAGCCAGTCTACCAGACCAGCCTCAGCCGCCAGCGGCGCGGTGAACAGGTCTTCATTATTAACAATCAATGGGCTGCCGTCGGGCAGGAAGCGGTAAATGCAATCTGGAATATCGAAAAGTCGCTGCGCCGCGTTGAGGATCTGGCATGCTTCTTGATCCTCCTGTCTGCGAACGACAACCGCTTGCAGCGCGCCGCCCCAGCGCGCGTGGAGTTGCGCCGCAAACGGGGAAAGTTGCGCGCCAGGCTCACCA
>DATCUC010000461.1:0-22171 GCA_036567625.1 Anaerolineaceae bacterium | reverse complement strand
GGCGCGCCCGCGTCCAAGATCAGCCTGAATGATATCACCCAAAACTGGGCGCGGCTTCTGGCGCTGGTGCGCAAGAAGAGCCCCCCCACCCAGGGTCTGCTCAACTCGTGCAAACCGCTGGCGGTAAAAGATGGCGCGCTGATCCTGGGCTTCAGCACCGAGGTGCTGCGCCAAAAAATGGAAAACGGCGACAGCGCGCAGATCGTGCGCGCCGCGATTGGTCACCTGCTGGGCGTAGAAATGGCCGTGCGCTGCGTGGTGATGACCAACAAAGCCGGGCAGCTCCCCAACGACCTGGACATTGACGGCGACGGCATGGTCGGCACCGCGCTCAACCTGGGCGCGGAGATCGTGCACAAAGAAAAAACCCCCTAGCCGCAGCCCCGCGCGGCCCGCCTCTTTCCTACCCCGCGCCCGGCGGGCGCTATACTCGCGGCTATTTTTCCACCGCGAAACCGCGAGCGGAAACGGCCTGGATCGGGTAAAATAGGGCTGTACACTCCAATTGACACCAACCGCCGCGAGCGGCGGCGCACGAAGGAGAGAAATATGGCAAAAGGTTTTAATCGCCCGGTGGGCGGCGGCGGGCAGGGCGGCATGATGTCGCAGATTCGCAAGCTGCAAGAACAGATGGAAGCGGCTCAGGCGCGCCTGGCCGAAGAAACCGTCACCGCCACGGTGGGCGGCGGCGCGATCAAAGTCGTTATGACCGGCGACCAGAAATGCAAGTCCGTCACCATTGACCCAGACCTGTTGAAGGATGCCGACGCGGAAATGCTGCAAGACATGATGCTGACCGCGGTTAACATGGCGCTGGACCTGTCGCGCGATAAAATGCAAGAAACCATGGGCCCGCTGGCCGGCGGCCTGGGTGGGATGTTTTAACCGATCAGGCCTGGAATGGAACGAGCATGTCCGTCTTACCTGAACCGATCCAAAACCTGATCACCGCCTTCGAGCGGCTGCCGGGTATTGGACCGAAATCTGCTTCTCGCCTCACCTTTTTTCTGCTGCGCGCGTCGGATGACGTGGCCCAGCAGCTTTCTGAAGCGCTGCGCGACCTGAAGACCGCCACCAGCCTGTGCCAGGTATGTTTCAATATCACCGCGGCCGGGCGCACCGTGTGCGAGATCTGCGATGATCACCGCCGCGATGCCAGCAGTATCTGCGTGGTGGAAGAGCCGCTGGACGTACTGGTGCTGGAAAAGACCGGCGCATTCTCCGGGCAGTACCACGTGCTGCACGGCGTGCTTTCCCCCATTGAGGGCGTCTTCCCCGAAGATCTGAAGATCAGGCCGCTGTTGGAGCGGGTGCAAAAAGGCGAAGTGCGCGAAGTGATCCTGGCCACCAACCCCAGCATGGAAGGCGACGCCACGGCGTTATACCTGCAAAAGCAGCTCCTGCCGCTGGGCGTGCGCGTCACCCGGCTGGCGCGCGGGCTGCCTGTGGGTGGTGACCTCGAATATGCCGACCAGAACACTCTGCTGCGCGCCCTGGCCGGCCGCCAGGAGATGAATTAACCTGACCTATGGAACCCGGATACGATCTGCTCAAGCATATTCGCAAGCGGTACCCAGACCTGGAGATCCGCAGCGTTCGAGCCCTTGATGACTACCGCCAGGAGCACCATGTGTATGTGGTGAACGAAGCGGTAGTCTTTCGTTTTCCCAGCACCCCGCGCGGCGTGCAGGCATTAATGCGCGAAAAGTTCATCCTCAGCCGCATCCATGCCATTTTGCCCCTGCCGGTGCCGCGCCCGTTGTACTCTTCCAGCGGCACGGAACAGCCCGGTGAGGTGTTTGTCGGCTATCACTATATCGAGGGTATGCCGCTTACTCCACAGCGGCTGCAGTCCTCCGGTGATATCCAGCACCAGCGGCGGCTGGCGCGCCAGTTGGGAGAATTTCTCAAAGCGCTGCACGAATATCCGGTGGATTTTATCGGCATTCACCTGCCCCAATATGAGCGCAAGTCTGACTGGCAGGCATTGTACCAGTCGGCGCGCGAGCAGATCTTCCCCCTGCTGCGCCCCGAAGTCAGCCGGCGGTTCGCGGCTTTGTTTGAGGAAACCCTCAACGATGTGCCCATGCTGGATTTCGCCCCCTGCCTGACGCACGGCCGTCTGGAGCCGTACAACGTGCTCTATGACGAAGACAACCGCCAGATCAGCGGTGTGGTTGACTTCAGCCACGCGGGCGTGGGCGACCCCGCCGCGGATTTTGCCGGCCTGCTGGTGCACGGCGAGGAATTTCTCGATTGGGTTTCACTGAGCTACCCCGTGCCGATGGCTGTTCACCGCCGGGCGCAATTCATCCACTCGGTCACTCCCCTGCAAGATGCGGTTGACTGCCTCGCGCGCGGCGATCAGGCCGGTTTTGACCGCCTGGTAGCCGCACTGCGCTGAAGCGCTGCCCGCGCTGGTTGAGCGCACCTGTTTGCTTCCTTGATGATACAAAAAAGCCCCCCGGCATTTGACCGGGGGGCATTGCGTCGAACAGGTTGTTACTTGGCCAGCGTGTGAATGTAGGTGACTACCTGCCAGATCTGATCTTCGGACAGCACACCCTTGAATGCGGGCATTGAGGAATTGAAGGGCTCCATCATGCCGCCTTCAGAAATGCGCCAGAACAGATAGGCATCATTCTTTTCCGCGCTGAGGGCATTGAGCGCGGCCGGTTTGGGGTCCAGCGCAGCGCCGGCAGCGCCGTCACCCGCGCCGGTATCACCATGGCAAGAAGCACAGTTGGTCGTATAGATCTCCTGTCCGGCGGTAGCCGCGGCAGCATCATTGGCGACCGGGTTGGTCTTCCCGGCGTAGTCCGCCGGAACTTCCACCGCAGAGGTTTCATTTGCAGCACCACCACCACAGGCGGCCAGGGCAAGAGCCAGAACAACCATCACAACAAACACAATCTTTTTCATCAAGCATCCTCCTCTCATATTCATACCATTGTGACGCACAGATATTATATCGGATTTGTCAAACTAAAGGTGACGATGTAGCAAGTTAAATTGCACCTTTCTGCTGAAACTTCTACCCTGACCGCATGGATTCTTTCAGACCATCGATCCATCCAATCCTTCTCCGCCGTTTGCATAAAGCCTTTCAATTTGGTTATAAAATTGGTAAAAATAGGGTAATTCCCCATTGGAAACCTGGCCGCCGGCCCGCTATAATAACGGTAGATTTGTATGTTTTAATAATTGTTTTCCCGGGCATTTTGATCCTGGTCCATATGCCCGGCGGCCAGGGGGTTGGCGGAGCGCTTTGTCAGGCGCACCGCTTACCGCCGGCAAGGTGGTAGGAGGACAGTAGCGCAGCGGCCAGCCGGCCGCTTTTTTGTTTTTTACCATAGCAACGTGCAGGGGGATAGCACGCCCACCTCTCGCTGAGAGGAAGCAAGTTTTACTGCACACCAGCCGCGGATTGCGCTGGTGTTGTTCGTCTCCCTGCATCTGCTGCCAGTCTTCCAAGCGCTGCCGCTCCTCATGGAAGCATCCTGGCCAATATTGGTTGAAGCCTTATCAAAGAAGCGAGGTGCAGGGATGAAGAATCGAACTCTCCTTTATCGTACGGTTTACCGGGTATTGTATGCATGCGGAATCACCGTCCTGATGACCGGTCTTTTGCTGTCGCTGGCCAGCCGGCCGGCACAGGCCAGCGGAACCAACTTTGTTTTCCAAACTACGGCCACCCCACCCCAGAACGATTCGCCGGAGTTGGACAGCAACCAGCGCGGCTCACACCTGGGACCGCAGGTTGCGCAACTGCCAACCTTAAGTCTGCCGGAAGAAACCGCGGAAGAACCGACAGCGGAACTGCCCACAGAAGAGCCGACCCCCGAAGATACAGTTGAGCCGACTTCCGCGGCCAGCGCCGAACCCACGCTCGAAGAAACCGGCGAACCCACGCTGGAGCCAACCGCCGAGGAAACGCAGCCCGCGCCGGTGATCACCGGCAGCGTGCGGTTTACCATCCCCGATACCCCGGTGTGCATGTTCGAGCCGGGCACTTTTTCTGTCGAGGTGGAAGTCAGCCTGTTGGGCGGCAGCGCCATCCTGCAAACCGCCTGGAAGATCGCCGAGCCGGTCGACCTGCGCACGTCTGAGGTCTACTCTGAGCAAGACGTCAGCGACGGCGACGTGGTAACGATCACCGGTGATTGGCCAGGCGTGCGCCCTGGCGACCAGGTGGTGGAAATTCACTTTGGCGCCATCCTGCTAGACCCGTTGTCCAAAAACCCCATTTCCGACGGAACCGGGATCGACTTTTACTGGTATCCCTGGTTCTGCCCGCCGCCGGTCGAACCGACTGTCGGGGTCGGAACAGCCACTACCACCGCAACAGCCACCGAAACGGCTACGGAAACGATGACCCCCACTGCGACCGAAACGGCGACCCCGACCGCCACCGAAACCGTTACGCCTACCGCCACGGACACCGCAACTCCCACGGCCACCGAAACCGCTACGCCTACGGCCACGGCTACGATGACGCCCAGCCCCACTCCAACGGACACCGCTACGGCCACGTCGACATCCACGGCTACCTTTACCGCTACCGCGACGTTTACCGCCACCGCCACATTCACGGCCACGCCCACGGAACCCGTGATCGGTGGCGGCGGCGCCACGCCGACCGTTCCCGCAACCGTGGGCGGCGGTAGCACCCCACAGTCACCCACTGCAGTCGCCGGAGAAGAAGCCTTCTTCCCCACTGCCACGGCAGATACGCAGGTGGGCGGCGGAGGGCCGGTCAGCGGTGACGAGCAAATGGCTGCGCCCCTCTCCGCCGCTGAAGAAGCCGGCGTGCCGGTAACCGGCGCGGAGAACGCGGCGGTTCCCACAGCCGTGCTGGGCGTAGAAGCGACCGAACAGGCGCTGCAGGCGCCGCTGCCCTTTACCGCCGGGGAAGAACAGATGATCCCCGTCACTGGCGCGGATATTGCCCCTCGCGCCCTACCGCTCAGCGGGCTGGCCCTGGCGCAGCAGTTGATCACCTACCTGGGCCTGGTTCTGATCGGCATTGCCGCCGTCTTCCACGGCCTGGCGCGCCGGCAATAAGCATTGAAAAAATCGGGGCTGCAGTGTGCAGCCTCGATTTCATATCTTACTGGCAGGCGGATTACTGCGCCTGGCTGTATACCTTTTCAAATTCGCGCTCGAAGCTCTGCGCTACTCCGGCATCGTGAATGACGATCACATTCTCATCATTGGTGCGCTCGGCAGCCCGGGTGAAGTTATACGAGCCGAAGATCACTGTTTCGCCGTCGATGATGAAAACCTTATGGTGCATCAGGTTCGGGTTACCGTCCAGGCGAACGTTCAACTGCGCGCGCTGCAGGCGCAAGAACTCGCCGCCGGTGTTGCTGCGGTACGAATCCTCATCGAATACGCCGCGCACTTGCACGCCCGCCGCGGCCTGCTCGATCAGCGTTTCCGCAATCGGGTCAGAAGTAAAAGAATAGGCCAGGAAGTCAATGCTGTGCTGCGCGCCGTCGAGCAAGGCCACCAGCTTTGCCGAAACGCCATCCTCCGGAGAAAAATAGTTTTCCACCCGCGCGCCGCCCGCCAGAGTCACCTGCGGGTTGGGCGTGTTGGCCGGACTATCGCTGCCAAACGCATCATCGCTGAACATTTCCTCAAACTCGACGGTGTAATTCTGCGCCAGTTCGGGCGAGTTGAAACGCACCAGGTTGTTATTATCGTTGTAGGTGCCGCTGCCGGTCAGGTTGAGCGACCCGGCCCACACCACGCTGCCATCGATCACCAGAAACTTATTGTGCATCAGCCCTTCGCGCCGGTCGCCGATGACCTTTATCCCGGCGGCCTGCAGGCGCTCAATCTGAGATCCATCCAGCGCGTCGCTGTCAGTCACCATCCGCACCTGCAACCCGCGATTATGCGCAGACAGCAGCGCGTCGGCTACCGGCTTCAGGCTGAAGTTATACATGGCGATGTCGACGGTATGGACCGCCGCGTAAATATCCGCGGTGACCGCCGCCGCCAGGGCATCGCTCCCGCCGGAAGGATCGTTGGGGCTGGTGAAATATACCTGCGCCGCTTCAGCAGCCGTCAGCGTGGGCAGCGGTGTTTTCACAGCAGGGGTCGGCGGCGGCGTGGGAACGTCCACGCAGCCGGTCAGAAGAAGGCACAGGAGCAGGATGAAGGCTTTTTTCATGAATACCGTCCGCGGTGTGAGGTCGATCAACGTGGTGGGATTATATCTCACTCGCGCGGCGAGCGGATTAATCGACCGGTTTGAAGACCGCCAGCGCCACCCCGGCAATAAAGAATCCCCCGCCGCGCGCCGGATAACTCTGCCGGACGTGCGCCGGGTTGTCGCTCTCCGGTTCCAGTTCCACCACCGGGCCGCGGGGTCGGAAGCGTTTGAGCGTGGCTTCCTGGTCAAAGGCGCTTACCCCGGCCACCACAATATCCCCATCCTGGGCCAGGTTTTGCATGGCAACCATCACGTAATCGCCATCATAAATGGGCGTGGGCGTACAACGGTTCATGCTGTCGCCTTTTACCTTCAGCACCACCAGCCGCTGACCGGCGTTCAGGTAGCGCGTCAGGCGCGCGCGCGAGCCGTTGCGCTTGAGCGGCACAATGCGGTAGCACGCTCCGTCGATCAGCACCCGGTCGACTTCCAGGTGGCCCAAAGGTTCCGAATCCATGTTCATGGCTTTCAACCCGCCGGCAGTGATGGAATCGCGCACTTCAAAGGTCTGCAAAAAGAAGTCATACGCGGCGCTGTCATCCCCGGTGGCCGGCACATTGTGCGCTTCGGCGGGGGATGGCCGGGGGATAGATATCGATTCCGCACCAGAAGGCGTGCCCGTGCCGGACTCTTCGCTCGTACCGGGGGAAGCCCCCGTGCCGGGGGTAGCCCCCGTGCTGGGGGAAGCCCCCGTGCCGGGGGAAGCCCCCGTGCCGGGGGTAGCCCCCGTACCGGAGTCGGGCAAATCAACGGGATACTCGGCTTTCCAGTCGGACGGGCGCGTGGGCGTCACCACTTGCGCGCCTTCCTGAGCTTGCGCCGAACCACGCAGGTCAATCATCTGCACCTGCTGCTGGATGGTCTGAGTCAATGCCGCGCTGCGCGCCGTATACCAACCGCGGCGCTGATGATCGACCCCCAGGTGAATGGCCGCCAGGGTTTGAAACTGGCGCACGCTGTCTTGCAGCAGCGCCAGTCCGCGCAGGTATTGTACTTCGGCGGGCATATTCCACAGCACCCAGCCCTGCAGCCAGGTGGACACCGCGCGCTGGTGCGCCATGCGCACGCTGGAATACAGGGCCGCGGCGCGGTCCAAATAGCCGCTGGCATCCGCCAGCGCATTCAAATGATACGCCGCCAGCCCGCAGGCCAGCAGGCATTCGGCCTGTTCGTCGCGGTAAGGCAGGCCGTCGACCATCCCGGCGATCTTGTTCAGCAGGCTGCGCAACCGGGGCTGCGCGGCAGGGCCCAGGCTTGCGGAGAGTTGCAAAACCAACTGGCGAGTCCCCACCCCCAGGCACGAATACGAAAACGTGTTCAGCCAGCTGTATGCTGTATCAAAGTCAACCATACCGCCCCAGGTATGCGCCCATTATTGCCGGATGATGCTGTCCCCTGCCTGCTCTTGCTCTGGATCGTATTCAGTATAGAGGGAACGAATCCTCTTTGTCAAGCTGCAACGCTCGGTCAGCCACAGAGGTGACCCGGATAACCCGCGCTATGACTTAATTGTGACCCTTTTTGTCGAAAATATGCATTCCCATCCGCGGTGAAACCTTTAGAATAAAATCAGAAAGGAAATCCCTGATGGAAACTGTAACCGACACCAGAGAATCCCTCAAGAATGCTCTGCCAAAAATGTCCGAGCTGAACAAACTGCTCGCCCCGTATCAGAAAGCGGACGTGCGCCGCTCGATCTGGCAACTGGTGAACACCCTCGTGCCTTATTTTGGGCTGTGGGTGGCGATCATCTTTGTCATGAAGACGTACTCGTACCTGCTGGCTGTGCCGCTGATCTTGCTGGCGGCGCTGTTCCTGGTGCGCATCTTCATCTTTTTCCATGACTGCGGTCACAACTCATTCTTTCCTTCCACCAAAGCCAACCGCAGGTTAGGGTTCTGGCTGGGCGTGCTCGTCTTTACTCCCAGCGAGCAGTGGTGGCACTCGCACGCTATTCACCACGCTTCCAGCGGCAACCTCGACAAGCGCGGCGTGGGCGATGTGGCCACGCTCACCGTGGATGAGTATTTTGAGCAGAAGTTTTTCGGCCGGGTGGGTTACCGCCTGTTCCGCAACCCGCTGATTATGTTCATCCTCGGCCCGATCTATATGTTCTTGCTCTCGCACCGGCTGGCGCTGCCGCATTACGGCAAAAAAGAAACGCAGAGCGTGGTGTGGACCAACGTGGCCCTGTTGGCGATCGTGATTGGCATGAGCCTGCTGATCGGCTGGAAAGAATACCTGATGATCCAGCTCCCCATCATTCTACTTGGCGGCTGCGGCGGTATCTGGCTGTTCTACGTGCAGCACCAGTTCGAAGATTCATACTGGGAGCGCGCTGAAAACTGGGACTACGTGGCCTCGGCGCTGTTGGGCGCTTCGTACTACAAGCTGCCGAAAGTGCTGCAGTGGTTCAGCGGCAATATCGGCTTTCACCACGTGCATCACCTCAGCCCGCGCATTCCCAACTACAATCTGCAAGCCGCGCACGAAAATGTCGAACCCATCCGGCGCTTTGCGCGGATCGTGGGCATTCGCGATAGCATCCGCACCGTGCGGCTCAAGCTGATCGATGAACCCATGCACCGCATGGTGGGGTTCATTAAATCGCGCAACGAAGCCCGCGCAGCCGCAAACGCGCGCCAGACCAGCGGCGATTAAGTCCCCTCAAGTCGCTGCACGCAACCGGCCCGGTGGATCAACGCCCCGAGCCGGTTATTTTTCGACCGGGTAGATCACCCGGAAGCGCTCGCAAACCACCAGCGAATCTTCGGTGAAGGTCAGATTCTTCTCCGCGGCTTCGCCGGAAAAATAGCGCCAGTGAACTTCGCGCCAGTAGGCCAGGGTGCGGTCGCCTTCGCCTTCTTCATACGCTTGCTCGGCATCTACCTGGTGGAATGGAACGATATATACCCGCGTGGTTTCGATGATGCACATCGGCTCGCCGTTCCAATCGGTGATCACGCTGATGCCGCCCACCTCGGGGAGCGGTTCATTTTCCAGCGCAAACAACTGGTGCTGGCTGGCAGTGGCAGTCTTGATCCCGCGCAGAGTCAGCTCGCCCAGTTCCTGGGCGCATGGTTCGGTGTTGCAGAAATACCAGCTTTCCACGCGCGCGTGGCGCGGCGTTCCCGGCGGCAGGCTGGCCAGATAAATCTCGTAATACGCCCGCGCTTTCTCGGATAGTTCCATCTTTGCCTCAACAGAAAATGGGAATATGACGGCGAATTCTCGATCAACACTTGTATCTTCACCGCCCGCTTACTATTATAATGATAGTCCCTGTTCCTGATTCCCTGGAGGCGGCTGTGCCCGATAAGATCAATCTCACGCTGCGCCATAAGGCGCTTTTCAACCCATCGGCCAAAGAGCCATGTATTGTCGATGTGCCGGAATTTCGTTTTCTATGCCTGGATGGCTGCGGCAACCCGGCCACCGATCCGATTTACGCGGATATTCTCAGCGCATTGTACAGCGTGGCATACGCCCTCAAATTCGCGGTAAAAAAGCAGCTCGGCATCAACTATGCCGTCATGCCGCTCGAAGGATTGTGGTGGATGGCAGACGGCAGCATCGTTTCCGATGAAAATAAAGACCACTGGTCCTGGACAATGATGATCCAGCAGCCGGAATGGGTGACCTCTGACCTGCTGGATCTGGTGCTGCCGGATGTGCGTAAAAAGAAATATCTTACGCATTTAGACGAAGTGCGGTTGGAGCCGTTCCACGAAGGGCTGAGCGTGCAGCTCCTCCATCCTGGCCCGTACATCGCCGAACATGAGAATATCATGCGCATGCATGAGTACGCTTACCAGCAGGGATATGTACTGCGCGGCAAGCACCACGAGGTCTATCTCAATGACCCGCGCCTCACCGCCCCGGAACGCTTGAAAACGATCTTGCGCCAGCCGATTGCTCTACCGGCCGCGTAACTCCTTACTACGCAGAGAGCAGCTTGCTTGCGAAGTCCAAAGCTACCGGCTGTACAACGCAACCCGAGTACCCAAAACGGGTATTCGGTGTTATCCTTAATCATCCCCAATAGCAAAGGATTTTCCTTATGGAAGCAACCATTCATCCGCAAGCCGGCGTGAAGGCGAAACAACCCATCCCGGTTACCCGCCGGGAACGGTGGTCCTGGTATATGTATGATTTCGGCAATTCTGCATATGCCGCGGTCGTATTAATGGCCGTCTATTCCACCTATTTCAAGAACGCCGTGGTGGGCGGATCCGAAGGTTCGCGGCTATGGGGGTTATCGATTTCAATTGCCATGCTGGTGGTGGCCGTCAGTACGCCCATCCTCGGCGTAGTCGCGGATTTTTCGCGCTCCAAGAAGCGCATCCTCAATCTGTACACCGGCATGGTGATCGCCTTCACCGCGGCCCTGTACTTTGTGCAGAAGGGTGATATCGTCATGGGCATGACCTTCTTCATCCTGGCCGAGATCGGCTACCGAAGTTCGCAGGTCTTCTACAACGCGCTGCTGCCCGATGTCGCCGAGAAAAAAGAAGACATGGCCACCATTTCCGGCAACGGTTGGGCCATCGGTTCCGTCGGCGGGATAGTAGCGCTGATTATGGCGCTGGCGCTGATCAAGTTGGTCAAATGGGAAGGCGTGGTCAACGTTTCGTTCATCTTCACCGCTCTGTTCTTCTTGCTGGCCTCGCTGCCGCTTTTCCTGTTCGTCCGCGAACGCACGGAAGCGCGCCCATTGCCCGCCGGGGAAACGTATTTTACCGCGCCGTTCAAGCAGTTGGCGCGCACCTTCCTGGCTGCCCGCAAGCACAAAGAATTTATGAAGTTCCTGATCGCCTTTACGATCTATAACGTCGGCATTATCGTTACCTTTGATTTCGCCGCGATTATCGGCTCTACGTTGTTTGGCTTCAAACAAGAAGGCTTGATCCTGTTGATGATGATCGTTTCCGTCACCAGCGTCGGTGGGGCCTACCTGTTTGGCATTCTCGCCGACCGCGCGGGTGAAAAGATGTCGCTGATCGCTGCCCTGCTGGCCATGACGGCGATCGTCGCCGGGCTGATCGTGGTCGACTCGCGCATCGTCTTCTACGTCATCGCCGGGTTCGCCGGGTTCGCGCTCACCGGCGTGCAATCCGTCAGCCGCACGATGGTTGGCGTGCTTGCTCCACACGAGCAAACCGCTGAATTTTACGGCCTGTTCGCGGTTGCCAGCAGTATTTCGGCTTTTATTGGCCCGGCTGCGTTTGGCGCGATGGCCCATTGGGGTTCGAATCATTACCTGCGCCGCGGCCTGGAAATGATCGCCGCAGAACAATCGGGTATGCGGCTGGCAATTGTGTCGATCATTGCCTTCCTCGTCATTGGCCTGGGGCTGCTGTTATTCGTCAAAAATCGCGACGTCAAGCATGGATAATAACAAACTTGCCGCCCGCCGCCGGCCAGTACGCGCCGTGATGCGCGGGTTGATTTCAATCGCGTTGGGAACGTTGAGCCATTTTAAGGTACAAGGCCGGGAGAACATCCCGGCCGAAGGTCCGCTGCTGATTGTGGCCAACCATTTCAGCTTTCTCGACCCGGTGGCTATGATCAATACCCTGCCCTGGCCGGTCGAGTTCATCGGCGGGTTCCGCATGCCTAATGCCCCCAAAATCGTCACCTGGATTCCGGCCATATGGGGCGTTTTGCCGGTGCACCGCGGCTCGGTATCGCGCGAAACGCTGCTGGCAGCGCGAAATATTCTGAAAAACGGCGGCCGGCTGGCCATTTTCCCTGAGGCTGGCAGTTGGGCGGCCGTGCTGCGCCCGGCGCGCCCCGGCGCGGCGTTTCTGGCATCTTCCACCAACGCCCAAATCCTCCCGATTGGCCTGGACGGCTTGGTTGACCTGTTCCCATCTCTACGGCGCGGCAAACGCAGCGATGTAACCATCAAAATTGGCCGCCCATTCGGCCCCTTGTACGTTTCGGACCGCGGCGAAACTGACCGCGGCAAGCTGGATGAGATTGGGCATACGCTGATGCGCCATATTGCCGAATTAATCCCGGAAGAGCGGCGCGGCTTTTATTCAGACGATCCGGCCATCCGTGAGGCCGCCAAAGGCACCGAGATTTACCCCTGGTCTGGCCCAAACGCCATGCAGAGCGGGTAATTCCCATTTCACCTATTTCAATGCTATATTTTCCTACCCTCAAACCGCTTGACAATTGTTGACCGGTTTACTATAATTTACCTAGCAAAGCCAAATAACGGTTTACCGGTGGTAGAAGTTGTTTGCTTCATCGCGGCCTACATCGCAAGTCCGAGTTCAGCGGGGATAGCAGTACCGGAAGCTGGTTAGCGGCCAGTTTCCAACAATCCGCAGAGGGAAACAAAAACACCGGCCTCGCAGCCGGTTTTTTTGTCGAACCTTACAACGTAAAGCATTTTGTAGTAGGGGGCCAGCCAATTTTCGGTCATGTGAACTGAAGCTTCATCGTGGCAGTGGAAGCAGGGGTTGGAGCGCTTATTTGGTTCGTAAGCGTTCCCAGAAATGCCCTGCCTGACGCTGGAATCGGCGTTTGATGCTTGCGCGTCAGACGCACTTTTGTGCCTTGCTAGCAGGACTGCTCGCTGCTGGCAGGGAATGGTTGGCTACGAAAAACCAAACGGGCAACTTATAGGTGGATATATGAAGCGTTGGTTTAAGAGTAGACAGTTGAGTCGTGTGTTCTACCTGCTTGGCTTTGTGACGCTGGTAACCGGTATGCTGCTTTCCGCGGCTGTCGGCCCGGTGTACGCCGGTAGTGTGGATGACACCGCAGCGAAGCGGAAGGAACCGAAAGGTCCGAGAGGTCCTGTTCCGGTTCAAATAACGGAAATGCCTCCGACGGACGTACCTCCCACTGAGGTACCGCCGACGGACGTGCCGCCCACGGATGTACCCCCGACCGAAGTACCTCCAACGGATGTGCCGCCGACGGACGTTCCCCCGACGGAAGTCGTACCCACCGAGGTATTACCTACAGAGGTACTTCCAACAGAAGTACTGCCAACTGAGGTACTGCCTACGGAAGGGATTCCTACGGAAATACCGCCGACCGCTACCGAGCCCCCGCCGGTTCTTACCGGCAGCGTGGGATTCCTGGAAGGCGATACGGCGGTTTGTATGGTTGGCAGCGGCGAATTGAGCGCTGAGGTTGGCGTTTCCCTCGAGGGAGGCGACTCCGCGGTGCTGCAAATGGCCTGGCGCGTGGCAGAGCCAGCCGACCTGCGCACCCCAACGTACTACAGCTACGTGGATGTGAGCAACGGTGACGTTGTCGCCATCTCTGGCAGTTGGCCCGGTATCCGCCCGACCGACTCGGTCGTCGAGATTCACCTGGGCGCGATCCTGTTAGACCCGGTGACGCGCAACCCGATCTCTGGTGGTGATGGGTTTGACTTCTACTGGTATCCCTGGGTGTGCCCGGTTGGCGCTCCCGCGACGGAAGTAGTTCCGACGCAGGTTCTCCCGACCGAGGTCGTGCCCACGTCAAGCGCGACTGAACTCCCAACCGAGTTCCCGACCGAAATGCCGACAGAAGTCCTGCCGACCGAGATTCTTCCGACCGAAGTCCTCCCCACGGAAGTTCTTCCTACTGAAGTTCTCCCAACCGAGGTTCTTCCGACGGAAGTCCTTCCTACTGAATTCCCGACTGAATTCCCAACCGAATTCCCGACGGAAGTAGCTCCAACGGAAATCCCGGGTGTTCCGGATGTTGGCTTTGTCATTGCTGACCAGGCAGTATGCTTGATGACGCCGGGAACCGTTTCGGCGGATGTTCAGGTATCACTGCCCGCGGGCTATGATAGCGCCGTACTCCAGACTGCCTGGAAGGTGGCTGAACCAGTGGATCTGCGCACCAGCGAGGTCTACAGCTACCAGAATGTGTCTGACGGAGATGTTGTCACGGTTTCGGGTAGCTGGCCGGGCGTCCGCGCTGGCGACACGGTGGTCGAAGTCCATCTTGGCGCGATCCTGCTGGATCCTGAAACGATGAACCCAATTTCGGACGGCGCGGGCCTGGATTACTTCTGGTACCCGTGGGTTTGCCCGGTGGGCGCTCCCGCGACGGAAGTCGTTCCAACCGAAGTGCTGCCGACCGAAGTCTTACCGACCGAGGTTCTGCCTACCGAAGTCCTCCCGACCGAAGTAGTGCCGACCGAGGTGCTTCCCACGGAAGTGCTGCCGACGGAAGTTCTCCCAACCGAGGTACTTCCCACGGAAGTGCTCCCGACCGAAGTTCTTCCGACGGAGGTAGTGCCAACCGAAGTGCTCCCGACCGAAGTCTTACCGACGGAAGTCCTGCCTACCGAGGTTGTACCAACCGAAGTCTTACCGACCGAGGTTCTGCCTACCGAGTTCCCAACGGAGTTCCCAACCGAATTCCCGACGGAGTTCCCCACCGAGGTTTCTCCGACCGAGGTTCCGGGCGTGCCGGACGTTGGCTTTGTAGTTGCCGATCAGGCCATCTGCGTGATGGGTGCAAGCGTTGTTTCGGCTGACGTGCAGGTGAGCCTGCCCGCTGGCTATGACAGCGCCGTGCTCCAAACTGCGTGGAAGGTGGCCGAGCCGGTTGACCTGCGTACCAGCGAGGTCTACAGCTACCAGAACGTGTCCAATGGCGACATTGTCACCGTCTCTGGCAACTGGCCGGGCGTGCGCGCCGGTGATACGGTGGTTGAGGTGCATTTGGGCGCAATTCTGCTCGATCCTGAAACCATGAACCCAATCTCCGACGGCGTGGGCCTGGATTACTACTGGTACCCGTGGGTCTGCCCGGTAGGCGCTCCGGCGACGGAAGTTGTTCCTACGGAAGTTCTGCCTACGGAAGTCCTGCCGACTGAAGTTCTGCCGACGGACGTAGTGCCGACCGAGGTGCTCCCGACCGAAGTCCTTCCGACTGAGGTACTCCCAACGGAAGTGCTGCCGACAGAAGTGCTCCCCACCGAGGTTCTACCCACAGAAGAGCCCACTGCCGAGCCGACCGCGGAACCCACCACGGAACCGACGGTAGAAATCAATCCGGATGGGGCAGTCCTCCCAGGGCCGGAGATCACCCCGCCCAGCGTGAGCTGGCTGCAGCAGTTGATCAACCGCATCCTCAGCTTCTTCGGGCTGCGGTAACTCAAACCTGGTTTTACCAAATCAAATCCCCGCTTAAAGACAGAGGGCGCGCCGCACGGCGCGCCCTCAACATTTCGCAGTACCTTACAGTATCGTAAATGCGGATATCCGGCGAGGCCAGTATACTAAGCGCAAACAAGCTGGTTCCAACGCTACTCCCATCGAGGATATCCAATGCAAAATCATCGCAGCATCTCTGTTCGCCGGTCTTTCTGCCTGTTTGTCGCCATCCTGGCGCTGGTCGTGACCCAGGTGGGTTTCATCTTCACCCCGGTCTTTGCTCAGGACGAAGTTCCCACCCCCCAAGAAACATCGCAGCCCACTCCGACCCCCATCGAAACCCTCCCAACTGAGGCTGTTGAACCTACCGAGCCGCCGCTGGATAACCAGGTGATCCCACCTGCGCCGGTAATGACCGACGAAGAAGCCATCCAGGCCGCGCTGGACGACAGCTTGAACCGGATGCGCGAGATGTCGCTGGCCTACTTGCTGTACGCCGTCGAGATTGATCACCTGGAGTTCTCCGAAGACGGTTCGCTGGCGCTGGTGTGGCTGGCGTTCCACGACCCGCAAACCGGCGAAAATATTGCCACTGAGCCGGGCCTGGCGCTGGCGCGCCGCGCGGAAGACGGCCAGGCCTGGGGGATCACCCTGCAGGTTGACCCGGCCTGGACAGAAACTCTGGCGCTGGTACCCGAGGCGATGCTCAGCGCGGAAAACAAAGCCGAACTGCTGGCCCCCGAGCCGGATGAAGCTTCGGCGCAGGCCACCACGCCTATCGGCGGGTATAAACTGCCGTGGAAGGGCGGCACGTACAACTATATCAGCGGCAGTATCGGCCATGTGTTGACGTATAAATCCTGCCCGACAACTTGCATGTACGCTTTTGATTTCGCGGATGGGACGATGTTCCCCATCCACGCCGCGCGCTCGGGCGTGGTTAAGTATTTCTACGACTCGGCGGCCAACGGCAACACCAGCACCACCAACTATATTGTCCTGGAAGATGCCTCGACCACGCCGACCACGTACCAGGTGTATTACCACCTGGCGCAGGGAACCATCCCGGCCGGGCTGCGCGTGGTCGGCGCGCCGGTCAGCCAGGGCCAGTATATCGGCAATGCCGATGATACTGGCGCCTCCACCGGGCATCACCTGCATTTTCACGTGCACACCAACCCCAATGCGGTCTGGTCTACCTCCATTGATATTACCTTCGATGATGTGGCCGAGAACGGCGGCCGCCCGCGCACCTGCGCTGAAGCCGCCGCTTATCCCTCGTATGGCACAGAATGCGCTCCGGGCAATAAACTGCTCTCCGGCAACAGCAGCGGCGCGGCGCCGGCTGCGCCGGCCATTACCGGCCCCAGCGGCACGCTGAAAACCAGCAAGCCGGCGCTCACCTGGAATGCAGTTCCCAATGCCAACCAGTACAGCCTGTGGGTCAATAAAGCCGGGCAAACCAGCGCCGCGTTGAGCGTATCGGTCAACGCGGATGTTTGCAGCGGCAGCGCGTGCAGTTACACCCCAACCACGGCCCTGGCAGATGCTTCTTACGAGTTTAAAGCCCGCGCCGGCACCGACGCCGGATGGAGCGCCTGGAGCGCCCCCACCAGCTTTACCCTCAATACCGTGCCTACCGTGCCGGAACTGGTTTCGCCAGGCGGGCAGATTAGCATCAACAACCCGGCCTATACCTGGAAGGTGGTTCCGGGGGCCAGCCGCTATTACCTGATGGTTTATGCGGAGAAATCCACCAGCTACGTGATCTACCGCACGCTGACTGCTGACGCGGTGTGCGGCGCGGAAACCTGCGCCTATATATCCACGCTCAAGTTGGGGCACGGCAGTTACAAGTTCAAAGTGCGCGCCGGGAATGCCACGGTATGGAGCGCTTACAGCGCCTTTATGACCTTCAACGCCTACCTGGCGCCGGTGCCGCCCGCGCTGACCGAACCCGCCGCGGATACCAAGATCACCATCCAGCGGCCCACCTACCGCTGGCAGGCCGTTCCCGGGGCCACCAAGTACCAGATCCACGTCTACTCGCTGACCAAGAAGGCCACCGTCGGCACGTATGCCGCCACCAGCGCCTATCTGTGCACCGGCGACGTCTGTTCTTACAAGCCCGCCACCAATCTGGCCAGCGGCAAATACCAGGTCCGCATCCGCGCGTACAACAGCTACGGCTACGGCGATTATTCGGCATACACGCCATTCACCGTGCAGCTTGTGCCTGATCCCCCGGCGACCGTGTCGCCCAGCGGAACGATCAGCACGCTTTCCCCAGCCTATACCTGGAAAGCTGTTCCCGGTGTGACCTCATACTATCTCATGGTGTGGTCGTACGCGGAGAATACGTACATCATCTACCGCACCCTGTACCCGGCCAACGTTTGCAGCGGTGACACCTGCGCGTATACCTCTACCGCCAACGTAGTGAAAGGCCGCACGTATGGCTTCAAGGTGCGCGCATCCAACAGTTTTGGCGTCGGCGCATTCAGCCCGTATATGGACTTCACCGTCGCCCAGTAAGCGCGCCTCTCTCGCCACCTCACTCACCCCGGAGAAATTCTCCGGGGTGAGTCTTTAAAAATACACTCTCTCAAACCCGCTGGGACGCTGCCCGTCCTGGAAGACGAAACCTGTCAAACCGTGATAAAATTTCCCCACAATTCGATCATCGTGAGGTGGCCTGTCATGTCCGAACCCGTTCTCGTTTCCGTAGCCTGGCCTTATGCCAATGCCGAAATTCACGTCGGCAATCTGGCCGGATCGTATCTTCCGGCGGATATCTTTGCCCGGTATAACCGTCTGCGCGGGCGCCAGGTGTTGATGGTTAGCGGCTCGGACGCGCATGGCACGCCCATTACCGTCCGCGCCGATGCCGAAAAATCCACGGCGCTCGAGGTCTACCAGCGTTTTCATCACAGCTTTATTGACCTCTTCCAGCAGCTTGGCCTGACGTACGACCTGTTCACCAGCACGCATACCGCCAATCACTTCGACGTCTCGCAAAAGATGTTCCTGGCGTTGAAAGACAACGGCTTCATGTACCCCAACACGGAGCTGCAGTGGTACGCGCCCAGCCAGGGGCGCTTCTTGCCCGACCGCTACGTGGAAGGCACCTGCTACATTTGCGGCTATGAAGGCGCGCGCTCCGACCAGTGTGACCGCTGCGGCAACCTGCTCGACCCGGCGCAGTTAATCAACCCGCGCTCGAAGATCGACGGTTCGACCCCCGAACTGCGCGAAACGGAACACTATTACCTCGACCTGGGCGCGCTGCAAGAGCAGATCGTTGCCTTTTTGCGCGAGCGCGAGGACTACTGGCGGCCCAACGTGCTGCGCCAGTCGTTGGGGCAGATCATGACCAGCAACCTGCGCGGCCGTCCGATCACCCGCGACCTGGACTGGGGTATCCCGGTTCCGCTGGAAGACTGGGGCGGGAAATGCCTGTACGTGTGGTTCGAAGCGGTCATCGGCTACCTTTCCGCATCCATCGAGTGGAGCATGCTCACCGGCCAGCCGGATGCCTGGAAGCAGTGGTGGAACGGCAGCGCGCCGCGCACCTATTACTTCATCGGCAAGGATAATATACCTTTCCATGCCGTGATCTGGCCGGGTGAATTGATCGGCACCGGCACGCGCTTTGACGAACTGCGCGGCGACCCGCACCCGCAGCCGCTGGCGCTGCCCTTTGACGTTCCGGCAAATGAATTTCTTAACCTGGAAGGCCAGAAGATCTCTGGCAGCCGGGATTGGGCAGTATGGGGCCGCGATTTTCTCAGCCGCTACGACCCAGACCCGCTGCGCTATTACCTGACTGCCAACATGCCCGAAACGCGCGACACCGACTGGGACTGGGGTGAGTTCTTCCACCGCAACAACGATGAACTGGTGGCCACCTGGGGTAATCTGGCCAACCGCGTGCTTTCCTTTACCTTTAAACACTGGGAAGGCCATGTGCCCGAGCCGGGCGAGTTGACCGAGCAGGATGAAACTCTGCTGCGCGCCGTCGAAGCCGGGTTTGAGAGCGTGGCCGCCGAGCTGGAAGCCGTGCACCTGCGCGGCGCGCTGGCGGAGGCCATGCGCCTGGCGACTGAGGTCAACAAGTACCTGGATGTGACCGCGCCCTGGGCAGCCATCAAAACCGACCGCGCCGCCGCCGCCCGTTCCGTGTACACCGCGCTGTCGGCGATCAACTCGCTCAAAGTGCTGCTCGCGCCTTTCCTGCCGCATACCAGCGAGCAATTGCATGTCTTCCTGGGCTACGATCAGCCGCTGTTCGGGACGCAGTTTACCGAAACGATCGACGACGCCCTGGGCGAGCACTTCATCCTGCGCTACGATCCGTCTGCGGCCAGCGGCCGCTGGGAAGCGCAGCGGTTGGTTCCGGGTGCTGCCCTGCGCCAGCCGGCCCCATTGTTCAAAAAGCTGGAAGAAAAAATCATCGACGAGGAACGCGCTCGCCTGGGGAAACCGAAGAACGCGTAAAGCAAGCGGCAATAGCACAGCATCGAGGCGGTTTTTTCAACCGCCTCGATATTTTCTTCATCCCGAACATTGGACACCGTCCTTTTTTGATCCACGGAACTTCTTATAATCGGGTTTGTACTTGTCGTGATGTTACCGGAGGAAAGCCACACCGGTAGAACGCTTCCACAGACATACCACAACCTATCATCTTCAACGAACGGAGACTCTCTTTCTATGGACAGCGCTCATACGCTCACATCGCCGGCTTTGCTGTATCTCTTTTCCGACGAAATTGTCCCCCCCGCCAGCGGCATCTTTAAAGAATTTGCCCTTGCTCCGCGCACCGGCGCCAAGGTTGACTTGAAGCAGCTGGTCGTAAAGACCTACCTGGCGGCCCTGATGGACCTGGTCGAATCCGGCACGCTGCAGCTTTCGGCTCTGGAAGTCAAGAAGTTCCTCGGCAAAGAAACCGCCGTGGTGGCCCAGGTGACCGGTCAAACCGAACCCGCCCCCAACAGCCTGGGTGCGAAACTGCTGCCGTTCATCCGCGCCGCGGTTAAGCCTGAACATCACCGCGTGCGCGATATCGTCATCGGCGTGGTCGGCGGTCGCTCCAGCACCAGCTACCCGTGGTTGATGGCTCTGGCGCCGGTGATCCAGGAGGCCGCCAATGCGGGGTACGTCACCTTGCCCGAGAAAAAAGCAGGATTCTTCAAGGCAATGTTCAAGCCCTACGAAACCGTCACCGCGGCCACCGCCGTGCCCGGCAGGATTGATAACTTGCAGGGCGATATGCGCGCCGCACTGGCCCGCCTGGAAGTCTTTCAGGCTAAGATGGGATCGCTGGCCCCGCTGCTGGTCAAAGAGATCGAAAATGGCGTCAAGGAATGCATGGAAAACGATTCCGACTGAGATGTAATGCAAGGAAATTACTCAAACCGGCCGGCGCTTTACGCGCTGGCCGGTTTGCCGTACAATGTACCGGTTACAGCTTACACATCAAGGTAGATTTCCATGTACAACCAGCCGGCATCTTATCGATTGATTTGCATTGACGTCGACGGCACGCTGCTCGATTCGCGCCACGAACTGGCGCCGGGCGTTGTCGAAGCACTGGACGCCCTGCGCGAGCGCGGCGTACTGCCGGTGCTGGCCTCAGGGCGCACGCGCATCGGCGTGGACCCGCTACTGCAGCGCCTGAACCTGGGCCCGGCGCATATCGGCGGCAACGGATCGTATGCCTGCGGGCTGGATGGCGAGGTGCTTTTCACTCGCCCCATCCCGCCAGATGTGCTGCCCACCCTGCTGAACCGCGCCCGGCACGAAAACCTGGGTCCGGCGCTGCACGGAATCGATGCCACGCTGTTGGAAGGCAGCGCCGAACACGAGCAGGTGCTCAAAAACCATAATGCCGGGCTGGCGTGCCGCGTGCCGGATGTGCTCGCCGCCGGGATGGACTGCCCGCTCAAGGTCACGCTGTGGGGCCCTGCGCCGGCGCTGGAGCACTTTGCCCGGTGGGCGCGCGTCGAGCAGCTTCCAGTGGAAATGATCTTTTCGACAGCGCATTTTTTAGAGTTCAACGGCCTGGGGGTCAACAAAGGCGCGGGCGTCAAGACCTTTGCCGAGGCGTTGGGCATTCCGTTGGAACGCACGATGGTGGTGGGCGACCAGTTCAACGATATCAGCATGTTTTCAGTGGCCGGGCTGGCGGTGGCAATGGGCAACGCCCCGCTGGATGTGCAGCGCGCCGCGCATCATGTGGCCCCCACCAATGACGCCGGCGGCCTTTCTTGGGCCATTCACCGCTACGTGCTGTCCTGATATACCCCCGAAAAACCTGCTCTGCCAGGGGTTGACAACCCGCGGGCCGGTTGCTATACTATTTATAATCCGAACCGCTGGTTCATAATGCGAACCGATTATGCCAGATACGACCCTTTCTCCCCTCTCTAATTCATCCGTCCAATCCGTCAACCGCGCATTAGACTTACTGGAGGCCTTCCTGCGCCTGGGCCCAGAAGTTGGGCTGACGCGCATCGCCGCGGAACTGGGTCTGAACAAAGCCACCGCTTACCGCCTGCTTTCCACGCTGGAAGAGCGCGGATACGTGGAGCGCGCGGCGCAAGGCCGCAGCTACCGCCTGGGGCTGCGCGCGTTTGAATTGGGCGCATATTACCAGAGCCAACTGCAGGTGCGCCAGATGGCACTACCCTATCTGCGCGATATGGTCGCCCAGACCGGTGAAGCCGCATTCCTGTGCGTGCCGGAAGGCGACATGGCCGTGTGCGTCGAGCGCGTGGAAGGCAACACCCAGGTAAACGTGTTCGCGCTGCGCGTGGGCGGT
>DATCUC010000460.1:0-1709 GCA_036567625.1 Anaerolineaceae bacterium | reverse complement strand
CCATTCTGCAGGGTGAACTCACCGCCGCCGTAGCCAACGCGGCCGCGCACATTCAGCTCATCCGTCAGGTCGCGGCGCCCCTCACCGGACTTGCGCGCCACCAGCACGTTGCGGTCGCCGCGCCGCTCCAGCCAGACCAGGGTTTCGCCGTCGCTGTCGTAGCGCACGCTTTCGATCACCACGCGCTTGCTGACCATCTCCGCGCTGATCGGACTTTTCCACAAACCAAAGGGTTGTTCCATTTGCCTGGTCATTTTCAGCCCCTTTTTTTGACTGCGAGAAAAAGAAAACCCTTGCGGTCGATGAAACCTCAAGGGCCTGAACGAAGGCGCACGGGTTTACAACGCCAGGAACGGCGCGAATTTTTCTACCAGGCGCTCGCGCGGCTGCAAGCCAGTGATGCGCTGCTGGACTTTGCCATTTTGGAATAGCATCAGCGTGGGCACGCTCATGATCTGGAACTGCATGGTCAGATCGGCGCTTTCGTCTACATCTAGTTTGGCGATGCGCACCTTGCCTTGCCATTCGTTTCCTAGCTGGAGCAAGATCGGCTCCAGGCGTTTGCACGGCGCGCACCATACCGCGCCAAACTCTACCAGCACCGGCACGCCGGACTGGAGCACCTCTTGTTGAAAGTTATCTTGATTGACGGCCAAGAACTCACTCATCGTCTTTGTCACCACCCTGCTTTTTGAGATCGCGCGGACGCCAGAGCTGCACCAGCTCGCCCTCCACATCGCGGTTTAATTCGCTCCAACTGCTGACCGGCAGGGCAAGGTGCGCTACTGCCGCGGTTGGCAGGGGAACCACCTGACCGCTTAAGACCTGCACCACGGCTTCCAGGCCGGGGTTATGGCCCATCAGCAGTACGCGCTCGATGCTATCTGGCAGGGTACGCACCAGGTCAAAATAGACGGTTGGCTCGGCCAGATAGAATGATTCGAAGTAATTGACCTCGCCAGTGTAGTGCATGGCGCTGACGAGGGCGTCGACGGTCATCTTTGCGCGCACGGCCGGCGAACTGATGATTAACTGGGGCACCAGTTCCTGCTCCAGAAGCAGGCTGCCCATCAGCGGCGCGTCTTTTTCCCCGCGCTTATTCAGCGGGCGGTCGAAATCTTTGAGATCCTCGTGCTTCCAACTTGACTTTGCGTGTCGCATCAGCAGCAACGTTTTCATGCTGACCTCCATCACCTTCCTGGCCTGGATTCGCCTTACGCGAAAAATTCATGGGTAGTATATCACACTCCACCAGCGCGGCGAACGGAGCAATTGCAAAAAAGGGTACAATAGCCCAGGGTGATCAATTTATGCTACCATTTCTCTCAGGAGGCAACTTCCCATGGACACGACCACTCTCGACCGGCTGCTGGGCTGCGCGATTGGCGCGGCCGTCGGCGACGCGTTGGGCATGCCGCTGGAATTTGGGCCGGCGCGCCCGATCGACGACCTGGCGCGTACGTATGTAGCCGGGCGGCTGGCCGCCGGATCCTTCACGGACGACACGGAAATGGCGCTGGCGCTGGCCGAAAGCCTGGTCGATCGGGGCGGATTTGATGGCGTTGATCTTTCTGCGCGGTTTCTCGACTGGTATCACCACAACCCGCCCGACGTGGGCAACCAGACGCGCCTGGCGCTAGCCTGGCTGGAAGATGGCCTGGATTGGGAAACCGCCAGCCGGCGCATGGCGGACCGCAACCCGGACGGCG
>DATCUC010000459.1:0-4528 GCA_036567625.1 Anaerolineaceae bacterium | reverse complement strand
GTAAACCGGCACCAGCGCCCAGTCGAACAGCTCGTTGACGTTCGCCGCCCCCTGCGCCAGCCAGGTCAGCACCGGCCGCGCCTTTTGCAGCAGCGGGCTGTGCGCGTACGCCAGCGCCAGCAAAATCGTCGCGATCGAAATGCCAAACCGCGCGGCGTCATCCAGTTCCACCGCCCACAGTTCTTTGGCCAGCAGTTCCATGCCAATATTGAAGATCAAAATATACGCCGCCGTTTTCAATACCGGCTCGCGTTCCACCGCCCGGCTGAACCAGCCCGCCGCGAAGCGCATCAGCACAATCCCGATCGCCACGCCCAGCATCACCACCCACAGTTTGTCCGAAAGTGAAACTGCGGTAACTACATTGTCCAGGCTGAACACCAGGTCGGTCATTTCCACCGTCAGCACCACCGGCCAGAACGAATTGGTGGCAATCGGGTGCACGTGCGCGTCCTCTTCGCCGGGCTCAGCCATGCCCAGGTTATCAAAGGCCAGCCGCACCAGGTACACTGCCCCCACAATCTTCAGCCACGGATTCTGGACGATCAGGCTCGCCACCAGCAGCATCAACCCGCGGCCCAGGTACGCGCCCAGCAAGCCCACGCGCAGCGCCGCCATGCGCTGATTCCCCAGCAAATGCTGCAGCCGGTCGCCCAGCCCGCGCAGCGCCCGCGGCCAGTACACCGGTTGATCGTCCGGCAGGTGCACCACCATCGCCCCCAGCACCGCGGCATTGTCAATCGAAAGCAAGCCTTCTAAAACAATCAACTGCAGCACAATCAATGGAATCTGCCAGTCCATGGGTTCTCCTTGAATAAGGCTAATCATCAGTATAAACCGATCAAACTGATGAATAAAGTGATGAGCATCACCCGCCCCTCATCCCTGTTCCCATCCCAAAGATGACATCCCGCGCCGCCCGCCCTTCCTCAACCAAAGATTCCCGCGGTACAATCGTCTTATATACTGCATAGCATCTTCAAGGAGACCAATAATAATGCGTATAGCCGATGTTGCTGACCGTGAATTTACCTGGAACCAGCCCAGTATGTGGAAGTCCCACTACCAGCTTTTCTCCAACGCAACCCTTCTGGCCGACCTGACCTATTCTGGCCTGCTGCAAAACCGCGCGCGCATCGAGAGCGCCGACGGCTGCTGGGATCTGCGCTACCGCGGCTTCTGGCAGCGTCAGGTCGACTTTTCCCCCTGCGGCAGCGACCAGGTCATTGCCACCTACCAGATCAATTTCTGGAAGGGTGGGGGGCTTCTTGTTTTTCCGTTTGACCGTACCCTCAAGCTCAACGCCAACCTCTGGCGCAACGAGATTACCCTCACCATGCCCGAGAGCGACCTGCCCCTCGTGCGCTGCACTCGTCCCAGCATCTGGCGCATCGCCGGCGCCATCACCATCGAGCCCGGCGCTTCCTTCCTCCCCGCCCTCCCGCTGACCGTGCTCCTCTGCTGGTTCGCCCAGGTCCAGCAGATCCGCGAGCAGATGGCCGCCGCCGCCGCGTAACTCTTCACCCGCGTCGGCAAATTTTGGAACGGCTGCAGCGGATGCTGGCCCGCTGGCCGTGTACCCGGCCGTCCGCTGATTCCGCGCTCCACATCCGTGACATCCGCGAGAAAAAACCGTTGTTCAATCCGTTGTCCCGCGTGCTCAATTCGAGTATGATTACCTCGCAACATCATCTCGTCCAGGAGCGCCCTTGTGACATCCCGCCAGGTCGAGTCACTTGAACTGATCGAACACGTCAATGAGCTGCGCAAGCGCCTGCTCATTGCTCTCCTCGCGGTTGTCGGCGGAACCCTCATCAGCTTCGCCCTCGCCGAGCGCCTCATCCGCATCCTCGCCGTGCCTATCGGCGGGCTGGAGCGCCTGCAGTCCATCGCCGTCACCGAGAACGTCGGCGTCTTCATGCGCGTGTCGCTGCTGGCCGGTTTTATCCTGGCGCTGCCGGTGGTGGTGTATCAGGTGGTGGCCTTCTTCAGCCCCGGCCTCGAAAAGAACGAGAAACGCTGGTTGTATTCCGCCATCCCCAGCGCCACCATCCTCTTCCTCAGCGGCGTGGCCTTCTCCTACTTCGTCATGCTCCCCACCGCCATCCCCTTCCTCACCGAATTCCTCGGCGTCACCACCGTGCCGCGCCTCTCGGATTACATCGGCTTCGTCACCAACCTGCTCTTTTGGATCGGCCTCAGCTTTGAAACCCCGCTGCTGATCTTTCTCCTCGCCAAAATCGGCCTGGTTTCCGCCGGGATGCTCCTGCGCGGCTGGCGCTACGCCATCATCATCATCGCCGTCATCGCTGCCTTCGCCACCCCCACGGTTGACCCCATCAGCATGGGCCTGTTGATGCTGCCCCTCTTCGTCCTCTATCTGCTCAGCATCATCCTCGCGCGCATCGCCCGGCCCCGGGAGTAGTCTGTCATGCTTTCCGTCCACGATCTTTCCAAATCCTACGGCATCCAGCCGGTCTTTGCCCACGCCACCTTCACCGTCAATGCCGGTGACCGGGTTGGGCTTGTCGGCCCCAACGGCTGCGGCAAAACCACTTTGCTGCGCATCGTCGCCGGTCAAATGCGCCCCGATTCCGGCGCGGTGACCTTCACTCCCGCCAACCTGCGCGTCGGCTATCTCCCCCAGGGCTACGAGTTCGATTGGGAAGATACCATCGAGACCTTTCTCACCCGCATGGAAGGCGACCTGCCCGCGCTCGAAGAGCGCCTGCTCGACCTGGCCCAGATGCTCGGCGATGACCCCGATCAGGAAGCGGTGCTGGCTGAGTACGATTCCACCCTCGAGCGCCTCAACGCTGCCGCGGCAGTCGCCGGGCGCAGCCCCCAGGTGTTGAGCGCCCTCGGGCTGGACCATTTCTCCGCGGATACTCCGGTGGGCATGCTCTCCGGCGGGCAAAAGACGCGCCTGGCGCTGGCCGGGGTGCTGCTTTCCTCGCCGCAGCTTTTGCTGCTGGATGAACCTACCAACCACCTCGACATCGAAATGCTCGAATGGCTCGAAGACTGGCTGCTCGATTTTCCCGGCGGCGTCCTGGTCGTTTCCCACGACCGCGCCCTGCTCGACGCCGTGGCCACCAGCATTGTGGAGATGGAAGGCGGCGGCCGCGGCCTGCAGCCGTACGAAGGCAATTACACCGCCTACCTCGAGCAAAAACTGGCCGAACGCGAGCGCCAGATGCAGGCCTATCAAGACCAGCAAGCCGAGATCAGCCGCCTGCGCGGCGCGGCTGAGCATGTGCGCTCCATCGCCCGCTTCCGCAAAGGCGGCAAAGCCGATTCTGGCGACAAGTTCGCCAAAGGCTTCTTCGCCAACCGCGGCCTCGAAACCGTCCGCCGCGCCAAAGCCATCGAAAAACGCATCGAACGCCTGCAAACCGTCGACCGGATCGACCGTCCTGCCCGTACCTGGCAAATGCGCGTTGACTTCACCTCTGCCGGCGAAAGCGGCCGCGACGTCCTCGCCCTCGAAGACCTGGCAGTGGGCTACAACGGCCTGCCCCTGCTTGAGCACATCAACCTCGTGCTGCGTTACGGCGCGCGCGCCGCGCTCATCGGCCCCAACGGCGCGGGCAAGACCACCCTCATCCGCGCCATCGCCGGCGTGCTGCCCCCGGTAGCCGGCTCGGTTCGCCTCGGCTCGCGCGTCCGCCTGGGGTACATGACCCAGGAGCAGGAAGGCCTCAACCCGGCCGAGAATGCGCTGGAAACCCTGCGCGCCGTCCTCTCGCAAAACGACACCGAAGTGCGCTCATTCCTCTCCAAGTTCCTCTTCACCGGCGACGATGTCTTCACCCCGGTTAGCAAGCTCTCCTACGGCGAGCGCGCCCGGCTGCTCCTGGCGCTGCTGGCCGCCCAGGGCTGCAACCTGCTGCTCCTCGATGAGCCCATCAACCACCTGGATATTCCCTCGCGCGCCCGCTTCGAAGAAGCCCTCGGCCAGTTCGAAGGCACCGCCCTGGCCGTAGTCCACGACCGCTTTTTCATTGAAGGCTTCGCCACCGAAATCTGGCACGTCGAGAATCGCACCATCCGCGTGGAGCGCCGCGAATAACCTGAGCCCCGTCGGCAGGCCCCCCTCCAACTCTGCTCTGCATGCCGCTCTGCGGCGACCCAAACCGCTGGAGAACGCGGTTTAGAGGGAGAGTCAGTGGCCCCCCCCTCCAACTCTGCTCTGCATGCCGCTCTACGGCGACCCAAACCGCCGGAGAACGCGGTTTGAAGGGAGAGTCAGTGCCCTCCCTCCATTTTCGTTCTTTGAAAATGGGGGGAGTTGGAGGGGGGCAGGGTACGGGTTGCGCAAGTCAACACCGCTCGCAAGAGTCCTGCGTCCAGGGGTTGATTATGAATCGCGTTGGCAGGCCCCCCCTCCAACTCTGCTCTGCATGCCGCTCTATGGCGACCCAAACCGCTGGAGAACGCGGTTTGTAGGGAGAGTCAGTGCCCTCCCTCCATTTTCGTTCTTTGAAAATGGGGGGAGTTGGAGGGGGGCAGGGTACGGGTTGCGCAA
>DATCUC010000458.1:0-2018 GCA_036567625.1 Anaerolineaceae bacterium | reverse complement strand
CCAGCCGCCCAGGCTGGCCTGCACGTCTTCATCCTGCCAGTGCCCCACCACCACTTTGCGCTCCAACCGCAGCCGGCTGCCAATAAACCCGAACTCGCGGTCGCCGTGCGCGGCCTGGTTCAGGTTCATAAAGTTCATGTCGATCTCTTCCCACGGGATTTCGCGGTTGTATTGGGTGTGCAGGTGCGCAAAGGGTTTCTGCAGCGCGGTCAGCCCGCCAATCCACATCTTGGCCGGCGAAAACGTGTGCATCCAGGTAATCAACCCAATGCAGTTCGGCGCCGCGTTAGCTTCCAGGCACACTGTGCGAATGGCTTCCGCGGTGGTCACCACCGGCTTCAAAGTCACGCACACCGGCATATGCGCCGAAGCGCCCAGCGCCGCGGCAATCTCGCGCGAATGTTCCGCCACGGTTTCCAGCACTTTTGGCCCGTACAGGTGCTGGCTGCCGGTCACAAACCAAACTTCATACTGCTTTAAGTCCATCATGCTCTGCTCCTTTTGCCCCACCCTCGCCGGGGCATCCTTTCGAATTATTCCCTACTGCCCGTACACGTTGGTGTAGCGCTGGTGCAGTTTTTCCACATCCGCTGCCGGGATCTCGTCCGGCGTGCCAATTTGCATCGCCATCCACACCGTCGCGGCCACATCTTCCGTCATCACGGCTGCCTTCACGGCAGCCGTGGCGTTCTTCCCAATCGTAAATACGCCGTGGTTCTTCAACAGCACCGCCGGCGACTTTCCCAGGCTCTCTACCACCACTTTGCCAATGGCTTCATCGCCAATCAGCGCGAACCCTCCGCACGGAATCGGCCCGCCAAACTCGTCGGCCATGGCCGTCAGTACGCACGGAATCGATTTTCCCACCGCGGCAAACGCCGTGGCGTAGCGCGAATGCGTGTGCACCACTCCGCCTACATCCGGGCGGTGCTTGTAAATGTACAGATGGCTGTACACGTCCGATGACGGCTTGTACCTGCCTTCCACCACCTTGCCGTCCAGGTCTACCACCAGCATGTGCTCGGCCCGCATTTCTTCGTAACGAATACCCGAGGCCTTGATCACCACCAGCCCGGTTTCCGTGTCGCGCTGGCTGACATTGCCGCCTGTCCACATCACCAGGTTGTTCCTGGGCAGTTCCAGGTGCAGGGCCACCAGTTGTTCTTTCAATTGCTCCAGCATGTTCGCTCCTTTACCGCAGCCCGTCCACGGCGGCCTGCTCAATCCCCAATCCCTGCTTGTAGCGCCGCATGAAGGCGGCAAACCCGGCCACGTCCGCCGCGTCGGGCGCGGTGATGACTCCGGCTTGCCCGGCAAACACCTGATCCGCCAGGTAGGCTTCCAGCGGCTCGCCGCTCGCTTTGTTGGCCATATACGCCGCCAGCAGCGCAATGCCCCACGCGCCGCCCTCACCCGCGGTTTCCATCACCGCCACCGGCACATTCATCGCCGCGGCCATCATCTTCTGCCCCACTGCCTGGGTCTTGAAAAACCCGCCGTGGCCCAACAGGGTGTCAAGCTGCACCTTTTCCTGCTCAAACAGAATGTCCATGCCAATCTTCAACGCCCCCAACGCCGAGAACAGGTGCGCGCGCATAAAATTGGCCAGCGTAAAGCGGCTTTCGGGAGTGCGCGCAAACAGCGGGCGACCTTCCTCGAAATGGGTGATATGCTCGCCCGAAACGTAGTTGTAGGCCAGCAGCCCGCCGGCGTCGGCATCAGCGCTCAGCGCCTGCCGGTAGAGCGTTTCAAACAGCCGGGATTTCTCCACTTCCACGCCCAGCGCCTGGGTGAATTCGTGGAAAATCTCAACCCACGCGTTCAGGTCTGAAGTGCAGTTGTTGCTGTGCACCATCGCCACCGGGCTGCCGCTTGGGGTGGTCACCATGTCGATCTCCGGGTAAACCTTCGAGAGCGCTTTTTCCAGCACGATCATGGCAAATACCGAGGTTCCCGCCGAAACATTGCCGGTGCGCGGGGCCACGCTGTTTGTCGCCACCATGCCGGTCCCCGCGTCA
>DATCUC010000457.1:0-1982 GCA_036567625.1 Anaerolineaceae bacterium | reverse complement strand
GGGTTGCTGCCATTTGCGCATTGGCTCTCTACACAGAAATCAACTGCCGGTCAGGGTTTGCGCGTCGCAATTTTGGTGGGGGTGCGGGTTGGCGTGCTGGTCTTGGACGGCACGGGCGTGGGAGTGGCGGTAGCCGGGCGTGGCGTGACGGTGGGGGTGTACAGGGCCGCCAGGTGCTGCTCGGCTTCTTTCACCCAGGCCGGGTCAAAGCGTTCGGCGGGTAAAGCCAGCAGAGCCTTCCAGTCCTTGATGGCCGCCGCGATCACACCGGCGTCCTGTTTTTCCAGCCGTTCCAGGGAAAGCGCCCGGTAGTAATACAATTGGGCTTTCTCCGCGTCGCTCTTTGCCAGCCCCTGGGTGACGTTAAACTGCAAATACGCTTTTCCATTATACCCCAGGAGCAGCTGCGCCCGCCCCAGCCCCAACGCGGCAGCAAAGTTGCGCGGCAGCAGTTTATAGGCGGTTTCCAGGTCGGCCAGGGCGCGCTCGCCGTCTTCCTGCTGCAGGTAGAGCAGCCCGCGCTCCAGGTAGATATCGCCCTGGGTGTCGTCAATCTTCAGCGCCCGGTCAAAGGCCTGCAATGCATCCGCTGCGCTGCCGTCGGCAAGGTAGGCTTTGCCCAGCCAGGCCAGCGCTTGCGCGTCATCCGGCGCATAGGTGGTGTAGGTCAGCAGCGGCTGCAGCGAATCTTTTCCATCGCCGGCGGCTTGCAGGGCCGCGCCTTGCAGCCGGTAGGCATCCAGCAGGGTGATATCCAGCGCGGTCACCCGGCGCGCATCATCCGCGGCTGCCTGGGGATCGTCCAGTTCCAGCGCGGCGCGCGCGCGGGCCAGCAAGAAGAACGGATTATCCAGCGCGGCGGGGGGAGCCGCTTCCAGCACTTCTTGCGCGGCAGCGGCATCGCCCTGGGCCAGCAGCAGGTTTGCCAGTTCGGTGTAAGCATCCACCAGCGCCGGGTCAAGCTCGATGGCCTTTTCCAGCGCGGTCCGGGCTTTGGCCGGGGCAGGTTTTTCCTGCATCAGCAGAGCCCGCGCCAGCCCCAGGTGCGCCGGAGCATACTCCGCGTCGCGCGCCAGGGTGTTTTCAAACGCCTGCAGCGCGGCCGCGGCATTACCATCCAGCCGGTTGACCTCGCCCAGGTAATAGAGCATATCGATCGCGTCCGGTTCGGCCGTGGCTACCTGCTCAAAGTACCCGAGCGCGGCAGCCCAATCGCCGTGCTCGTAGGCGCGCATCGCCAGACGGTACGCCTCGGTGCGCGGGTGCGGCGTGTTGACCGCCAGCGGCGTGGCGGTATAGGTGGCCTTCAACTGCATCCACAGCGGCTGCGGGCCGCTGGAATCAGCCGGGGCCGCGGTAGCCGTTTGGCTGGGGGTGGCGGCCACTACCACGGCGGCAACCGTGGGCAGGCGTTCGGCTGTATCGCGCCCGGCGGAAAAGAAGCGCGCGCCAAAGATACCCAGCAAAACCAGCGCCACCAGCAGCACTGCGCCGCCCACCGTCAGCGCGGTTTTGCCCATCGCGCGGCCTTTGTTCAGGCCGCCCGACTCGCTCTGCATGGCTGCCTGCCAGTTGCGGCGGATCAACGGCGCGGGCGCAGAAATGGCCTCTTTGGGGGCCGCGCCGCTAAAGATCAACCCGCGCCGCGCGGCTTCGTTGGAAGGGTCGCGGCGCAGCACCTCTTTCAGGCAGTACACGCGCTCTTTGCTGCTGTCGACTACGGCGCTCATCCACAGCCAGTACTGCGGGTTTTCCTGGTTAATCTTGAGCAGCCGGGTGAGCAAATCGCGCGCCCGGGCCCGGTCGCCGGCGTCAATCGCCGACAGCACTTCCGCGTACATGGTTTCTTCTGCGGCCATGTCCTCAGTGTAGCATAGCCAAAACGGGCGAACAAGATTGCGCGCCGCCGCCAGAGCCCACCTTGCAAGATTGTATAGGCCGCAACGTTTCGGATATAATGCTTTGCATGTTCCGCAAACTGC
>DATCUC010000456.1:0-7319 GCA_036567625.1 Anaerolineaceae bacterium | reverse complement strand
CGGTGGTGGCCAGCGGCGGTGTGATGAATGCTGCCGATGCGCAGGCCAAACTGGATGCCGGGGCGGCGCTGGTGCAGTTGTATACCGGGCTGATCTATGCCGGGCCGGGGCTGGTAAAGGAAATACTCGATCGCGGGTTGACAGTATAATATTTTCATGGACACCTACCGCTATCCGTCTGAAATTCCGATCCTGCTGGTCACCGTGCTGGTGGTGGGGGCGGTGCTGCTGTTTGCTGCCGGGTTCACCGTATGCGTGCTGCCGGCATTTCTGGGCCTGGTGGTGCTGATGGCGTACCTGTCGAACAAGGCCCACACCCAGGCCCTGATCGCTGAATCGACAGCGGTGACGCCGGAAAACGCGCCGCAGCTGGCCGGGCTGGTGCAGGACTGCGTGGCGCGGCTGCGGCCAGGGCGCGTGCAGGTGTTCGTCACCCGCCAGCGAGCACTGAATGCCTACACCTTCGGCATTGAACAGCCGTTTTCGATCGTCTTGTTCTCGCCTCTGCTCAAGGTGATGGACGGGGATGAACTGCGCTTTATCATCGGGCATGAGATGGGGCACGTGGCGCTGGGGCACACCTGGCTCAACAGCCTGCTGGGCGGCATGGCGGGCGTGCCCACCACCCTGGGCATGGCGGTGATCCTGGTGGCAGCCTTTCGCTGGTGGAACCGCGCCTGCGAATACTCGGCGGACCGCGCCGGGTTGATCGCCTGCCGTAACCCGGAAAAGGCAGTGTCGGCGCTGGTCAAGCTGGCGGCGGGCGGCGCGCGCAGCGCGGGCGAAATGAAAAACGTCCTGGCGAAGATCGAGGCCGAGGATGATTCGTGGGTCAATGTGGCGGCCAGCACCTTCGCCACGCACCCCATGGTGGTGCACCGGATCGAAGAGCTGCGCAAGTTCGCGGCCTCGCCCGAATACCGCCGCCTTATTGCATAAATCGAAAAACGCCGCCCGGGTTCATGGGCGGCGTTTTGGATAATCTTATTTTTTGGGTGTTTTGGTTGGGCGCGGCTCCAGGTTGGGCGGGTAAAAGCGCACTGCCCAGTTACCGGAACCCGGCGTGGCCTTACTCTCGGTCTTGTCGTAATACACTTCCGAGTCTACCGTTTCATATACCGGGCTGTAGTTGGGCATGATGTGCACCCAGGTCTGGCCGGGCTTGAGCGGGATGGGATTGCCCTGCGCATCGATAAAGCGAATCGGGCGTAGCTTGCCGGTGGTGCGCTCGTATTCACCGTTGGCGGTGGTCCAGTAGATGTTGTAGACCTTGCCGTCGCGGAAGAGCAGCGCCGGGGCTTTGCCAATTCCCAGCAGGTCGATATCGATAATCGTTTCCGCGTAGGCGTGGTGCGTGGCGAACAGCACGACCACGTTTTCGTAGGTCAGCGGTTCGCCGTTGAGCCGGTCGGTGGCCTCAACGAAGGTCTTACCGTCAGCCTGATCCTGGAAGCGGTGGTACGAACCGTCCGCGGCGTTGTAGCGCCAGATGACCTGATCCAGCAGCGCGTAGGGAACCCACAGCGAGCTGGCGGGTTGGCCGTCCGCCGGGGCAGCCGGGTCAAAGGCCAGCCCCTGCAGATCTACGGCGCCGCTGCGCTGCTGCTGCGACTGGGCCAGCTTTTCCAACTGGCTGACGTTGACCATAGCACTGTTAACGTCGCCGGGGTTATCGGCGTAAACGTTGGTTGTCTGGTTGAGCGTAGCGCCCACGCTGGGGTCGGCTGAAGCCATCACCAGAAAACCGTTGTACAGCGCGCGCAGATGTTCATATGAAACGCGACCGGAGCGCACCGGGCCGATTTCCGCGCTGTCACTGACCACGTTAGGGCTGCCGCTGCTGGGGGCGTCATTTTCAGAAACGGCTTCTTTGGGGAAATCGCCGTAGAACATGGCCAGGAAGCGGGTAGTGCCCTCGCCAACATAGACCTCGTGCACCACCGGGCTGTAAGACAACCCGGCCTGCGGGCGGGCGGTAATAGGGAAATTGGTGATCGACACCAGCGCGGGCGGAGCCTGCAGGTTGGCCGGGTTTTCGACCGGCAGCCCGGTGAGCGGATTGATCCCCGCCGGGTATTCTTCCGGCCCAGAGGCAATGGCTGCACCGGGCGAAGCTGCCTGCGCCGGGGCGGCGGTAGCATCCGGAGCAGCGGCAGTGGCGGAAGGCTCGGGGGCGGTTGCGCTAAGCTGCGGCGCTTGCGTCGCCGGGATTTGCGTAGCCGCCGCAGTCGGGTCTAGCGTAAGCGCAGTGGGAACTGCAGTTGGGGGGAGCGTTACTGCCCCTGGCTGCGGTGTATTTTGTGGAGCCGCGGCGGTGCAGCTTGCCAGCAGAAGGCTAATCCCCACCAGAATATACAGGCTTTTTTGAAACATCGTTTCAACTTCTCCTCAAACAGTAAATCCCGGCAGACTGCTGCGCAGCCTGCCCAGGCCAGTAAGAAAATTTGTTCAGTATCTACCGTTAAAAAAGCGAGGCGAACCGCCCCGCTTTTTCTGAGATTATACCACCCAGTCAAAAAACGGCAAGCGTGCCGGAGAATAAGTGGATGCCAATCATTGACATCACCATCCAGCGGGTGTAAGATTAATCTTGCTTACAAGATATATCTTACAAAAGAGGGTATTATGAGCCAACAACCCCCCGATGGAAAACGCTTTTACGGCGCGATCACCGTCAGTGAACGCGGGCAAATCGTGATCCCGGCAGAAGCTCGCCGTGATTTCAACATTCAAGTCGGGGACAAGCTGCTGGTGCTGGGCGACCTGGAGCAGGGTCTGGCGCTGATCAAAGCCTCGGACCTGCTGAAAAAATATCCAGGCATGCTGGCGCTGCTCACCGCGACCAACGAAGAAACCACCACAAAGAACCAGGAATAAAAATGAAACCAGCTCTGTATGTGCAAAATCTGACCAAGACTTACGAGCAATTTCAACTCAAAGAGGTTTCGTTTACCTTGCAGCCCGGCCGGATTATGGGCTTTATTGGCCGCAACGGCGCGGGAAAGACGACCACCATCAAATCGATGCTCAACCTGGTACACCCCAACAGCGGAGCGATCCAGTTCTTTGGCCTGGATATGCCCGCGCACGAGTTTGAGATCAAGCAGCGCATCGGGTATATCTTTGGCGCGGCGAATTTTTACGCGCAAAGCAAGATTAAGACCATCACCGGCGTGTACCGGAGCTTTTACCCGCGCTGGGATGACCGGCTCTACCAGACCTACCTGGAGCGCTTTGGGCTGGACCCGGAAAAGAAGATCAAGCAGCTATCGCAAGGGATGAGCATCAAATACGCGCTGGCGCTGGCCCTGTCACACCATGCCGAACTGCTGATTCTGGACGAGCCGACCTCGGGTCTGGACCCGGTTTCGCGCGATGAACTGCTCGACATTTTCGCCGATCTGGTCGACCAGGAAGGCGTCAGCGTCTTTTTCTCCACGCATATCACCTCGGATCTGGATAAGAACGCGGATGATATCACCTATATCAAGGACGGGGAAATCGTCGCCAGCCAGGAAAAAAACAGCTATGTCAATTCGTACTGCATCATCGAAGGCTGCAGCGCGGATTTACCGGACGCGTTGCGACAAAAAATCATTGGCTACCGTGAGCGTAGAGCAGAATTTTCGGGCATGCTGCGCAAATCCGACATTGTAGATTTGCCGGGGCTGCACATTGCTCCCGCCGACCTGGAATCCATCATGGTTCACACCGAAAGAAAAACCGCGAATGTATAACCTGCTGAAAAAAGAATTTAAACTTTCGCTGCACCCCACCAGCTACCTGTTCCTGCCGCTGGCAGCCATGCTGCTCATCCCCAGCTACCCGTATTATGTGGCTTTTTTTTACCAGACACTGGGGATCTTCTTCATCTTCCTCAACGGCAACACCAACAATGATTTGTTTTTCACCACGCTGCTGCCCATCCGCAAAACGGACGCGGTGAAAGCCCGTTTTTTCACCGTGATCGCGCTCGAACTGCTGCAGATGGTCATCGCCATCCCATTTGCTTGCCTGCGCGGGCGGATTAATCCGGTCGAAAACCTGGCCGGCATGGAAGCCAACCCGGCCCTGTTCGGGCTGGTGTTGATCATGTTTGCGCTGTTTAATATTGTGTTCCTGCCCGCGTTTTACAAGACCGGCTACAAGACCGGCCTGCCGTATATTCTATCCTGCACGGCGATGATCGTTTACGCCGGGATCGTCGAGGTGATCATTCAACTGACGCCGGCTCTCAAGCAATCGCTGGACACGCTGTCAGGAGCTTATTTGCCGCAGCAGTTGGCGGTTTTGGGCCTGGGGATAGTGGTATACGCGCTGCTGACCTACCTGGCCTTCGTCTGGTCAGCCCGGCGCTTTGAGCGGCTGGATTTATAGCGAGCAACCGGGTCTACAGCACAACCCAGATGGCAAGGATGACACAGGCAGCCATGATCATGATCACTGCCGTGTAGTAATATGGCGTTTTGCGTTTGGCGTGCGAGGATGCCAGCGTGCCTTCCCATCGCCTGGGATACGGTGCGTGCGCCCCATAGCGTTTTTCATCGAACACACCCAGCAGGTCCTGAATCTGCTCGATTGCGGCTGTATTGCTGACGGACCCGCGCGAGCGTCGGAAAATCCATACGATCGAAAGGACCGCCGGAGCACTGACAACGATGGTGGAAAGGATTTTTATGGGGAATGCCTGCGATAAGGCGGCGGTCTTATCCGCCAGGGCAATGACTACGCCGAACACGGCCAGCAGCAGGCTGGTCGTCCATTGGAACAGATTGCGCTCAATCGTCGCTTTTCGCTCCAACTCGTCGATCTGTATTTCCAACAGCTTCATCAGTACGGATAGCTTGGTTTCGATCGAAAGGGTTTCCATCCTTCCCTCCCTACTCTCGCCAGACCCAGACTGCGGTCAGCGAAAACAACAGCAAAAAAGCGGTCAAGCAGGCCAGAAATGGGATATTCTCCGCCGGGCGGCCAGGGCTGAGCGCCAGCCGGTCGACCCAGTACCACAGCGCGAAGACAACGACCGCCCCGCGCACGATCCACGCCGCGACGCGCCAGCGTAACAGCAGCGCGGTCACCGCCAGCAGGAAAGCCAGCGCAAAAATGCCGCCGTTAACGGCCAGGTACAGCGGGCCGGGCTGCGTACCAAAGGCATCCAGGGCTTCCCAGGCACGCAGCGTAGCAGCCAGGCGCAGCGTGCTGTTCAAACCAAACAGCGCCAGTAAAACGATCAATACCCACAGATAAAATGGTCTTTTAGCTGGATCATGCATTACTTTACGCTCACTTCCCATAAGTGTACATGCGCCGGCTCTTCCGCGCCAATACTGTACACTTCGACTTCGAGCCGTTCAAGGGAAACTTCCTGCCCGAACTGGAAAGTCACCACGCGCGGTTGGGTAGTTTCGCTCAGCTCCTGGCTGTACACCCGGGGGTGGTCCGCGCCGCGCGGCCAAACGCGGAGCGTCAACTGCGTGGGGTTGCCGCCCACGCGCACCTGCGCCTGACGTACGGCGCGCGGAGCGGCCGGGCGAATATCCAGCCTGAGCGGGTTGGCTTCCAGCGTGCGTAAGATGGTCTGCTGGTCGCCGTCGAAAGCGTCGGCAATCTGGCCCATATCCAGCGTGGGGTAGCGCACCTGGGTTTCAGCGCCATCCCAGGCAAGGGTATCTTCGCGCAGAACTCTACGATTTTGCACTTCGCTCTCTAACCTGGCGGCGAATGTGTCAGCATAGCGCAGGCGCACAAAATAGAACCCCGGCGTTCCGTCCGGGAAAAACAACACTCGCTCGAGGGTGACATCCGCGACCTTGCCGCTCTGAGCGGCCTGAGCCAGTTCTTCGGGGATCATCACAAAAGTCGTGGATTCCAATTCGGGGCGGAATTCTTGCAGATACCCGGAAATACTGCCCAGGCGAAACGGGCGGTCGTCTCCGGCAAAGAAGCGCGCCACCTCTTCGGTTCCGTTCGTCCACGAGGGGGAAAGCAGGTAGGTGCGCTCCGGATGCGCCGCGGATTCCTGTTCTACAGCCGCGAATACCTGCCGCGCGCCGTACTGCATTCCCCCCAGGCCATAATCGCGGAACCAGGTCGGGCCGTTGACCAGGGCGTCGTTCAGTTGGTAAAAGCTGATCACTGCCAGTAGCCCAAAGGTGACCAATCCCAATGCCGGGCGCGGCAGTCGAAAATGCTTTTCCAGCCAGCCGAGCAGTGCGTCTAAACCCAGGGCGGCCAGCAAAGTGAGCGGGATGATCATCACCAGCAGCCGGGTGATACCCACGCCTACCAGCGCCGCCCCCGTTGGCGCGGCGAACAGCGCGGCCAGCACCGCCCGATTTTGCGGCGCGCGGATTTTGAGCAGCGCCAGGATCAGCCCGGTAACCGCCAACGGCAGGGTGAGGCGCAGCATATGCGCGAAAGTACCCATGCGGTGGCGCGTAAAATCATGATCATTGGCCGCGAACCAGTACAGCGGGTTCAGGCCTTTAAGATATTCGGCGCCAAACCGCGCCAGTTTTTGGCCCAGCGTCAGGTCTTGCACCCAGTAAGAAGAAAGGATCTCCAGGTGGCGGGAATTTTCCGCGGGATGGTTGATCAGAAAGCGCGCATAGGGCAGCGCCAGCAGCAGGGCCAGCCCAAACCCGCGCAGGATGGTTTTTCGCTGCTGCCAGTGGTAGCGCGCGTCAGAGATCAACAGCAGCAAGGCCGTGACGGCCATAATCAACTGCATGGGGCTGTAGGTATAAAACGCCAGCGCGCCCAGAGCCACTGCGCCGTACAGGTAGCGCGGCGACTGGCAGCGATAGCGCAGGTAAAACCATAAGAAACCGGCATAAAACGACGCGGCCAGAGCTGTTTCAAAAGCCGTGCGCGAATGCAAAAACCAGGCCGGGGATGTTCCCAGCAACAGGATGGCGGCCCACGCGTATGGGCTGGCGTAGATATCGCGCAAAATATGCCCTACGGCAAACGCGGCCAGCAGGGTCATCAGCGTGGCCACGCCGCGTGTGACCCATACCGAGCGTTCGAACAACAGCACCGGCAGCACCTGCAGGTAAACCGAAATGCTCAGGTTGTACTGGTTTCCGTTGGGGAAAAAGGTTGGCAGAAACTCTTTGGAGTAGCCCCGAAACTGGTCGCGCACCAGGTCGGCGGCGCGTACGGCCTGCACCGCCTCATCGGTGAAAAAGTAGATCGGGAAATCCGCCAGGCTGACCAGGCGAGTGATCAGGTAAATGATCAGCGCGGCGGCAAACAGCCAGGCCGGCCAGCGGACGGAATGCGCCCAACCGAAGAGCCGCAGCACCCAGCCGCGCATG
>DATCUC010000455.1:0-1579 GCA_036567625.1 Anaerolineaceae bacterium | reverse complement strand
CCCAGCGCCGAACCTCCAGGCCTCACGCAGGCGCCTTCGCCCGCTGCGCCAACCGCCACCCTGCCCCCGGCCAATGCCCCGTTGACGCAGCCTACCATGCTGGCGCGCTATGATCTCGCCGCGGGTGAGCAGGGCGAATCAATTGCTGCCGGGCCGGGCAAGGTATGGGTCGGCACCACGGGCGGCGCGGTGCTGGAATTTGACGCGGCCAGCGGCGCGCTGCGCAGTACCTTTGCGCTGCTGGACGGCTCGCTGGTCAACCCCACGCCAGTTCTGGCGCTGGCATTTGACGGCGTGCACCTGTGGGCGCTGGCGCGCTCTACCGTGGAAGGCACGCAGTATAAGACCCTTTTCGTGCTCGACCCGGACAGCGGCGCAACCGTCCACCAGGTGGATGTGTCGGACAGCGACCCAGAGCAGGTGGGGCTGGCGCCGGGGCAGGTCTGGCTGCAAAACGCAGTCTTCGACACGGGCACCTACCAGTCGACGCCGCTGGAAATGGCCACCGATTCCAGTGTGTTCGCCTATGACGGCGCGGGGATGTGGGTGGGCGGCGCGGCCACTACCTGTGATGAATGCGAGAACATGCTCTACCGCTTCGCCGGCGGCACGCTGGACATTGGCCCATCCGCCAGCCAGCAGATCACCGCGCTGGCGGCAGCCGGCGACCGGCTGTGGGTGTTGACCGATTTCAACCAGTTGGATGGCTACACTCTGGCCGCCGGCCTCAACGCGGATGCCAGCCCCGATCCACGGGTGGACCTCTCCGGCGATCATGATTTTCCGCCAGCCGCCATGCTGTATGACGGCAGCCGGCTGTGGCTGCTCGGTTCGGTGGGTAAAGGCAGCGGGCGCATCTTCCAGCACAACCCGCAAACCGGCAAGCGTGAATTCGCGCTGCTGGTAGGCGACACCAGCGAAGTGCCCGAAAACGCCAGCATCCCCCTGGCGATGGCCTACGACGGTCAAGACCTGTGGGTGCTGACCGCGCTGCACCTGGTGCGCGTGGGCCTGCCGCCAAAATAGATTTTCTCTCCGGCGCGGTATAATGACGCCACGAGGGAGAGAATCATGGCAAACAAAGCAGTCTTGTGGGATATGGACGGCGTGCTGGTCGATACCGGTGACCTGCACCTGGAAACCTGGCGCCTGGTGCTGAACGAAATGGGCATCGAGATGGACGAGCCGCTGTTTCGCAGCACCTTTGGCATGAACAACCACGGCGTGCTGTCTACGGTGCTGGGCCACCCGGTGGATGATGCTTTCGTCGAAGATGTGGCCGGGCGCAAGGAAGCTGCCTTCCGGCACATGCTGCGCGGACGGGTAAAGCTGCTGCCCGGGGTGCGCGCCGCGCTGGAAGGGCTGCGCGCGGCGGGTTACCGTAACGCGGTGGCCTCGTCAGCGCCCATGGAAAATATCGACGCGCTGGTAGATGCGCTGGAAATCCGCGAGCTGTTCGACGCGCTGGTCTCCGCTGCGGCCATGCCCAGCAAACCCGACCCGGCGGTGTTCCTCGAAGCCGCGCGGCAGGTGGGCCGGGCCCCCGCGGACTGTACCGTCGTGGAAGACGCCGTGGTGG
>DATCUC010000454.1:0-13424 GCA_036567625.1 Anaerolineaceae bacterium | reverse complement strand
GTGGGCAAGCTGGGCGGGCGCGAGCTGAATTACTCCTCCGATATCGACCTGCTGTTGGTGAGCCAGGAAGACCGGCCAGGTTTCACCCGCCTGGGCGAGCAGGTGGTGTCGGCGCTGAGCGCCATTACCCCAGGCGGATTCTTCTACCGGGTGGACATGCGCCTGCGCCCCTGGGGCCGCGCCGGGGTGCTGGTCCCCACGCTGGAAAGCTACCTGGCGTATCTGCGCCAGGGCGCGCGGCTGTGGGAAAAGCAGGCGCTGCTCAAAGCCCGCTTCATTGCCGGGGATGCCGCGCTGGGCAGCGATTTCCTGCGCCGCTCGGCGGAGTTGATCTACCAATCCAGCATGGCCGAAGCGCGTGAAGAGGTGCTGGCGATGAAGCAGCGCACCGAGCAGCACCTGCGCCAGCAGGGGCGCAACTGGGGCGAGGTCAAGCTGGGAGAAGGCTCGATCCGCGATATCGAATTTGTGGTGCAGTACTTGCAACTGGCGCACGGCGGCAAGCAGCCCAAGGTGCGCGGGCGCAATACACTCAACGCCATCCGTCACCTGGCGCAGTATCATTTCATCACCACTGCCGAAAGCCGCATCCTGGCCGATGGATATAATTTTTTGCGCGTGGTAGAGCACCATTTGCAGCTAATGCATTATCGCCAGACCGACACCCTGCCGCGCGAACCGGCAGCCCTGGCCAGCCTGGCCCGGCGGTTGGGTTTCAGTGGAAAAGACGAGGGCCTCCAGTTCACCGCCCGCTATGAGCTGCACACCGCCGCCATCCGCGCTGTATTCTTGCGCTACCTGAGTGGTCCCCAGCCCGAAGAACCCCCGGCGCAGGTGTGGCGGCATATCGCCCGCATGGACCCTTCGTACGAGACCGCGTTTACACATGAAGAGATCGCGCGGCACGCGGCGTTGGCCGCCGCGCTGGATACCAGTACCCCGGTGCAGGTGGAAGCCGCCGCCCTGGAAGGTGGGCGCTGGCGGGTGACGGTGGTAGCCTATGATTACCCCGGCGAGCTGGCGCTGATCTGCGGGTTGATGTTTGTGCACGGGATGGAAATTGAAGACGGCAGCGTGTTTACCTATGAGGCAGATGCGGACGCGGCTGCCGGTCCGCGCAAGATTGTGGATGCCTTCAGCGTGCATGCCGTAGACGGCAGCGCAAACGCCGAAATCTGGCAGCAGTATGCCGCGGACCTGGCGCGCCTGCTGAGCCGCCTGCGCGCCAACCAGCACCAGGAAGCGCGGGTCGAACTGGCCAAACGCGCCGCGGAAATGATGCGCGCAAAAAAATCTGCCCCCACTCCGCTGTACCCGGTAGAAATTGAGATTGACAACCACTCGTCGCCCCGCTACAGCGTGCTGCATATTGCCGCGACAGACACTACGGGGTTTCTGTACGAATTAACCAACGCGCTGGCCTTCCGTGGCGTGTATATTGCGCGCATGGAAATCGATACGGTCGGCGAGCAGGTGCGCGATACGCTATATGTCACCGGCAGCGACGGCCAGAAAATTTTGGCCCCGGCGCGGCAAAGCGAACTACGCGCGGCCACAGTGCTGATCAAGCATTTCACCCACCTGCTGCCGCTCTCGCCCGATCCGCAGTCTGCGCTGCTGCATTTTCACGCCTTTATGGGCGACCTGTTCCGCCGCCCTGACTGGCCGGAAACGCTGGCCTCGCTGGAACGGCCAGAAGTGCTGTCGGCGCTGGCGCAACTGCTGGGCGTGAGCGATTTTCTGTGGGACGATTTTCTGCGCATGCAGTCCGCCAACCTGTTCCCGGTAGTCAAAAACGTCAGCGCGCTGAGCGAGCGGAAAAGCCGGGCGGCCCTGGAAACCGAACTGGAAGCGGAAACCGAAAATCAACCGGCTGCCTGGGCTGAGGCGCTCAACGCGTACAAAGATCGCGAGATGTTTCGCATCGATATGCGCCATATCCTGGGCTACAGCGCCGAGTTCTGGGGGTTCTCAGAAGAACTGACCGACCTGGCAGAAGTGGTGGTTGCCAGCGCTGTTGAGCGTATCCGCGCGGATATAGAGCGTGTTTACGGCACGCCGCTGCGCGAGGATGGCACGCCCTCTACCCTGGCGGTGTGTGCCCTGGGGAAGTGCGGCGGCCGCGAATTGGGGTTCGCGTCGGATATTGAGCTGTTGTTCGTCTACAGCGGTAACGGCTGGACAAATGGACCAGAGCGAATTGGCAGCAGTGAATTTTACGAAAAGCTGGTTGAGACATTTCTCAAGAGCGTGCGTGCCCGGCGCGAGGGCATTTTTGAGATCGACCTGCAACTACGCCCTTACGGAAAGGCTGGCAGCCTGGCGGTTTCGCTGCCTGCCTTTCAGCGCTACTTTGCCTCTGGCGGAGCGGCCTGGCCGTACGAGCGCCAGGCGTTGATTCGCCTGCGCCCGATTGCTGGTGATCCCGGCCTGGGGCGCGAGCTGCAAGCGCTGCGCGACGAATACGTGTATACCGGCGCGGCTTTTGACGTGACCGCCATGCGCGCCATGCGTGAGCGGCAGATCCGCCACCTGGTGAAGGCTGGCACATTCAACCCGAAATACAGCCCCGGCGGGCTGGTAGACGTGGAATACCTGGTGCAGGGTTTGCAGATTTCGCACGGCGGCGAGAATCCGGCGCTGCGCGGGCCGAATACGCGCGAGGCGATGGCCGCGCTGGCCCAGGCAGGACTGCTCAGCCCCGAAGATTACACGCGCCTGCACCGCGCGCATACGTTTTTGCGCTGGCTGATCGATTCGCTGCGCATCGTGGCCGGCAACGCGCGCGATCTGATCGTCCCCCCCGAAAGCGGCGAGGAATTTTCGTACCTCTCGCGGCGTTTAGGCTACGGCGGCGACCGCGAGCGCCTGCGCGAAGAACTGGTGGTTTACAGCGCCTCGGTGCAGGAAATGAACCGGCGTTTGTTAGGCGGATGAAAAGAGAGGAAATTCATCTGGTAGTAAAATAGAGATACTTCGTTTTGAACCCGGTTCGTTGCATTCATTTTTTTGGCCGCCAGATGGCGGGAGATTCCAGCATGGATATTCCAGGCGCGAAAGATTCCGCAGCCGAAAACGCAGAATTGAAAGAACAGGCACTCATCCAGCGCGTCGAGGAATTGACCGAGGATATTGGCCGCGTTTTGCATGCCAACTCAAGCACGCTGAACATGGTGCGCATGGCGCTGGATACAGTGATGAATATCCTGGCGCACGAACTGGAACTGCCCAAAGATGCAGTGGAAATGCGCGCCGACCAGGAAGCCGCGCTGCTCGACCGCGGCGCAAAGCGGCTTTCCACGGCCATCGACCAGTTTTTGCAGGCTACCGCACCGGAACAGCGCCATAAAGCCCTGCCCGAGCTGCGCTGGCAGTACCTGGGGCAGTTGAAAGACGATCTGGAAAAATATCCCGAGTACATAAATATTCCCGAGGCGCGCGCATCGACGCTGCGCAAGTGGGCCGCGGAAGTGATCGAACTGTGCGCAGAGGTTAAACCCGGCTTTCTGCCGCGCGAAGCCCTGCGCGATTTGCAACGCGCGGCATACCATTTGCAGAAAGCCGCGGCCTACATCCCGGTCACGCGGGCGATTGTGGCGGTGACCCAGATGGATCACTCGCTGCACGCGCTGCGCGATTTTGTCACCGCGGATGTGCGCGACGAAGAGGCCTGGGAATACCGCGCGGTGCGCCCACTGATGGACCAGGCAATTGAGAGCGTGAGCGCGTTTGCCGCCACACGTGGAATTGACGTGGTAGTCAACGATTACATGCCGGGCATCCAGATACCCATGCACGCCCGCGATGTGCAGCGCGCCTTTACCAACCTGCTGCATAACGCCATCAAGTACTCGTGGAGCCGCTCGACCGTTAAGCGCCCGTGGGTGACGGTAGAAATCCGCGCCAACGAGCACGATGTGATCGTCAGCTTCACGAACTGGGGCGTGCCAATTGCCAAAGATGAGATCGACCAGGGGCTGATCTTTCACCTGGGCTACCGCGGGCGGCTTTCTAAAGACCGCAACCGCCTGGGAACCGGCATTGGCCTGACCGACGTGGCCCAGGTGGCGCGAGTGCATAGCGGCGGTGTGCAGGTTGTCAGTCACCCCGCCGGTTCTTACTCAAAATCCGAACAGGAAAAAGGCTATTACGACCAGGCCTTTCTCACAACCATCACATTGAACCTGTCACGCAACCCGGCCAGGGGGAAAGGTTAATGCATGTTGCCACGACCAAAAGTGTTATGGATCGAAGACAGCGCACGCTATGAATTGAGCGAGCTGACCGGGCCGGTGTACGCCTCGCGCAAGTACGTGCTCAACCTGGCCGAAGACGCCACCACAGCCACATATCACCTGCAAAACTCGCAGTTCGACGTGCTGATCGTGGACATGCGCATACCCCCCGGCGATAACCCGGTGTGGCAGAAGATTTACCAGAAGGGCGGCAAGGATAAGGACACGGCCAAGCTGGGCCTCAAGCTGCTGCGCTGGCTGCTGGACGGCAAGAACGGCGACCTGGACCCGCTGGGCAAGCCGCCGGATTGGATCAATCCCGAATCGGTGGCGGTATTTACCGTGGAAGGCCAGACGGGCCTGCAAGAGACGCTGCACGAACTGGATGTTCGCCTATACGAACAAAAACGCGCAACCCGGCGCGATACCGCTCTGCTCGATTTAATTGACCGGGTGATTGGCGATAAGAACGGCAAGCAGCAGACGGGCGCATAGGACCACAGCATGGAAAACCTACCCATCGAAGCCATGATCACCATCCTGCTGTTCTTGATCGGCGCGCCGGCGCTGCTGATCCAGAACTCGGAGAGCGATGTGCGCTACGCGCTCAGCCACAACCTGCTGCGTTACACCTTCGTGACCACCGGTCTGCCGGTGCTGGGCGGGGTATTGATCCTGGTGTATGCCCTGATTGTCCAGCCGACTGGCAGGACCGCGATCTTTGTCGTGCTTGGAATGGTATTGCTGTCGCTGATCGTCGCCATCATCGGGCTGCCGGTCAGCCGCAAGCGCGAAGTGGTTAAGCGCCTGCGGGGAAAAATGGTTGGCGAAGTTCGGCGGGCCGGGCGCGTGGATGATGAAGATATGAAGGCGCTGGTACTGATGGGCATGGAAAGCCGGCCGGGCGACGAGCGCTGGTGGGCGATCCATGCGCTGGGCTATATCACCACCGCCTTCCTGCACCGTTCGGATTACAACGGCTGCCGGCTGGATAAAGTAATGGAAGCCTTGCGCAAGATCATCTTTGGCAGCGAGCGAATTGGCTCGCCAGAGAATTTTCTTTCCGTAGTGGAAGTTCTCCGGCCGGTGATCCTCAAGTATTACCAGATGAGCAAGAATGACGCCTGGTTTTCCGACGCGGACCTTTCCAACGCCTACCGGCTGTTGAGCGATATGGGCCAGCGCGCGGTCGAATTCCCGGTGGATGGGGTCATATCGGCTTGCATCGACGCTCTAGACGGCCTGGGGGCGACCAATTCTTCCGCCAGCCAGGGATTGTGTGAAATTGGCATTGCCGCGGTGGCGCAAAACCGCATTGGCCCGGCGCGCGAAGCCTTGCACATCCTGGATGCGATTGTCACCATGAATGACGAATTATGCGAGGATGAGGAAATCATCTTCGATTATCTTGCCCTGCTGGCGGCGATCTGGCATCACAGCCTGGCCGGAACCCGCGAAGCGAAACGCTACCTGGACGACCTGTACCGTCGCGATCAGCCCGACGAGGAAGACCCGCCGCCCGTGGAAGGGGAACCTCCCGCGCCAAAACCTGAGCGGCTTTTAGGCCGCCTGGTGCGCCAGGCCGTGCAGCACCACACCACCGTCGGGCGCTTCCGGATCGCCAGCGACATTTACGCGATGTGGGAAGAATATCAGGCGTAGAAGCTTATTAACAAAAGCGATAAATAATACATCGCAGAAAAATGGTAGAATTCCTGTAGCAGTTTCTCCAAATTCATCTGCATCTTAACGTTGAGGATTCGTATGCATTACCGCAGACCGAGTATCGGCCTGGCCTTAGGCGGCGGCGGCGCGCGCGGCCTGGCACATATTGGCGTATTAAGAGTGCTGGAGCGGGAGAAGATCAGTATCTCCTGCCTGTCCGGCACGAGCATGGGCGGCGTGATTGCCGCAGCCTACGCTGCTGGAGTCCCGCTGCACGATATTGAAGCAGAAGCCGTGCGCCTGGGCAAACTCACGCGCATGGTAGAGCTGGTGGACCGCAAGTTCCACCTGTTTAGCGGACTGTTTAACAACACCGGTGTTCAAAAGTACCTGGCCCGGCTGCTGGGCGAGCATACCACCTTTGAAACCCTGCGCATCCCGCTGGCGCTCAGCGCGGTAGACAACCGCACCGGGCGCGAAGTGGTGCTGCAAAGCGGCAGCCTGCTGCTGGCGGTCAATGCGACCATGGCCTTGCCCGGCGCGGTAGCCCCCGTGATCATTGGCGATATGCTGCTTTCGGACGGCGGTACGCTAAACAACGTGCCGGCGGACCTGGTGCGCTCGATGGGCGCGGAAAAAGTAATCGCGGTCAACGTGAGCCCGGCGGTGCAGGACATGTTTCCGGCCAACCGGCTGGTTCCCGCGGCCGCGGCTGCCATCTGGCGCGCCAACAATATCGCCAATTCGGCGATCACGCTGGCCAAATTGCGCAAAGCGCAGCCGGATGTGATGATTTGCCCGGTGCTGCGCCCTTCGATTACCACGCTGACCGGGTTCCGTTACGCCAGCGAGGTGATCAACGCCGGCGAACGCGCCGCCTACCAGGCGCTGCCGGATCTGCACACGATCCACCAGGCAATGGTCAGCGCCCCACCCTGCCTGCTGCAAAAAAGCGTGGCATACGAGATTTAATCCGTTCAACCGGCTGAACAACTTTCCATCGAAAATCGGGTAATCCTTGCGGGTTACCCGATTTAGTATCTGCATCGCGCGAAAAGGTTACGCCACCGCCGGAATATACTTGATCCCCGAGCCGGTATTGAGCAAAACGACGGTTTCCTCGCGGCGGATAGCGCCGGTTTCCAGCAACTTTTCCAGCCCGGCCAGGGTGGCTGCGCCTTCGGGGGCTACGAACAGGCCCTCGCTTTGCGCCAGGGCGCGCTGAGCATCCAGAATATCTTCATCGCTGACGGCCACGGCCGTGCCGCCGCTGTCGCGCAGCGTAGAGAGGATCAGCCGGTCGGCAAAGCTCTTTGGCACGCGCAGCCCGGATGCCAGCGTCTGCGCGCCCTGCCAGAACTCGCAGGTGGCCGACCCCGATTCAAAGGCGCGCACCACCGGAGCGCAGCCCGCGGCCTGGACGGCTACCATGCGCGGCCTCACGCTGCTTTCTAGCCAGCCCAACTCTGCCAGTTCCTGGATCGCTTTCCAGATGCCCACCAGCCCGGTGCCGCCGCCGGTAGGATACAGGATCACGTCCGGCAGCTTCCAGTCAAAGCCCTCGGCCAGTTCATAACCCATCACCTTCTTGCCTTCCAACCGGTAAGGCTCTTTGAAGGTGGACACATCAAACCAGCCCTCCGCCGCCCGGCTCTGGATCAGCTTCGCGGCGTCGCTGATCAGCCCCGGCACCAGCATCACTTCCGCGCCGGTGATGCGCGATTCGTAGATATTGGCCACCGGAGTATCCTCGGGCATGGCCACCAGCGCCTGCATCCCGCCCCGGCTGGCATACGCCGCCAGCGCCCCGCCAGCATTGCCCGCCGTGGGGATCGACAGGCGAGTGACGCCCAATTCCTTGGCCTTGCTGACAGCCGCCCCCAGTCCGCGCGCCTTGAAGCTGCTGGTTGGGTTTGGGCCTTCATCTTTAATCCACAACTGCTGCATCCCCAAACGGCCGCCCAGGCGCGGCGCGGGCAGCAGGGGCGTATCGCCCTCGCCCAGGGTGACGATTGCCGCCGGGTCGAACACCGGCAGCAGTTCGTGCCAGCGCCACATGCCGCGCGGGCGGGCGCGCAAAGTGTCACGCTTCAACACCGGGCGAGCAGCGGCCAGATCGTAGCGCGAGATCAGCGGAACGGTGCAGGCCGGGCAGTAGGTTTGCAACTGTCGCGGATCATAGACCTTTCCGCACAACGAGCATTCCAGTTGGGAAAGATACGTGTAGGGTTGGTGATGCTGCATTGCTTTCCTCCGCATAGGTTCGGGTTGGTTAGCGCAAGTAATTCGTGCCTTCGTTCAAAATCCGGTGCATGCGCTGGGGAAAATCGGTGAACAGGCCGCTGACCCCGGCATCGAGCATGGCGCGCATATCGTTTTCTTGGTTGACGGTCCAGACGTAAACATCAAAACCGGCATCGCGGACGGCGCGCACCAGGCCCGGTTCGGCCAGTTCGAGTGAAGGATTGAGTGCAGCCGCTCCGGTGCGGCGCAGCAGTTCCAGCGGATCGCTGACGGCTTCTTCAATCAGCGCGGCGGTGATGATCTGCGGGTTGGCGGCTTTGCTGCGGATGATGTAGTCGTGGTTGAAGGATGAGATCATCACATCCGCGGCCATCCCCAGCCGGTCGATCAGGGCTACCACGGTTTCCACCACTTGCGCGTCACCGGGCGTGCCGGTCAGGTCTTTCAGTTCAACATTGACCTTCCACTTATACTCGCGGGTGAATTCCAGCGCTTCGCTCAGAGTAGGAATGGGCACGTTGACAAAGCGTTCCTGTTCCCCGGCGGAAATCGCGCGTTCAGCAATCTGCCCGAACGGGTCTTTTTCCAGGAACCAGGCGCCGAAATCGAGCTTGCGCAGTTCATCCAGGGTAAAAGTGTGTACCGGCCACGGCGCGCGATCAGGGAAAACCTGGCCGGCATTCGAAGTTCGCTCCAGCGTATCATCATGCAGAACTACCAGCTCTCCGTCCGCGGTCATAGCCACGTCTAGTTCCCACAGATCCGCGCCAACCGCCACCGCTCGGCGGGCGGCCAGGATGGTATTTTCCGGCGCCAGCGAGCGCGCTCCGCGGTGAGCGATATTCAAAGGTCGTTTGGTTGGTTGCATGCAGTCTCCTTTCAGTGAGAGTAAGCTCCCCTCTTCCAAAATTGTACCCCTGATGACGGAAATCTTATAATCTTCCGATATGATTCTCATATGGATCACCTAATATAAAACTACCAGGATCAGAAAAGGCCCGGCCTTTTTTGATATTTGTCTTAATGAGGTGCAAATGAATTTTGATCGATTTACCCAAAAAGCACAGGAAGCCATTTATGCGGCGCAGCAGATCGCCCAGGAAATGAATCACCAGAATATTGAACCGGCGCATCTGCTGCTGGCCTTGCTCAACCAACCGGATGGCGTGGCGCCGGCGGTGGTGACGCGCGTTTCCGGCAGCACCGCCGGACTGCGCCAGGCCGTGGAGCAGGATTTACAGAGCCGCCCAAAGGTTTACGGCAGCAGCCCCGGCCAGGTGGGCCTCTCGCGCCCGGCGAGTGACGTACTCAACAACGCCGAGACCATCGCGCGCGGGATGCAGGATGAATACGTCAGCACCGAGCACATCCTCATGGCATTGACCGACAGCATCGAAGGCAAGCGGCTGGCGCAGTTTGGTCTGACCCGCGACGCGATTCTCAAAGCGCTGGTCAGCGTGCGCGGCGCGCAGCGCGTAACCTCGCAGACCCCGGAAGATACCTACCAGGCGCTGGAAAAATACGGCCGCGACCTGACCGCCGCGGCGCGCCAGGGCAAGATGGACCCGGTGATCGGACGCGACGAAGAGATACGCCGCGTGGTGCAAATTCTCTCGCGGCGCAGCAAGAACAACCCGGCGCTGATTGGCGACCCGGGCGTTGGCAAAACTGCCATCGTCGAAGGGCTGGCCCAGCGCATGGTCAACGGCGATGTGCCCGAAGGATTGAAGAACAAGCGGCTGGTGCAGCTCGACATGGGCGCGTTGATTGCCGGGGCCAAGTACCGCGGCGAGTTTGAAGAACGGCTCAAAGCTGTGTTGAAAGAGATCACCGAGAGCGAAGGCCAGATCATTCTCTTCATCGATGAAATGCACACGGTGGTTGGCGCGGGCGCCGCTGAAGGCGCAATGGACGCGGGCAATATGCTCAAGCCCATGCTGGCGCGCGGCGAACTGCACATGATCGGCGCGACCACCATTGACGAATACCGCAAGCACGTCGAAAAAGACCCGGCGCTGGAGCGGCGCTTCCAGCCTGTACTGGTGGAAGAGCCCAGCGTGGAAGATACGATCAGCATTTTGCGCGGGCTCAAAGCGCGCTATGAAGTGCATCACGGCGTGCGCATTACCGACGGCGCGGTAATTGCCGCGGCGACACTGTCAAACCGCTACATCACCGAGCGGCACTTACCGGATAAAGCCATCGACCTGATCGATGAGGCTGCCGCGCGGCTGCGCACTGAGATCGATTCCAAGCCGCAAGCGCTGGACGAAGTCGACCGGCAGATCATGCAGTTGGAGATTGAGCGCCAGGCGCTGCAAAAAGAGAAAGACCGCGCCTCGCAGGAACGGCTGCAAAAACTGGAAGAAGATCTCGCCAACCTGCGCGAGCGCTCCAGCGAGCTGACCACGCGCTGGCAGACGGAAAAAGAGGCCATCGGCAAACTGCGCGAGATCAAGGAGAAGATCGAACAGGCCGAACGCGAGATCGAACAGGCCGAGCGCAGCGCCAACCTGGAGCAGGCCGCGCGGCTGCGCTACGGCACGCTGCGCGAACTGGAAACGCAGCGCGCCGCAGCCGAAAAGCAGATCCAATCCCTGCAACGTGAAGGCGGGCTGCTAAAAGAAGAAGTCGACGCGGAAGAGATTGCCGAGATCGTCTCGCGCTGGACGGGTATCCCGGTTTCGCGGCTGCTCGAAGCCGAGATGCAGAAGCTGATCCACATGGAAGAGCGGCTGCGGGCGCGCGTGGTGGGCCAGGAAGAAGCGCTACGCGTGGTGGCCAATGCCGTGCGCCGGGCGCGCGCCGGTCTGCAAGACCCCAACCGCCCGATTGGCTCGTTTATCTTCCTGGGGCCGACCGGCGTGGGCAAGACCGAACTGGCGCGTTCGCTGGCCAACTTCCTGTTTGATGACGATCATGCCATGATCCGCATCGATATGAGCGAATACCAGGAAAAGCACACTGTTTCGCGGTTGATCGGCGCGCCGCCGGGCTACATCGGCTACGATGAAGGCGGGCAGCTTACCGAGGCGGTGCGGCGGCGGCCGTACAGCGTGGTGCTGTTTGACGAGATCGAAAAGGCGCATCCCGAAGTGTTCAACGTGATGCTGCAGCTATTGGATGACGGCCGCCTGACCGACGGCCAGGGCCGCACGGTGGATTTCCGCAACACGGTAGTCATTATGACCAGCAACCTGGGCGCCGAATTGTGGCGCACTGACCTGCCCGCTTCACGCGAGCAGATCATGCGCGTGCTGCAAGAGCACTTCCGGCCGGAGTTTCTCAACCGCATCGATGAAATCGTCGTGTTTCACAGCCTGACCCGGCCCGACCTTACCCGGATTGTCGAGATTCAACTCGACCGGGTGAAGATGCTGCTGGCCGAACGCGGTTTCACCCTGGAAGTGACGCTCGAAGCGCTGGAGTACCTGGCCGAAAGCGGTTACGACCCGACCTTCGGCGCGCGCCCGCTGAAACGCGCCATCCAGCGCGAGCTGCAAGATCCGCTGGCGCTCAAAGTTCTGGCGGGGGATTTCACCCCCGGCGATACCATCCGCGTGACGAAAGGCGCGGAAGGGCTGGTGTTTCAAAAAGGATAGAATCGCTGTTTGGGCGGCTCAAATTGAGCAGCCCAAACAGTATGATTGATCACTCATCGCACTCCGGCAAACAGGTCTGATTCGCGCACGGAGTTGTCGGCAGGGGGGTAGGAGCGCATAAAGACCTCACGCGCGCCAAACAGGCGGCGCAGCCAGCCAAACGGCCCGCGGCTGAGGCTGCTGCCGCCCTGGCTCTCGTGGCAGATCACCGCGTCGGCGCGCTGTTTCATCACCGGGCTGTAGTTGATCCGCGCGTGCACCGGGTATTCGACTTCAGCGATGGAGACCAGATCGATGTCTTTGTTCAGGCCAAACTCGCGCGGGTTCTTGCCAAACAGCGGCATCAAGCGCACGCCCAGGCGCAGCCAGCCGTGCGGGATGATGTGAAAATACAATTTCTGCGGCTGAAAAGGCTGCAGCCCCTGCGGATCGTGGTACGCGGGGTCATTGGCGCATTCAAAAGCTTTGACGGTGGCGGTGTGGATGGCAATATGATCCGGGTGACGGTAACCGCCAATCGGATCAAATGTGATCACCACCTCGGGGCGCAGCAAGCGAATGAAATGGGTCACTTTGGCGACCACGTCATCCATTGGCTGAGCCACCAGGGCCTGCGGGTGTGAATTATCGGGCGAACCGGGCATACCCGAGTCGCGGTAATCCAAAAAGTGAACGCCGGCCAGCCCCAGGTTCTCGGCGGCGCAACGTAGTTCGGCCTCGCGGCGCGCGCCGATCGAATCAAAGCCGCGCATCAGGCGCTCATCCATCGCGCCCACCTCGCCGCGCGTGGCGCACACCAGGTGCACCAAAACGCCGCGGCTGGCATAGTAGGCCAGCGTGCCGCCTATGCCAAAGGTTTCATCATCCGGATGAGCCAGCACGGCCAGCAAGACCTTTTGGGTTTGGGAACCGGGATTTGTCATAATATTTCTCCCCAATCCAGCATTCGTTCTGATTCCCCGACTTGAAGCGGTTCACCTGTTATTCAACAACACCGGCCAGCGGCCCGGCAGAGTCGATCAGATCGGTCAATTCACTCCAGGGCACGGTGACGCGCACGTACCCGGCGGCATAGGCGGCCACCTGATAGGGATCGTAGGTGATGCGCAGCCCTTCGGGGGTAATATTCCACTTGCGGTAATTCTCCTCTACCGGCTGCGCGCCTTCCTCGAACATAAACCATTCATCCTTCCGCAGTTGATTCATACAATAATCGGCGATCCTTTGCAAGTAAGCTGTACCGGGTTGGAACAGATCGGCCAGCGCCAGCTCGCGCCGTAGGGCCAGGCTGTAATTGATCACGGACGAGAAGGGGTTGGGATGCGCCGCGCCGTAGAAATAGTTGCTGTTCTCGGCGTGAATGCTCACCAGGCCGTGATCGTTATACAGCGTTTCAAACTTACTGGTGAGGAAATTTTGCGGTGAAGGGGCGCTGGCATCCGGCGTGATAATCGGACCCATATCCAGCCCGGTTTGAAACTCGGAAAGCAGGGCATCCATTTGCCCCTGAACAATAGTCTGAAAACTCTCAGCGGCAGCGCTGTCAACGCCTTGCAGCACCGGGTATTCCAGGCTGATGCCGTAGCGCGGCGGATCTTCATTGGTATACACCTGGGTGACAATCTGCGGCTGCGGGGTTACCACAGCCGGCGGTTGGCTGGGCTGGACGGCAGCGGTG
>DATCUC010000453.1:0-13445 GCA_036567625.1 Anaerolineaceae bacterium | reverse complement strand
TGGGCGCACGGCCTCCGGGCCCTGCGCGCGGCTTTTGCGGCCGCTGGGCCGGTTCTCGGGCGGTAATTGTGCCTCGCGCGGCAGCGGCTGGCGCGAGGAGGGAACATCCAGCACCGTCAGAGGAGGTCTGGGCCGGCGTTCTTCTTCCGCAGGGCGGGCGGCCTGTAACTGCTCCGAGAGCCGGTTGAGGAGTTCGGCGCGGGCGGCAGGTTCTAACGCCGGGTACTGGCGCAGCCCGGCGGCAACGGTTTCCAGCAGCGCAGCGTCCAACTGCTGGCTTTGGGCTTCTTTTTCCCAGGAAGGCAAAATCTTATCCAGGCCGCCAACGACAGCCCGGTTATCATAGCCTCGCTCGGCTTCAAGCCGGAAGAACTTCTGGAGTTTATCAATCGGTGAAGGCATACGAGTATTTTACCGCAAATCACCAGCGGCATTGGCGTTCTGTCATGAAAAGAGACCGGCGGCGGATTAAGCGCGCAAGCCGCCGGAACGATTTGCCCGCGGGTCGGGGTTTTCGACGACAATCAGACCTTGCGTGCGCGGGCCCAGCAGCGTGGCCAGCGGCAGGTTGATGGTGTGCTCGCTAAATGGCGTCTGCTCGAAGAAGTCTTCGGCATGCTCGCGCAGCAAGCGCGAATCCGCCTGGCTGGGCTGCACGCTTTGCAGGAAGGCGATATGCTGGATCGCGTCGAATTCATCGAGGAATTCGGTGAAGAAATCCAGCATGTTGCGGTGATTGCGCACCTTCTCCAGCGGGGTCAGGTGACCTTCTTCCAGCGTAAAGATCGGCAGTAAGTTGAGCATTTCACCTAATGTCGCCTGCGCATGGTCAATATATCCGGCATAGCTCAGATACGACAGGCCGGGCGTGCATACCACCATGTAAATATGCGGGATCATGCTGCGCACCAGGCGCTCAATCTCAACCGGGTGGATGCCGGCCGCGGCGGCTTCCGCGGCAATTTGCACCAGAATACCCAACCCCACCGAGGTAGTTTGCGAGTCGATCATCTGCACGCGAATGCGGCCTTTCACTTCATCGGCAGCGCGGGCCACGCTGGCATACACGTTGCTGAGCTGTGCCGAGAGCAAGATGGCAATGATATCGTCATAACTCTGGCTCAGGCTGTTGAGCAAAGCATACAGCTTATCGGGCGTGGGGGCGCTCACTTTGGGGTTGAGCGTCGCATTGGCGGTGAAAGGCAGGCTGTTCGCCTTGATCTCCTTGCCGTCTTCAAACAGGATGCCGTTGAGGGATACGTCCAGACCCAGCACGCGCACCAGGTTTCGGCCTGGAAACGCCAACTGGGGGAACTGCGCCGAAGTATCAGTGAGAATGCAAACGCTGCCCATGCTATTCGACGGAAATGATGAACTGGTAATGCGGCTGCATACCTTCGTGAAGCTCGATCTCGTGCGACGGATAGGCCGCGCGAATCTTGTCCACGATCTGGTTCACCTCATGGCGGGAGATATTATCACCATAAAAGAGCGTAATCCGCTCGCGGTCATCGGTCTCGCCTTTTTTCAATAAATCCAGGCAGGCATCCTCCAGGTTGCGCTCCGAAGTGACCAGCTTGCCGTTGAGCAGACCGATCACTTCCCCGGCTTCCACCTTCACGCCGTTGATCTCAACCGAGCGAGTAGCGATCGTGATCTCGCCGGTGATGACATCTTTAGCCGATTCGGTCATTTCGCGCACCACGCGGTCAAAATCGCCTTCCGGGGCCATGCGCAGCATGGCCGAGAGACCTTGCGGCACGCTGGTGCAGGGGATCACCGCCACTTTTTTCACCGAAACGGTAGAAGCAGTCTGCGCGGCGAGGACAATATTCTTATTATTTGGCAGAATGATGATCTTGTCGGTTGGTAGATCTTCAAACGCGCGGACGATCTCTTCGGTGCTGGGGTTCATGGTCTGGCCGCCCTGAACGATGGCAGCCACCCCCAGGCTGGCAAAAATGCGCGAAATACCCTGCCCCGGCGAAACCGCCACTACCGCGATCTGCCCCGGTTCGACGGTAGTCAGCGGCAGGCGCGCTTCGGCGTTTTGCGACAGGGTTTCCATCTGCGCCAGCAGGTTTTCCATAGCGATTTTGGTAATCGTCCCCAGTTTCATCGTAAACTCAATCGGCTCATAGCGTTTTTCGGTGGGAACGTGAATGTGCATGCGGTAGAAGCCATCCCCTTCGCCAACCTGAATGGAGGTGCCGATCTCACCCAGGCCTTTGTAAAAATGATCCAGGTCCAGCGTGCCGTTAGGCCGGAAGTCCACAACGACCTCATAATCCTGGCCGGGTTCAATTTCTTCCATGCCCTGTTCCATCTGCATCGCTGAGAGCGGCTGAACCGTGGCGGTGGGTGTTTCTAACGGCATGCCTTTCAAGTGACGCAGCATGCCTTCGAGGATGAAATACAAGCCTTTACCACCCGAATCCACCACGCCCGCCTGTTTGAGTACCGGCAGTAGTTCGGGGGTATGCTGCACCGACGCATCCGCCGCGGCGACAATCTTTTCCAGCATCCCCACCAGGTCGGTAGAATTTCCGGCGGCTTCTTCGGCGGCGGCGGCTACATCTTTGACTACGGTCAGGATCGTCCCTTCCACCGGGCGCACCACGCCCTTGTAGGCAGTGTTGCGGCCCTCGGTGAGCGCCTGCGCCAGCATCTTGACGTCCATGTGATCATGATTATCCGACGCGCGGGCAATACCGCGCCAGATCTGCGAAAGGATCACGCCCGAATTGCCGCGCGCGCCCATCAATGCTCCCTGGGCCACCGCGTGAACGATCTTGCCGACATTCTTCTCACCCGAATTGGCGATTTCGTTATACGCTGACTGCATCGTCAGCAGCATGTTTGTGCCGGTGTCGCCATCTGGGACTGGAAAAACGTTCAGCGCATTTACGGTCTGCTGGTTCGTTTTGAGCCAGGTTAGTGCCGCCTCGACCAGTTCTTTAAAATTCTGACCGTCGAAGCGTTCCATGCTGGGAGTAGGCCGCCCTTCTGTGGGCGAAGTCGTTAATTGTTGGTTGCTGCTCATTGTGCTCCTCAATACCAGGTATCAGCGTTGTACTTATTAATCGGTGTCACTCACGCGCAAACCCCGGACATGGACGTTAACCGCCGTGACGGGTAAGCCCATGGCCTTTTCCACCTGGTAGCGCACATTATCAGCTACGCTGGCCGCGACAGATTTGATCCGCGTCCCGTATTCAATGATGATAAAAAGATCGATCTGGATGGTTTTGCCATCGTATTGCACATCCACCCCCATCGAAGGGTCTTTAACGATCACCTGGGCGAGACCTTCGGCCAGGCTCTTCGCGGCCAGGCCGACCACGCCGTACGATGACATCGCTGATTGGCACGCAATCGTAGCAATGGCTCGGTGATACACGTATATGTTTCCAAGAGGATTTGATTCAGCCATTCAAGCACCCTTCTCCCATCGTATGTTTTAACAATTTTCCTTGTTAGGAGATACGGATTGTGGTAAAATTCCCATTCGCTGCGCGGACTGGCATTTGCCCCGCGTTTCACTAAGATTTCGGAAAGGAATTCGTCGATGGCAAAGTGTGAGTCCTGTGGGAAGACCACAACCTTCGGCCACAATCGCAGTTTCTCCCAGCGGGCTACAAACCGCACCTTCCGCCCGAACCTGCAGAAGATCACCCTTCTGGTTGATGGTCGCAAGGTTCGCAAGGTCATGTGCGCGAAGTGCATCCGCACCCTGGCAAAAACTGCTTAAGCTGGCTTTTTCATTTTTCAAAGAACGTGGACAAAAATCACGGCCTCCGGCCGGGATTTTTGTTTAAGCAACAGACTGACGCAGTTCGGCGATCCCGGCGGCAATTCCCTGCGGATGCTTGAAAATCGCGGTCGCCGCGACAAAAACATTTGCCCCGGCCGCGACACAGGCGGGCAGGGTTTCCGATGTGATCCCGCCGTCTACCTCAATATCGGCCTTGAAACCGGCCGCATCCAACATGCCCCGCACCTGGGCGATCTTGTGCGGCGTGCCGGGCAGGAAGGACTGGCCCGAAAAGCCCGGGTTGACGCTCATCACCAGCACCATATCCACAAAAGGCAGCACGGCTTCCAGGCTGGCGGCCGGCGTACCCGGGTTGATCACAATCCCTGGCACAACTCCCAATTCGCGGATCGACTGCAGTGTGCGCACTACGTGCGGCGCATTTTCGATGTGCACCGTCAACCGGCTGGCGCCGGCGCGGGCAAAGTCCTCAATGTAGCGTTCGGGACGGTCGATCATCAGGTGCACATCTAGCGGCAGGGCGGTGGCCCGGCGGCAGGCTTCGACGATGAACGGCCCCATGCTGATATTCGGCACGAAAATGCCGTCCATCACGTCAACATGGATCCAATCCACGCCTCCGGCTTCGGCTTCGCGGATTTGGTCACCCAGACGGGTAAAATCAGACGAGAGAATAGAAGAGGAAAGTAGGATCTGCGTCATAGGTCACCGGATCAGATTGCGCAGGGAGAGAATGATATACAGCCAGAAGGGGATCAGCCCACCGACGGACAGTACCGCCAGCAGGCCGAGCAGCACGGAGGCCCAATCAATATTTGGTCCGGTGGCCTCGTCAATGTTCGGCAGGGTATCATCGGCGCTGGCGCGGCGCGGACGTTCGCTCACCATAACCGGCTGAGCCGGCTGGGTCTGCGGGCGCGCTGGCCCGGCGGCGGCGGTTGGCCCGGTAGGAATATTCACTTCATATGGGCTCGCATTGTTGCTGAATGTCAGCAGAACGCGGCCCAATTGGTCAGCCGTGCGGTAGCGGGCCGATGGTTCTTTAGCCAGCACCTTGAGCAGGATGCTTTCCAGCGCGGGAGGGATATTGGGGTTGATGCGGCGGGGTGGGGTAGGCAGCGCGTCGCGGTGCAGCCGCGCCAGTTCACTGGAATCTTCCGACAGGAAGGGAAGCTGCCCGGTGAGCATTTCGTAGGCGATTACGCCGAGCGAGTACACATCTGACGCCGGTGAAGGCGCGTACCCGGCGGCCTGCTCGGGCGAAAAATACTGCGGCGATCCCCAAACCACCTCGTTTTTTTCGTCTGGGTGGATACCGGCCAGGGCGCGAGCAATGCCAAAGTCGGTCACTTTGAGACGCTGGTCAGGGGAAACAAGCATGTTATGCGGCTTGACATCGCAGTGGACCAATCCGGCACGGTGCGCATAGCCAATTCCGGCGCAGGCCTGCACAATCAGTGGAATCGCTTCCTCCACCGAAAAGCTGCCGCGCTGTTTAAGCATCGATTTCAGATCCGTGCCGGGAATGTATTCCATGACGATATACAGCCGCCCGGCATCCAGCCCAAAATCATGCACCATGACGATATTGGGGTGCGAAAGGTTGGCCGCGGCGCGCGCTTCTTGCCGGAATCGCTCGCGAAAGGCCTCATCCCGCGAAAAATCCTGGCGCAGTACCTTTATCGCCACCGGCCGTTCCAACATCAGGTCGCGGGCCAAATACACAACCGCCATACCCCCGGTGCCGAGAGTCTGTTGGAGCTGGTAACGGTTCCCCAGCAGCGGTGTGTCGGAAGGTGGAAAGGCTTTCTGCATATCCTTTCCGGGATTATAACACACAGTTTTTCTTGCTGATATAATTGAGCATCGGGTAGGCTGCGCATTTGAAGGCGGCGATTTGTGACCCACAGGAGAGGGCAATGAGCAAGATGCGCGCGTATTTCAGGGACAACCCGCTTTCGTACATGCTGTTATTCATCCCGGCCGCATTGATCGCTGAGTGGGTGGGATGGAGCCCGCTGCTTGTCTTTATTTTCTCCGCGCTGGCCGTCGTGCCGTTGGCCGGCATGATCGGCACGGCCACAGAGGCGCTGGCCGCCTACACCGGCCCGCGCGTTGGCGGCCTCTTGAACGCCACGCTGGGCAACGCCGCCGAACTGATCATCACCCTGGTTGCCATTCGCGAGGGCTTTTTGGACCTGGTGAAAGCCTCGATCACCGGCTCGATCCTTGGCAACCTGCTACTGGTGATGGGCGCGGCAATGGTTTTCGGCGGCGTGCGCCACGGCTTGCAGCGTTTTGACCGCCGTTCCGCCTCCAACCACGCCATTCTCCTTATCCTGGCGGTAATGGCTCTTGTCATTCCGTCCATTTTCAGCCATTCCATGGGCCCGGAAACGTCGGTGACAGTGGAAGCGCTTAGCCTCAGCGTTGCGGCGGTGATGATCATTCTCTACGCGCTGGGTCTGCTCTACAACCTGCGCAGCGCCGAAAGCCCGGTTACGCACCCTTCCACCGAGAGCATCAATCACCATAAGCCGTCATTGACCGTGCGCCAGTCGTTCTTGCTGTTGGCTATTTCGACCATCGGCGTTGTTTTTATGAGCGAGCTGCTGGTGGGCGCCACGGAACACGTGGTGGAAAGCCTGGGACTGTCAGAATTCTTCCTGGGGATCATCCTGATCCCGATCGTGGGCAACGTTGCCGAGCACGTTGTGGCCGTCCAGGTAGCCATGCGCAACCAAATGGATCTGAGCGTGGAAATTGCTGTTTCTTCGAGCGTCCAGGTAGCGCTGTTCGTCGCGCCGCTGCTGGTCTTTGTCAGCCTGTTGATGGGTCACCCACTAACCCTGATCTTCAATACCTTTGAACTGCTGGCGGTGGGAAGCGCTTGCATTATTGCCGCGCTGGTCGCCATTGACGGCGAATCGCACTGGCTGGAAGGCGCGGCACTGCTGGCCGTGTACATCATCCTGGCGGTTGCCTTCTTCCTGCTGCCTGCCTGATGTCATTCCGGGAGGAATCGGTATGTTTTTTCGCCTGTTTGGGCGGACGGTAAGCGTATACGTTCTGGTTGGTGCCTTGATCGTGGTGGTGGTACTGTTTGCGCTGCTTTTACTGGTGATCCAGCTTTCAATGCCCACCCAGGCTTCGGGCGGTGTACCTACCGCGGTAATCACCCTGATTGCCGCGCCAACCTCGACGGCTGGCCCGCTGCCCGGCGCAGAGCCAACTGCCACCGCCACCCCGGAGCGCCTGGTGATTAATGGCATCAGTGTCGGCACATACGTGCAAATCGTCAATACCGAGGGCGCGGGTCTGCGGCTGCGCTCCGGCCCGGGCACGGATTCACCGCCGCGCTTTCTGGGGCGCGAATCCGAAGTGTTTGAGGTGCGCGACGGCCCGCGTGACGCGAACGGCTACACCTGGTGGTACCTGGTGACGCCAATGGACGAAACCCGCAGCGGCTGGGCCGCTTCTGAATGGCTGGGCGTCGTCAGCCAGCCAACGCCGGAATAACGCAAAAGAGGAAAATATGACTGCATCGCCAACCAATATTACCGCCAACCGCCAGACCGGTGAAATGACCATCACCTGGAGTGATGGCGAAGTGTGCACTTATCCATTCAAACTGCTGCGCGCTGCCTGCCCGTGCGCATCCTGCCGCGGTGGGCATGAGAATATGAGCTCAGAACCTGACCCGGCGGTATATGAGGCGAACCTGCCCGATTCACCCGCCACGCGCGTCGTCAAAGTTGAGGCAGTCGGATCCTACGCGATGATGATCGAGTGGCAGGATGGGCATCATTACGGCATCTACAACTGGCACTATCTCCGCGCGCTGTGCAAAATGGAAGATTAAGGGGCGCAATTTTTTGAAACCGGCCTCGCTCCATCAGGAACGAGGCCGGTGCTATTCTTACAGATCGAAATACATTTCCACTTCGTACGGGTGCGGGCGGGAACGGACCTTGTAGTCCTCTTCCGTCTTGCGCTTCATCCAGCTCGCGATCATCTCCTCGCTGAACACTTCGCCTTCCAGCAAGAACTGGTGATCCGCCTTTAACGCTTGCAGCGCGCCTTCCAGTGAGGTTGGCAGGCTCTTGATCGTTGCCCGGCGCTCTTCGGACCACGAGAACACATCCTCGTCGATCGGCCCGAACCCGGCGGCGGTGGGGTCGATCTGCTTGCGAATGCCGTCAATTCCGGCCATCAGCATCGCGGCCATCGCCAGGTACGGGTTGCAGGTGGCATCCGGCGGGCGGAATTCGAAGCGCACTTCGTTCGGCTCCGTGGCGTACTTGGGCACGCGGATGGCGGCGCTGCGGTTGCCCTTGGAGAAAAAGGCATTGATCGGCGCTTCAAACCCGGGCACCAGCCGCCGGTAGGAATTGGTGGATGGGTTGGTAAAGGCCAGGATCGCCGCGGCATGCGTCAGCAGCCCGCCGATGTACCACAGCGCGGTCTGGCTGAGCAAATTTGGCCCGGCGGCATCATAGAAAAGGTTGGTGTCGCCGTTGAACAACTGCTGGTGGAAATGCATGCCGCTGCCGGCTTCGCCGAACAATGGTTTGGGCAGGAAGGTAACCGTTTGACCGGCCTGCTTGGCGACGTTTTTGGTCACATACTTGATCGTCATGCACGCATCCGCCGCGGCCAGGATGTCCATCAGCGGTGTTTCGATCTCGCACTGGCCCGGCCCGCCTACCTCATGGTGATGGTACTTGACCGGGATGCGCATCGAATCTTCCAGCACCAGCGACATGCGCGTGCGCAGGTTGAATAACTGGTCAGACGGAGGGATAGCGTGGTAGCCGCCATGCAGGGGAATATAATGCCCCTGGCCGCCGCCGGAGGCGCAGTTCCACGCGGCTTCGACCGAATCGACGCGGTAGCTGGCAACGTTGACCCCGTTTTCGATGGCTACGTCGCTGAAAACATAAAATTCAAATTCCGGTCCCCACAGGCTGCTTTCGGCAATGCGGTTGTCTACCAGGAAAGCCTCGGCCCGGCGCACAACCTCGCGCGGGTCGCCGCCAAATAACTGCTTGGTGTCCGCTTCAACCGTATTGCAGATAAAGCTCAGGGTGGGCACATCCCAAAATGGGTCCAGAAACCCGGTGGAGAGGTCGGGGATGAGGGCCATATCCCCGGCGCGTACGTTTTTGAAGCCGACGCTGGAACCATCAAAGCCGATCCCGCTGGTCATGACGTCCGCAGTGAACTGGCTGGCCGACAGGGTCACGTGATGCCAGCGACCCCACAGGTCGCTGAACTTGAGGTCCACCATGCGCACATGATTGTCGCGCATAAAGGCTGCTGCCCCGGCAAAATCATCAAACATACTGGCTCCTTAAGGAATGAATAATTGGCGCATAGACGGAAAAAGGAAGGGCCCCGCCCGGCGCAATGTCAGGTGAAACGCACTTCCATAATTATTGTAGCCCTGCGGAAGGCACCAGTCTAGTAACAGATGTTTTCTCTCCCTGGGCTTTCGTCACTCTTTTGGCGCAGTTTGTCCTGATTCCACCTAACTGCCTGGGATGCTCCACCGGTTCTTACCGCATGACCGGTGCGTTGCGAAATTATTAAGCGAGTGTAAGGTGGGTGGAAGGATTTTGCGTTGTATTCAATTCTTTCACAGCTTATAATCTAACTATATTTCTGGCCAGCGTTCCCGGCCTCTCTTCATGTTCATCATTCCCCCGGAGAAGCGTTCTGGACACACATAACATTACCCAAGATTTTTCTTCAGGATCATCCGGGCCGTCCCAACAGCTTCAGCGTGGTTCCACGCTGGTGAACCGGTACCTGATTCAAGATATTATCGGTGTCGGCGGCATGGGATCGGTGTACCGCGCGCGCGATTTGCATTTCCCAAACGTAGTCAAGCTGGTGGCAGTCAAGGAAATGATTAACGCAGCGCCAGATCCGGCTGTGCGCGCCAGTATCGTGCAGACTTTCGAGCGCGAGGCAAATATCCTGGCGACGCTGTCGCATCCGGCGATCCCCAAAATCTTCGATTATTTTACTCACGAAGAACGCTCGTACCTGGTGCTCGAATATATCCACGGCAAAGACCTGGAAGCCTTGCTGACGGATACTTCGCAGTTCTTTCCAGAAGACCAGGTGATCGCCTGGTCAATTGAGATACTGGATCTACTGCAGTTCTTGCATACCCACAAACCTGAGCCGATCATCTTCCGCGATATGAAGCCGTCCAACGTGATGATCAATCAGAATAATCACGTGGTGATGGTAGATTTTGGCATTGCCAAGATCTTCCGCGAAGGGCAGCGCGGCACGATGGTGGGCACGGAGGGCTATTCGCCGCCGGAGCAGTATCGCGGTGAAGCCACCATGCAAGCCGACCTGTACGCTCTGGGTGCGACGATGCACCATTTGCTTACCCGGCATGATCCCCGCCTGGAAGCGCCGTTTACCTTTGCGGAACGGCCGATCCGGCAAATCAATGCCAGTATTTCGCCAGACCTGGAAGCGATCGTAAACACAGCACTGATGTATAACCCCAACGACCGCTTCCCCTCGGCTCAGGCGATGAAAGATGCATTAATGGCCGTGGCGCGCAAAACCGGCGCGCTCGACCGGGTGGACATCCGCACCATGCAGGTGGCGCCGTCTGAATCCAGCATCCGGCCAAAGTGGATATATGCCTGCGAAGATGAAATACGCGGTTCGGTAGTCTGCGAGAACAACGTGGTCTACGTCGGCGCGCTCGATAATAACCTCTACGCGGTGGATGCGCAGAGCGGCGGGTTTGTCTGGAAGTATGCTACCAGCGGTGGTATCGTCAGCCGGCCAGCGTTGGCCGATGGTGTCTTGTATGTTGGCTCTGAGGATGCGCATGTGTATGCGATTGCGGCCAAAAGCGGGCAGATGATCTGGGCCTACCAGACCGACGGCCCGGTGCGTTCTTCCCCGCGCGTCGCCGAAGGGCATGTCTTTTTTGGCTGCGATGACCATTACCTGTACGCGGTCAATCTCGTGGCCGCGCGGCGTTTGTGGCGCGTGGAAACCGGCGGGATGATCCGCTCATCGCCATTTGTGACGAAAGATTTTCTCTACTTTGGCAACGACGAAGGCGAATTTCACTGCCTGGACTTTCGCGGGCAAACGAAGTGGAAGTTCAACACCAAGCGTGGTATTGTCTCATCGCCGCTGGTTGACCATGATACAGTCTATTTCTGCGGGCTCGATTCGCAGTTATATGCGCTTGACGCGCGTTCCGGCTGGGCTATCTGGCGCTTCCGCATGGGGAAAGGCTCGATCAGTTCGCCCTGCCGCACGGAAACCGGCGTTATCGCCGGGTCGGCGGACGGTAATATTTACTGCGTAGACGCCGGTAGCGCGCGCGAAATCTGGCGCTTCAAGACGGACCACCAGGTCAGCGGTTCGCCGTTGATTTGGAAAGATACGGTCTACTGCGGTTCGGCGGATGGCTACCTCTACGCGCTGGATTACCGCACCGGTCGTCTGCGCTGGAAGTACATGACGGGCGGCGCCATCACCGGAACTCCAGTCGTGTATAATGACACATTGTATTTTGGCTCGACCGACCACAATCTTTACGCGTTCGAGCTGTGAGTTAGCTGCAAGAAGATTGTGCAGGAGGATACGTGACCGGATTTTTTGACAGGCTGTTTCGACGCAACAAGACTACCCCTCGCAGGTCATCCGCTGAAGACATTCGCACCGCCCCATTAAGCGAAGAACAGCTAAAGGCTGTCACCCGGCTGGACGCACCGATCCAACCTGCGCAGTATATTGTCGGCTGCGCCCAATCCGTGGGCATGCAGCGCGATCATAACGAAGACACCATTTTTGTGCTGAACTCCTTGCTGTCCGGCGGCGATCAGGCCATCCCGGCCGGCCTGTTCATCATTGCCGACGGTATGGGCGGCCACGAACATGGCGAAGTTGCCAGCGCGGTTGCCGCGCGGGTGATGGCCGACACCCTGCTCACCCAACTACACGGGCTGTTCACCGGCGGCGGAATGGATGGTCAGGAAACCAGCCTGCAGGAGATCTTGGCGAGCGGCGTGGCTGCCGCGCAGCGCGCTGTGACCAGCAAAGCGCCGGGCGGTGGAACCACGCTCACGGTTGCCCTGGCCCTGGGCAGCCAGATCATCATTGCTCACGTCGGCGACAGCCGCGCTTATCTTTTTAGCGTGGCCGGTAGCATTCACGCCATCACCCAGGATCATTCGCTTGTGCAGCGCTTGATCGAACTGGGCGAGCTTTCTGAAGAAGAAGCGCGCGTTTACCCGCACCGCAATGTTCTGTACCGGGCAATTGGCCAGGTAGACCCGCTGCACCCAGATATTCACAGTCACGAATTTCCGCACCCGGGCTACCTGATGTTATGCAGCGACGGTCTATGGGGGGTAGTTCCAGAAAGCGAGATCTTCCAAATTGTTCAGAAGAGCGCTTCTGTCGACGAGGCTTGCCGGCGACTGGTGGAGGCTGCCAATAACGAGGGTGGGCCGGACAATATCAGCGTTATATTGGTAAAATACCCGAGGTAAATCATTAAAATGGCAGTCGATTACTACGCAGCACTGGGGCTTTCCATTGATGCGACGCCGGATGAAATTCGCAGCGCCTATTTTCAAGCTGCCCGGCGCACGCACCCGGATGCTGTTCAGGAATCGGCGCGGACAGAATGGTTTTTGCGCGTTCAAGAAGCCTATGAGGTGCTGGCCAACCCGCGGCGGCGCGCGGAATACGATGCCTCGCTGCCCGATGGGCTGATGGCGCAGCCGTCTGTGGCAATGCACGTGCGCACCAGCCGCGCCAGCGCCGCACGGCTGCTGGAGCCGCAGTTGTTTTACGTGCTGCTCGAAGTAAACTGTACCGCTGATCCGGCGCGGACATCCACGATCCCCGCGCATATTTGCTTTGTCGTCGATCGCTCTACTTCGATGCAGGGTGAGCGCATGGATATGGTCAAGGCCAACCTTACCCAGGCCCTACGCCAGTGTAAGCCGGTTGACCTGGTCTCCATCGTCAGCTTCAGCGACCGCGCGGATGTGGTTGTGCCGCCAACGCGGGTCTCGGCATTCCAAAAGATGGAATCGCGCGTCTACGCGCTGCAAACCGGCGGCGGTACAGAAATTTACCAGGGGCTGGCGCTGGGCGTGGAACAATTGCGCAGCGCTCACAGCGAAGCTGGAATCCGCCAGTTGATCCTGCTTACGGATGGGCAAACCTACGGCGATGAAGACGCCTGCCTGGCGCTGGCCGAAACTGCCAGCCTGGACGGCATCGGCATGAGCGCGCTGGGGATTGGTCACGAGTGGAATGATACCTTCCTCGATAAGTTGACCGGGATCAGTGGCGGCAGTACCATGTTCGTACGCTCGACGAAAAACCTGGGTGAAGTGCTGGAGCAGATCATGCGCCTTTCGGGCGCAGTGTATGCCCGTGGGGTGACGCTGGAATTCAACACTGACGCCAACCTGGCGCTGCGATATGCCTTCCGGCTGCAGCCGGATGTCGGCGCGCTCCAGCCCGAAAGCCCGCTGGTACTGGGCAATTTGCAGCGCGGGAAAGGCGTTTCTCTGCTGCTGGAGATCGTTGCCGCCCCGCAAGGCGTGGAAGGCGACACGCTGCAGTTGATAAACGGCCGGTTGAAAATGCAAATCTTCGA
>DATCUC010000452.1:0-4790 GCA_036567625.1 Anaerolineaceae bacterium | reverse complement strand
CAGGCTGGCCGGACGGCGCGCGCCGCCTGCCCCAGGCCGCAAGTGATCCATGCTGCACGGCGCATCCAACAGCACGCGGTCAAAGGTCTCGGGAAACCAGCCGCCCAGGCGTTCTCCGGGATAAGCGGTGACGGCGGCATTGACCGCGCCCCAGTCGCGCAGCACGCCGCGCAGCGCAGCAATCCGCCCTGGCGCGCTGTCATTGGCCAGGGTCAGGCCGCGGTCACCGGCGCGGCTGATCAGGTGCGTGGTTTTCCCGCCCGGCGCGGCGGCCATATCAAGGATTAGCGGCGCGTCCAGCCCGGCAAAATCGAACAGTTCCGCGGGCAGCATAGAGGCCGCGTCCTGGATGTAATACTGCCCCAGGCGGAATTCAATCGTCGCGCTGGGAGTAGTTTGCGCTTCCAGCACCTGCCAGCCGGTCGAGCAGAACGGCACCGGCTGCGTTTGCCAGCCGTAACGCGCCTGCCAGGCGCGAATGGCCGCCGCCGGGTTCACCTTGAGCGGGTTGGCGCGCAGCGCCTGGGGCAGCGGCACGGCCAGCGCCGCCAGCAGGCGCGTAAATTCACCTTCGCCCAGCAGCGCGCGGTAGCGCTGGAGCGAATCTTCTGGGGCGGGTGGAGCGGCGCGTTTCTTCGCCACCTATGTCACGCCCTTCTGAATGCAGAATACCACCTCCTGCTCAAACAGCAGCTCGCGCACCGGCCACGGCTCGTTTTCGACAATGCTCGCCACCAGCGCGCGCTGGCGTTCGAGCAGGTTATACCGGCCGTTCAGGCTGCTGGTGGGCAGCGAAACCAGCAGCCAGCGCGCGGGAACCGCGCACAGCATTTTGCGGCTGCTGCCGCGCTGGCGCTGCTCAAAGCGATGCGCCTCCTTGAAGAAGAAGGCCACGTCTGCTTCTACCTGCGGTGGGTCGACCAGGATATCCTGCTGAATCGCCAACCGCGGCAGTCCCAGCAGGCCAAAGAAATGATTGATCAACTCCAGCCGCGGCGCATGAATATCATAGGCATAATACCGCGTATCCGCGGGCAAACCCATCCAGGGGAAGGAAAACGGGTGCAGCGCGCAGGCCAGGTCGAGGATCACCCGCGGCTGCCCGGTGACGGCGAACAGGCGCGCGTAGAACGCTTCCAGAATGGGGATGCGCTCGCGGGTAGACGCGTGCGCGCCGAGGATGCGCAGGCAGGCCTCGCGCAGCGTTCCCTGCGCCGCGGCATCGGTCAGATCCTGCGCGGCGGCGGCGTAGTCCGGGTCACCCAGGTAGGGCGCGACGATATTGTGCAGCTTTTTGCGCACTGCTTCGAGCGCGTCTTTGCGGCTGCGGTAGTGCGGCAGTTCCTGCTCGAGCAGATCGCGCACGGTTTCCGCAGGCAGGCGCGCGTCGCGATATTTTTTGGATTCGAGCAGTTCGGTCACCAGCCGGTCGAGGTCATCCGTCATGAGGTAATGATATCACCGAACCCCGCGGCGCAACCACGCCGGGGCTGCCTGCCCGGTACGCTTCGACGGAAGTTAGCGCGCCGGTTTCTGTACGGCAAACGCCAATTCCGTTGAGAACAAAAAGCGCTGTACCTGCCAATCTTGCCCTTCGACCAGCTCCTGAAAATGGGCCGCGTAGAACTCCGGCATGCCTTTGCCGCGGCCGCCCAGGCTGCGCGCGGGGAAGCTGACCAGCAGCATATCTGCCGGCAGACCCTCCAACAGGCGCGGGCCGATGCGCTTATCCAATTGCTCCAGGCAGGGGATCGTTTTCAGCGCCAGGGCCACCTGCGCCGGCTGCGCCGGGATCTCCGCGGTCAGGTCACATACCCAGGCTCGGCCGGTTACCCCAAAATGGACAAAGAAACGGTTGAGGAAATCCACCATGTCTTCATAAATATCGCAGGCGTAATATTCCATGTCGGCGGCGGCAGGCATCCAGGCCAGGGCCAGCGGGTTCAACCCGCAGGCCACATCCAGCAGCGAATGCAGGGGCGCCGCGGCAGCCAGCGTTTCCATGTAGAAGCTGTCCAGCAGGGGCAGCCGCTCTTTGGTTGAGGCGTGCGCCGCCATCATCCGGCGGCAGAAATCCATCGATTCCGGGTGATGCAGATCGCGCGGCAGGCTCTCCAGGGCCTCAATCCAGGCCGGGTAGCGAATGCCGCCCTCCTGGTAGGCTCCGCCAACCTGGTGCAGCTTGCTGCGCGTGGCCTTGACCGCATCTTTCCAACTGCGCGTATTGGCCAGTTCCTGCGCGCCAACGCGCCGCACCAGGCTCTCGCTGATTTCGCGGTATTTCGGGTTCTCGCGCACGGCCGCAACCAGCCGGTCTAATTCGTCCATCGCTATTCCAGGCTGCGGGCGCGGATGCGCGCCGTCAGGCGGGTCATAAAGCGCAGGTTGTGAATGGTCGCCAGGCGGAAGAACAGCGTGTCGTTCGTCTTAAACAGGTGGTAAAGATAGCCGCGCGAGTAGCGCGTGCAGGTCAGGCAGTCGCAAAACGGGTCAATCGGTCCGGCGGCGCGGATGCTGCGCTCTTCATTCAGATAGACATAATCCAGCCAACCGGCGCCGCCCAGGCCCTGGTCTGTTCCGTCCGCCGGACGAGTGAAAGCGTACAGCCGCCCGTGGCGCGCGTCGCGGGTGGGCATGGCCGAATCAAAAATGCCGTAACCCATGTCGTAACAGGCAAGCACGTTCTTGGGATGGCCCACGCCCAGCGCGTGCAGCGGATACTGCGCCGGGACTACTTCGCGCATGTAGGCAAAGATTTCGGCCAGCAGGTTGCCATCTTCATCCAGCGGCCAGCCGCCGTAGCCAAAGCCGTCAAAACCAATCTCCAGCAACTGCTCGGCGCATTGGCGGCGCAAGTCCAGGTAACCGCCGCCCTGGATCACGCCAAAGATCAGGGGACGCTGGCCTTCGGCATAGCGCTTGCCTTTGGTGATGCGCTCGAACTCGGCCTTTCCGCGCCTGGCCCAGGCCACGGTGCGTTTGACCGCCAGCTCCTGGTCTTCGCGCGCGGCGCTGACGTGGGTGCAGTCGTCCAGGCAAATGACCACGTCGGTACCGTAGCCAAGCTGCAACTGCACCGTCTTCTCTGGAGTGAGCTGATATTTGCGCTCCGCGCCCTCCGGCTGAAAGGAAATGCCGCGGTCACTCAGGCTGCCGAACTTGGGGTTCTGGTGGATCAGCGAATACGCCTGAAACCCGCCCGAGTCGGTTATGATCGGCCCGCGCCAGCCGCTCATGCGGTGCAGACCGCCCAGCGCCTGGATAGTGCTGGAACCGGGCCGCTGCATCAGGTGAAAGGTATTCATCACCACCGCCTGGATGCCGCAGCCTTCCAGGTCCACCGCGTCCACCGCGCGCACCACGCCCTGCGTGGCATCCGGCAAATAGACCGGGAAGTCGAGATGTCCATGAGGAAGGGTCAGGTTGGTGGGGTAAGCGGGCATAGCAGTATTATCCTTGAAGGGCAGCAGATACACAAGCGGCGCGAAACCGGCTTACCACAGCCGGGCGATGATCCCGGCCACGATAATCACATCGGTCGCCACGGTGAGAACCATCACCCACATCAGCCAGTGATTGGTGTAGGCCGGCGCCAGCCAGCGCTCCAAAAACATCGCGTGGGGCTCCACTTCTTGCATCACGGCCGGATCGCGGAAGTTATACATTAAGGTGCGGTATTCTTTGGGCATCATGTTCTCAATCCGCGCGATGTTTTTATCTTTGGCGCGCTGGTGCAGGCGGTGTTTAACCAGCGCAATCAGCAGAACAAAGGTGAACAGCCCGGCGATAAAGACCATCATGGCGCGCACAATCCAGATCAGGCTTTGCATGGCAATTAAATCCTGGTTGAACGCCTGGGCAATCAAAAAGCCGTTCACCGCTACCGCCAGAGATGGGATCTGCCAGACATGGCTGTCGTAATGCCGCCAGCCGCTGCAATACTGGTTGTAGAGCAGCTTCATGATTTCGAAATCCTGATCCGGGATGACCGCGCGATTTTCAGCGCTGGGAGCCTGCGCCGCGTGTGCCAGATTGTCGATACTCATTTCCCCTCCATGACCGGCTGTTACCGGAGATTAAACTAGGCCTGCCATTCTTCGCGCAGCACGGCGTAATAAATCACGTCGGTCCACTCGCCCTTATGCCATTCGCTTTTGACCATATACCCCTCGCGGCGCATCCCCAGGCGTTCCATCAGCAGCGCCGAGCGCGTGTTGCGCGCGTCGAGCCGGGCAAAAATGCGGTGCAGTCCCAGACTGTTGAAGGCATGGGTGAACAGGCAGCGCGCGCCCTCCGTGGCGTAGCCCTTGCCCTGCGCCGCGCGCGAAAAGGTTACCCCAAATTCAGCCTGCGAGCCTTCTTTCGCAAACCCGAGCACATAATCGCCGATCAACTGGCGCGTGGCCTTCAACTCCACGGCGAACTGGTACCACTCGCCCGCCATCCCCGGGCGCACGGACTGCAGCCAGGAGTAAAAGGCCCGCGCGCGGCTCATGTCGAACGGCGCATCCCAGCTTTGATAGCGCGCCACCTCGGGGTCAGACCGGTAGGCGGAGAAAATGCCCAGGTCGCGCTCTTCGAACGGGCGTAAGATCAAACGCTGCGTTTCCCAGGGAAAGGGTGGGTAGGTTTCGATTGCCATTTCCGTCTCCGCATTGATTCTAACCGATTTATTCGGGCGCGTATGGAGAAATGTTGGATTGAAGAGCGCGCATGAGATTGGCGGATTGCTGTTGATTTGCACGGATACTGATACAACCCATCCACCCGACCTATCTTTGAATGAAAAA
>DATCUC010000451.1:0-7638 GCA_036567625.1 Anaerolineaceae bacterium | reverse complement strand
GCGCTGTGGAGGTTTGCCCACGCCGGCCAGCCGCGCGCCGCGGTGGGCTACAGCTTTGGCCTGCTGCTGGCAGCCTTCCACCGGCTGGGGCTGCTTCCAGACCCGCGCAGCGAGTTGGGAGAATCTTTGGCCGTCTTGAGTCAGCAGCGCGAGAGTTTTTCTGCGGTTGCGCCGGTGTTTCGCAACCCGGCCAAACGCATGGCCGGGCAGTTGATGGGCCGTTGGGTGGTGATATTATCCAGCGACCACCTTGAGCCGGTCGCGCGGCGCTGGAAAGGGCAGATCAGCGAGCTTGCCAAAGCCTGGGCGCAGTTTGAGTTTCTGCCCGAGGCCGACCACAACAGCCTGGCCGGGCTGTTCAATCCGCCGGCCCTGCCGGATCAGATGATGGTGTTGTTTATCCGCGGCGCGTCCACGCACCCGCGCAACCGGCTGCGCTCGGATATGACGCGCGAGGCCTGCATGGTGTCTGGAATGAACACTGATTTCTTCGATGCGCCGGGGCAGGGGCGCATGGCGCAAATCTGGTCCGCGCTGCAATTTGGGGATTACATGGCCTATTACCTGGCCATCGCCTACGGGGAAGATCCCACCCAGGTAGAAATTTTTGATCAATTAAAACAGGCGCTGCGCGATCTTGATGCCGGGTAATCAGTCCCTTTGATAAATTTCTGCGTATAGGAAAAAACATGGCGGCTCGCAAAATCCTACACCTCGATCTGGACGCATTCTTCTGCGCGGTAGAAGAACTGCGCCAGCCCGATTTGGTAGGAAAAGCCTTCGCCGTCGGCGGTCGGCCGGAAGAGCGCGGCGTGGTGGCTTCTTGCTCCTACCCGGCGCGCCGCTGTGGGGTGCATTCGGCAATGCCCATGTCGCGCGCGCTGCGCATCTGTCCCCAGTTGATCATTGTGCCTTCCAACTACACCATCTACCGCCATGCTTCTGAGCAGGTAATGGCCATTCTGCGCGATGTGACCCCGCTGCTCGAGCAAATCTCCATCGACGAAGCCTTTCTCGACGTCAGCGATCTTCCCGGCGCCGGCTTTGACCTGGCGCGAGCGCTGCAGCAGCGCATCTACCGCGAAACGCATCTGCCGTGTTCGCTGGGGATTGCCACCAATAAACTGGTCGCAAAAATGGCTACGGATTACGGCAAAGCCAGCCGGCGCGGAATTGGAGCCTACCCTAACGCCATCTTTGAGGTGCTGCCAGGCGAAGAAGCTGCCTTTCTGAAGCCGCTGCCCGCCGAAGCGCTGTGGGGCATTGGTCCAAAATCGGCGGCGCGGCTGGCCGGGTTGGGCATCCATACCGTTGGGGATATTGCCGCGCTGCCCGACCGCGCGCTGCGCAGCCTGTTTGGCCGCATGGGCTATGATTTGGGCCAGCGCGCGCGCGGTATCGATGACCGCAAAGTGGTGGTCGAACATGCGGTGAAGTCGATCAGCCAGGAGATTACCTTTGAGCACGACATCGCCGACCAGGAAACCCTCGAAGGCTATCTGTGGCGTATGACCGAACAGGTGGGGCTGCGGCTGCGCCAGGAAGGGTACTCGGGCAGTACCGTGCGCCTCAAGCTGCGCTGGCCGGATTTTACCACCCCCACCCGGCAGCACTCGCTCGCCCAACCCACCGATCACGACGAAGTGATTTACCGCGTGGCGCTGGAGTTGTTCCACAATTTGTGGATGCCTGGGCTGGCAGTGCGCCTGCTGGGCGTGGGGGTCAGCGGCCTGGGCTTGCGCGCGCACCAGCCGGGCCTATGGGATACGCAAACCGAGAAAGACCGCAAGGTGCAAGAAGTGCTCGACGGCCTGCGCGCGCGATTTGGCGACCGCGCCATCCAGCGTGGGCGCGGATTTGACCGCGGCGGCCATTCATCAGAAACAGAAGGGCAGGGCAACCAATGAACTGGCGACAGGACCTGGGAAGCAAGTTGTTTGACGGCATTCTCGCCGCGATAATGCTCTACCTGCTGTACACGTTTGCCCTGCTGCTGGTTGGCCCGATTCAGGCACGCGCCGGGCGGCCCGGGCTGCTCATTTACGCCCTGGTGCTGATTGCCATCTCCGTCTACTGCCTGGAGCATTCGCTGCTGCTGCGCATCCCCGACAATTACCGGGCCTGGTACGGCATGGTGGGCGGCATCACCGCCTGGTCGTCCATCCGCCTCAGCCATATTCTTTCTGCCACGCAAAGCAATGATGTCAGTTCGGTGCTGGCGCTGATCCTGGTAACATTGACGGTAACCCGTCTCTGGCGCCGGCATTTGCCCCTCGGCGCCAAGTTCTACGCGCTGACCTTCTTGATCTCCTGGGGCGCGCAGCTTTTACTCGATGAACGCGATGCATTGATCACCTGGCAGCCGCTTTTCCTGCAAGGTTACCAGATCGCCGGGTATCTGGCTGTTGCCGCGGCGCTGTGGATCATCTGGTGGATCTTGTTTCGCACCGACCGCCGCCTCGACCGGCTGAGCATGGCCCCGGCGCTGGCCTTTTGCCTGATGTTCGCGGTTTCGGTGCTGATCCTGAGCGCAACCTGAGCCGGTCAGTCAGCCGGCTGCGGGCGGGCGTGCTTTTCCAGGACCTTGTTGTAAACCTGGGTCACCTGCGCGGCAATGTTTTTCCAGGCATACCCCTGCGCATACCGGGCAGCATCCGCGCCCATGCGATCGCGCAGTACCGGGTCGCTGATCAGCCGCGTCAGCCGGTCGCCAAGAATATCCGGTTCGCCATCCGGTACCACAAACCCGGTGACGCCGTCTTGCACCAGAAAGGCCAGTCCGCCCACCTGCGAGGCTACCACCGGGGTTCCGCAGGCCATGGCTTCCAGCGCCACCATGCCAAAGGATTCGTAATGCGAGGGCACCACCAGCATACTTGCGGCCGAGTAATAATAGGGCAGCGCATCCTGCCCGCGCTTGCCGTGGAACACCACCATATCGCCGATCCCCAGTTCGCGGCACATGCGCTGCAGGCGCACCATTTCCTGGTTCATTTTTTCAGGGGTCGCTTCCGGGTCGCCGCCAATGATGGAAAGGTAATGCGGGTAGCGCTGCAACACCCCGGTTTCGTGCATGTGCGCCACCGCGCGGATCAGCGTGTCCACGCCTTTGAGTGGCTCAATCCGCCCGACAAAGAGGATCATTTCGTCATCAGACGGGATGCCGATCACCGCGCGGGCCTCGTCATGCGGGATGGGATAAAAGCGGGTGGTATCCACGCCCGGCGGAATGACTGTCATCTTGCGCGCGCTGGCGTTGTAGAGAAACTGCAGTTGCGACTTCTCCGCCAGCGTGGCAACAATCAGCGCATCCGCGTTGCGCAGCACCTGGCGCTCGCCTTCCACCCGGTATTCGCCTTCTTGCTCCGCGCTGCTGCGCGCCACGCGGTTTTTCATCTGCCCCAGCGTGTGGAACATGTGCACCACCGGCGCGTTCCAGGCCTGCTTGAGCGCTTGGGCCGCCACGCCCGACATCCAGTAATGGCTGTGGATCACATCGTACTGCAAACGCTTTTCCTGAGCGAAGGTCAGGATATTGGCGATAAATTCCGGCAGGTATTCGGCCAGTTCCTGCTTGGGCAGCGGGATTTCCGGCCCGGCCGGAATGTGCACCACGCGGTTGCCGTAGCCCAGATCGTGCAGCACGTGCGGCACGTGCTCATCCTGCGAGCGGGTGAAGACATCCACGTGCACCCCGGCCGCGCCCAGGTGACGCGTCAGCTCGCGTACGTACACGTTCATGCCGCCGGTATCTTTGCCGCCCAGCACCGCCAGCGGGCAGGTATGGTAGGAAAGCATGGCCACGCGCAGCGTCATTGAGGGAATCCTCCGCCTGATAGGGGTTTCTTCTTGCCTTTTCGCAGTAGTTCCATTATAATTTCGACCACGCCACCATAGCTCAGTTGGCAGAGCGAGCGTTTCGTAAACGCTAGGTCAAGGGTTCGAGCCCCTTTGGTGGCTCCTTTTATTTAATCACCCTCATTTTACTATCAATTCAGCGGCGCAGAATCGAGTATAATTTTTCTATGCCCCCAATTGAGACCCCCATCGTAATTGGAATTGCCGGTGGATCCGGTTCTGGAAAAACCACGGTGGCCAATGTCATCCTGCAGCGGGTTGGCAGCCACCGCATCGCATTTTTGCCGCACGATGCATACTACCGCGAATTGGGTCATCTGCCCCTCGCGCAGCGCATCCAGGTAAACTTCGATCACCCCAATTCGCTGGAAACTGAGCTGATGATCGAGCACATTCGGAAGCTCAAGCAGTGGGAAGCGGTTGATCTGCCTGTATATGATTTCACCACTCACTCACGCACCGATAGAACCGTGCACGTCGAACCACAACGGGTCATATTGGTGGAAGGCATCCTTATTTTTGGTGAGCCGGTGCTGCGCGAGATGATGGATGTCAAAATCTTTGTCGATACTGACGCGGATATTCGATTTATCCGCCGCTTACAGCGCGATATTGCCGAACGCGGGCGCACTACCGAGCGCGTGATTGAACAGTACCTGAGCACTGTGCGCCCGATGCACCTGGAGTTTGTCGAGCCATCCAAACGCTATGCCGATGTGATCATTCCTGAAGGCGGCCTGAATGTTGTGGCAATGGATATGGTCATCGCGCGCATCGAAGCGCTGCTGGAAAAAGACCAGGCCCAGGGCTAATCGATGAAATCGGGTTTACGCCAGAACCTTGCGCGTATCCTGATTCTGCTGTTTGTCATCGTCCTTACCATCTCGCTGTTCGTCTTTCGCGAGCGGTTCGTGCACATTCGCGTGGTGGGCTACCCGGTGCTGTTTTTGCTGGCGGTGCTCACCAATGCCACGCTGATTTTGCCGCTGCCCGGGGTAGCGTTGGCGTCGGTGATGGGCGCAAATCCATCCTTCAGCCCGTTCTGGGTGGCAGTGGTTCTCGGGTTGGGTTCCGCCGTTGGGGAATTAACCGGCTATTTGACCGGTTTCAGCGGCCAGCCGGTGGTGCAAAAAGCCGGCTGGTACGAGCGCATCGAAAACTGGATGCGGCGCTACGGCCCGGCGACGATCTTTATCCTGGCGCTGGTACCAAATCCGCTGTTTGACGTGGCCGGCATCATCGCCGGGGCGCACCGCATCCCGGTGGTGAAATTCTTGTTTTACTGCTCGCTGGGGAAAATCTGTAAAATGCTGTTGTTTGCCTATGGCGGCGCGGGCATCTTTCAATTCTTGTCGAATGGGTAAAAAAGGAGGAGAGCATGGCGTCATTTGAGGGAATCGATCGTTACCTGGATGATCATCTGGATGAAAATATCCGCGAACTGTCACAGTTGTGCGCTCAGCCCAGCGTCTCAGCGCAGAATTGGGGATTGCAGGAATGCGCGGATCTGGTGGCTCAAATGCTGCGCAAGCGCGGTTTTACCGCCAGCATCTACGCCACCGGCGGCGCGCCGGTCGTTTTTGCCGAGCGCAAGGGCCGCGGTGATAAGACCCTGCTGTTTTACAACCATTATGATGTGCAGCCGGCCGAGCCGCTGGAATTGTGGGATAACCCGCCCTTTGTACCCACCATCAAAGATGGAAAGTTATTTGCGCGCGGCGTCAGCGACGATAAGGGGCATATCACCAGCCGCCTGTTCGCCATCGATGCCCTGCTGGCCGAAGAAGGCGATTTACCCTGCACGGTTAAGTTCGTGATCGAGGGCGAAGAAGAAACCAGCAGCGTGCACCTGAAAGATTTTGTCAGCCAGCATAGTGATTTGATGACCGCCGATGGCTGTGTCTGGGAATTTGGCGGCGTCGACCACCGCGAGCAGCCGGTGCAGTACCTGGGGCTGCGCGGAATCTGCTATGTGGAATTGAGCGTCGAAACCGCCAGCCAGGACGTACACTCCGGGCTGGGTGGTTCGATCTTTCCCAATGCTGCCTGGCGGCTGGTGTGGGCGCTGAACACCCTCAAAGGCCCGGAAGAGCGCATTCTCATCGATGGCTATTATGATGATGTGCGCCCGCCCAGCACTCGCGACCGCGAACTCATGGAACGCCTGCCCGAAACCGCCGACGAGTATATGACCCGTTACGGCTTGAAAGGCTTTCTCAAAGGGCTGACCGGCGGCGTGGATCTACGCCTGGAAGAAGTCTTCCAGCCCACCTGCACCATCTGCGGGCTTACCTCCGGCTACCAGGGCCCCGGCTCAAAGACGGTGCAGCCGGCGCGCGCCAGCGCCAAGGTCGATTTCCGCCTGGTGCCCGACCAGACCCCGCAGCGCACGCTCGAACTCCTGCGCGCGCACCTCGACCGCCACGGCTTCGAGGATGTGCAGATCAAGTTCCTGGGCGGTGAGGCCCCAGACCGCACCGACCCGGATGATCCCTTTGTCCACATGGTGGTCAATGCCGCCACGGATGTCTACGGAATGCCGATGCAGGTGGTGCCGATGACCGGCGGCTCCGGGCCGAACCACCTGTTCACCGAAGCGCTGCACATTCCCATCGTCACCGCCGGGGTGGGCTATCCTGGATCCGGGGCGCACGCGCCAAATGAGAATATTCGCCTGGATCTGTATCTGAAAGGCGCAAAACATATCGCCCGCATTCTCAAGGCGATGGCCTGACCTTCTCACACCGGCGGAACTCAACCGCCGGTGTCTTTTTTTCTGGCCTTTGCGCGCTGGACGGCGATATAGCGCTTTCCGGCATCGCGCACGGCCTCCCAGGCGCGCTGTACCGCCTGTACCTCTTCTAGCGTTTCCGGGAACTGCCCGTAGCGCACGCGCTCGTAGGCCGCGGTGATCGTGTCCAGCTCGGCGCCGTTATCGGGCAGCGCGAGCTGCATTTGCGGCAGAAATTCGTGTGGGGTGACGCCATCCGGCCGCTCGTGGTGCATCTTCTTGAATAACTCCATCAGGTCGGCGTAAATCCGGCGGATATGCGCCGCGGCCAGCCAGCGTCGCGCGCCGGGGAATGCCGCCAGCAGGGGCTTACCTCCGCGCCGCTGCCACGGCCAGCGGAAATCAGTCTGCAGGTTGGCCGTTTCTTCGCTGATTTCCGCTGGCCGCCACAGGGGCCGGAAGCGCAGCGCCAGCAGTACAATCAGGATCACCGCCGCCACTGCCAGCAGCCGCAGACCAATCCGGCTGGCGGTGAAGATTTCCATCAACTCCGGGCTAAAGACCGGGGGGCGGTTGCTGATGCGTTCCATCCAGGCCTTGATATCATCCAGTAGCTGGATGGTCGGTTTTTCCGTCAGCAGCCGGGCCAGCAGCGGAACCAGCCAGCTCATCAGCCAGGTGATCGGGTAAGCCAGCACCACCATCACGATTGCCAGCGCGCCCATCACCAGCCCCAAGACGGCTTTCAGCCCCCACTCCAGCGGCGCGCCCAGCAGCACCCCGCTGCCTATCCCGATGGTTACCATCAGCAGGGCTGTGCCACTGATTCCGGCAATCCAATCCCGTGAGAATTTGCCCGCGTGCCCACCGCGCAGGTCGCTCACCGCGCTGATGCGCGCAAAGGCCATCGCCAGCACGCCCAGCAGCAGAAAAGCGAACGCCAGCCCGTAGCCGGATTGGGTATCCCGGCCCAACGCAAACCCGTACAGCAGTAAGATGATGATGCCGCCCTGAAAACTGCGCTGCGCCTGCCCCACGCTCACCGGCTG
>DATCUC010000450.1:0-6153 GCA_036567625.1 Anaerolineaceae bacterium | reverse complement strand
GTGGGGCGCAGGGCTGCTGGTGGCGCGCGGCAGACGGCGCGGTGCAGCATCAACCGGCGTTCGCGGTACCGGTAGTGGACACCACCGGCTGCGGAGATGTATTCCACGGGGTATATGCCGCGTTGCTGGCGCAAGACGCGCCGCCGGAGAAGCGCATGCGCGTCGCGGCGGCCGCCGCGGCAGCGAAAGCCGAGCAATGGTATATCCCCACCCGGGCGCAGGTGGAGCGGGTTTTGGCGCGCGAACCGCGGCAGGCCACTTAACGACTCTGTAAAGTGGCAAAGTACCAAAATCGGTTGACTCGGGGCGCGGCATCGGGTAAACTATCATTGCAAACCGATAAAGGCAAACCCGGTGAAAGCCGGGGGCGCAAAGCCATGGGTCTAACGCTCCAGCCGGAGCTACGACTGCCAGGCCGCCGAAGACGCTCAACGCACCCACATCGAAGAACTCACCGAAGCAACTCCGAAGAAGCAGAACCACGGCGGGCCTGGTCGACACCATCAGGCCTTTTTTGTTGCCCATCGCCGCTACATCGCAGCACATCACCGCCAGCAGTTGCATTGAAGCACCTTCACAACCCCACTACAGCCTTCATCGCAGCCGCACCATAACATCTTCACCGCCGCATCGAAGCCGCACCGCAGCCGCATCACCGCGCACCGCAGCCTGCACCGCCGCTCGTCGCTACCGCATCGCAGCGCATCACCGCGAACATTGCAGCCAGCATCGCAGCCGCACCGCAGTACACTGAAGCGCATCGCAGCCCTTCGCAGCCAGCACCGCAGCTCATCACAGCGCATCGCAGCCCGCCGCAGCCGCATCACCGCTTCTTTGCAGCCCCATCGCAGTTACTTCACAGCCACGCAGTCGCTTCAACGCAACCGCACAACACCACACAACCGCAAAACATCAACGCCACGCAACAAAAGAGTTCTGGGAAGTCAAGGAGATGTAACATGAATGCCCAACGGCCAATCCATCAACGCCTCATCGCACTGGTCCTCGCGCTTCTCCTGATTTTCGGTCTGACCGGGTCTGCGGCAACGCCCTTCGGGGCAGCAGCGCCAACGCAGTCCTTTATCGTCCAAGGGCAGAGCACCGAAGCCGTCGTCCATCTGGTAGTACAACATGGCGGCCAGGTCACCTCCCGGCTGAACATTATCAACGGAGTCGCAGCAAACCTCACCGCAGCCAGCAAAGCCGCTTTGCTCGCGGACTCCAACATCACCGCCATCACTCCCAACCACATCGTCGAAAAAGCCGGGGGAGTACCCTCAACAGACTATCCAGATGTCATTGGAGCCGATCTGTCTTGGGACGCGGGTGCCAGAGGTTCAGGAATCACCGTAGCTATCCTCGATACAGGCCTGACCTGGCACCCCGGTTTGCTGAAAACCATCGATAATAAATTAAGAAATCGCCTTTTAGCCTGGAAAGACTTTGTCGACGGCAGCCGCCTGCCGGTTGACCCGAACGGGCACGGCACTCATATCGCCGGCATCATCGCCAACGCTGATAAGGGCCAGGACGGCGAATGGAACGGCGTGGCCCCCGGCGCAAACCTGGTGGCCGTGCGCGTACTCGACGCAAATGGCGTGGGCACCTACGAGCAGGTGCTGAAGGGCGTGCAGTGGGTTCTGCAAAACCAGGCGCGCTACAAGATCCGCGTGCTCAACCTGTCGCTGCTGGCCCACGTGCAGTCACCCTACTTTGCTGATCCATTGAACCAGGCCGTGATGGCCGCCTGGGCTAAGGGCATTGTGGTGGTGGTGGCTGCCGGCAACAGCGGCCCCGAGCCGATGACGATCAACGTTCCGGGGAATAATCCCTACGTGATTACCGTGGGCGCATTCACTGACGCCTACACGCCGGACGATTGGAGCGATGACAGCATCACCAGCTTCTCCGCGGCCGGCCCCACCCTGGACGGCTTCGTCAAACCCGACCTGGTGGCCCCGGGCGCGCACATCGTTTCTACGATGATGCCCAATACCAAGATCGCGCGCGATCACAGCGCCAACCAGATCAGCGGCTCGTACTTTGAGATGGCCGGCACGTCGCAGGCCGCCGCGGTAGTTTCCGGCGTGAGCGCGCTGGTGCTTTCGAAGAACCCCAAACTGACCCCGGATGAGGTCAAATACCGGCTGATGCAAACCGCGCTGCCGTGGGTCAACGAAGACGGCACGGATGCCACCTATTCGATGTGGCAGCAGGGCGCTGGCCGGGTGAATGCCTACGACGCAGTGACCGCGAATATCAAGGGCAAAGCCAATCAGGGAATGGATATCAAAGCCGACCTGAAGGGCAAGACCCATTATGAAGGCTTCTCCTACTACGACCCGGAAACGATGACTTACCGGCTGCGCGACGGCATGAGTGACGATATGGGCAGCTACGGTAACTGGGCCGGCGGCCTGGGCATCTGGAGCGGTTACTTCGGCGTGTGGAGCGGTGGCCTGGGCATCTGGTCTGGCGCATTGGGTATCTGGTCGGGCGGCCTGGGCATCTGGTCCGGCAGCCTGGGTATCTGGTCGGGCGGACTGGGCATCTGGTCCGGCGGCCTGGGCATCTGGAGCGGTGGGTTTGGCATCTGGTCTGGCGGCTACGAAGCCTGGAACGGCAGCGAACCGTGGGCTGGAACCCAATTCAGCGAAGCCGCCTTTGTTGAAAAATTCCTCAACGCCGAAAGCCCCGCGTTTGACACGCCGAGTTTTGTCGGTCAGTGGATCGAAGAGTAAAATCCGAGTGAAAAAGCCAAAACCCCTCTCGCCTTGAGAGGGGTTTTTTCTCGAATAAATTCTGCCCGGCAGAATCGCCGGCCGCTTACAGCCCGGCTTCTTCAATGCGCTGCAGGTCTAGCTGCGCGCCGAACTGGGCAAAAATGGCGCGGGCCTGGCTGGCGTAGCGGCTGGCGTCCGCCGCATCGCCGGCCTGCTGCGAAAGGCGCGCCAGTTGGAACAGCACGCGGCCCAGGTCTAAGCGGCTGTCCACGGCCTGGAACTGCTCAGCGCAATCTTCGAGCACCTGGCGCGCGGCGTCGATCTCTCCGCGGGCAGCCAGGATGCGCCCGCGCAGGCATGCGGCGCGCACCTGCTGCAGCACCGCGCCCGGGTCATCACCGCGCTCGGGCAGTACAGCGGTGATCTGTTCCACCGACTGCGCAGCTTCCTGCAGCTTCTCCAGTTCCACGCAGGCCGCGCCGATTACCAGCAAGACATCAATTACATTTTCAGGCGAGTTCATTTCGCGGAAAATCTGCTCGCTGCGGCGCGAATCATCGTATGCTTCTTGCCACTGTTGGGCGGCCTGGGCGCAGTACCCCAATGCCTGGTAAGCCATGCCTTCCAAAAACGCGTGCCCGATCTGCTGGCCGGTGCGCAGCGCGGCCTCCAGCAGGCGGCGTGCTTCGGTCAGCTCGCCTTTTTCGGTCAGCAGCAGGCCCAGGTTGGTATGCACCTCGGCTTCACCTTCCACATCGTGCAGGTCGGCTTGCAGTTTACCGGCGCGGGTGAAGATGGAGATGGCCTCATCCCAGTTACCCTGCCGCCATTCGAGCATAGCCAGGTTATTATACATGCGCGCCACGCCGGAAAGATCGCCGGTTTCCTGGCGCAGTTCCAGGCTGCGGCGGGCGTATTCGCTGGCAGTCTTCAAATCTTCCTTGATGAAATAGACCCCGCCCAGGCGGTTATAGATAGAGGCCACCACGCCCGGCTGGGTCGACGGCTCAACCGACCACAACGCGCGCTGCAAATACTTCTCGGCCTCATCCAACTGCGCGCGGCGCATGTAGATGAAGCCAATCTCGTTGAGCACGCGCGCCCGCTCCACCGGGTAGCGGGACGAAATGGCGGTCAGCGCGCTCATCGCATCGTTCATGCATGTCAGCGCCTGGTCATAATCACCCTGGCGTTCGTAGGTGGTACCAATTTTGCGCTGCAGGTTGCTGCGCGCCTGCACCTGCTGCCCCAGGGGCAGCGCGCCGGTCAGCGCCAGCGCGGTTTGAAAATGCTCGCGGGCATTGGCATACTCGCCCAAAAAGACGAGCACATCCCCTATGCCGGTGTGCAATTCCAGTTCCTGGTCGGTGGTGTAGGCGGTTTTGGGCAGCAGCGCCAGGGCTTCTTCGTAATACTGCTGGGCCTGGCGGTTGAGGAAGCTGCGCGCGGCTTTGCGCCCGGCCAGGATGAGATAATGCAGCGCCCGGTCCGACAGGTTACTCCAGCTAAAATGCCGCGCCAGCAGTTCGATCTGCTCATCCAGGTGATCGCTGTACAGGCGCTCGATGGCCGCGCCAATGCGCCCGTGCAGATCAGCGCGATTGCGCGAGAGCAGCGTGCTGTAGATCGCATCCGAAACCAGAATATGCTGGAACTGGTACTCCGAACCGTGCAGTCCCTGCGCGGGTAAGATGAATTCGCGCTCCACCAGCACCGGCAGCACCGCATCAAAGCGGCGCGCCTCACTGCCACCGACCACTTCTTGCAGCAGCGCCAGGCTAAAACTGCGCCCCACCGCTGAGGCCACCTGCAAGAATTCGCGCTCAGCGGAGCCCAGACGGTCAAAGCGCGCCAAAATCAGGCCCTTCAACGTTTCCGGCACGCCCAGGTCGGTCAGGTCAGCGCCGGGGGCCAGCGACAGGCGCTCGCCCTCGCGCAGCAGCACGCCGCGGTCCAGCAGCATGCGCAGAATTTCTTCTAGATAAAATGGGTTGCCCGCCGCGCGTTCGAGGATCTCGTGGCGCAGGGTTTCGGGCAGGGTCAGCACTGCCAGCAGGTGATCCAGCAACTGCTCCGACTGGTCTTGCGAGAGGGTATTGAGCACAACCGGCAAGAACTGCTCGCCCAGGCGCTTACCTGAGCGCTGCGCCAGGGCATTCAGCGGGCCTTCTTCAATCGGGCGCGAGATTGCCACGAGCAGGATTGGCGCTTCGCGGATGGAATCGGCCAGGAACTGCAGCAGGTCGAGCGAGGAATCATCCGCCCAGTGCAAATCTTCGAGGATGAGCAGCACCGGCTCGCGCATGGCCTCGGCCACCAGCCAGTCGCGGAAGGCCAGCACCACGCGTTTGCGCAGTTGGTCGGCCTCGAGCAGTGAGAGGCGCTCGTCGGCAGCCACATTGGTTGGATGCAGTCCCAGTACGCGCTCGAACAGGGTGAGCATATCGGTAGAACGTTCGCCAAACAGGCGAGAAATGCGGTCAGCCAGGCGCGCCTGCACCTGGTTCTCGGGCGTGTAGGCGCTGACGCCTAACACCCCCCGCAGCAAATCTAAAAAGACCCAGAAGGAGACCGACCGGCGGTAGGTGAGGCAGTGTCCCTCAAACACCTGCACCATCTGCGGCGGCGTAAGCGCTTTCAGTTCGGTGGCCAGGCGGGTCTTCCCCAGGCCGGCCTCGCCGCTGAGCAGCACCAGTTGGCCGCGCCCGCTTTCGATCAACTGCGCCAGGGCAAACTTGAGCAGCCCAAACTCGGCCTCGCGGCCAATCATCGGCGGGCGCAGGCCCTCAAGACCGCGCACCGAGCCGGGCCGCTCGCGCACGCCGTTCACCTGGTAGGTCTGCACCATGCTGGATATGCCTTTGAGCGCCAGCGGCGGGTGGCGGGTGAAATTGAACAGCGCCTGGGTGCGCGAAAAAACCGATTCGCTCACCAGAATGCTCCCCGGCCGGGCGGCCTGTTCTAAGCGGCTGGCCAGGTTGACTGTGTCGCCGATGGCGGTGTAGTTCATTTGCAGGTCCGAGCCCACGCTGCCGACGATCACGCTGCCGGAGTGCAGGCCGATGCGCATGTACAGTTCTACCCCGGCGCGCCCGGGCAGCCGCGCCGAGAGCCGCGCCAGTTCGGTATGCATATCCAGCGCGGCGCGCACGGCCAGTTCAGCATTGTTTTCTTGCATCACCGGCGCGCCAAACAGGGCCATCAGCCCGTCGCCGGTGTATTTATCCACGAAACCATCGTAGCGGTACACGATGTTGGCCAGCAGCTTAAGGTATTCCTGGATCAAGAAGTACACATCTTCGTTATCAAGCTGCTCGGAAAGCGCCGTGTAGCCGGAAAGATCGGCAAACAGCACGGTGACGCTGCGGCGCTGCCCGGCGGCTTCGAGGCCGGCGCGTTGGTAGCGCTCGCTCAGCCCGGCGCGTGAAAG
>DATCUC010000449.1:0-2590 GCA_036567625.1 Anaerolineaceae bacterium | reverse complement strand
CCCCCAAAGAATTTATCCTGCCTGGTGATTCGCAGTCCGGCGCAGCCCTCGATCTGGCGCGCACCGTAGCGCGCCGCGCCGAGCGCCGCATGGTGGAACTGGCCCACAACAAATGGATCCAGAACCCGGAACTGCTGCGCTATCTCAACCGCCTGTCCTCGCTTCTCTTCGTGCTGGAACTTTACGAGAACCAGCAGGCCGGCTTTAGCCAATCCACCCTGGCGAAAGACGCGAGCTGAGCATGGTCGGCACGTTGATTAACGTCGTCGCGGTGCTGGGCGGCGGCGCCCTGGGCCTTATGCTGGGGAACCGCCTGCCCGAACGCCTGAAAAGCACAGTCATTTCCGGGCTGGGGTTGTTTACTCTGGCTTACGGCATCGTCAGTTTTGTGGATAGTCATAACCAGCTCGTGGTGCTGGGCTCCATCCTGATCGGCGCAATTCTGGGTGAATGGTGGCAGATCGAAGAAGGTCTGCGCCGCCTGGGGCACTGGTTGGAAGATCGCTTTGCCGGTGGTGGTGAAAACGCCGCGGAGAACCGCTTTGTACGCGGATTTCTAACCGCCTCGCTGGTGTTTTGTGTCGGGCCAATGGCGATCCTCGGTTCAATTGAAGACGGCCTCACCGGGAATTACCAGACTCTGGTCGTTAAATCCGTGCTGGATGCGTTTGGCGCGGTGGCGTTTGCTTCTACCCTGGGGGTAGGGGTGCTTTTCTCTGCCCTGATCATCCTCGTTTACCAGGGCTCGCTTACGCTGCTCGCCGTGCAGGCGCAGGCGGGCATCTCACCCGCTATGATGACCGAAATGACCGCCACCGGTGGGGTGATCCTGCTGGCCATTGCCCTCGGCAGCCTGCTGGAGCTCCGCCCCATCCGCAGCGCCAACTTCCTTCCCGCCCTGTTTCTCGCTCCGCTGCTGGTGCTGGCATTTCAGGCTTTGGGGATTTACTGAGGAATAATTGAGTATTGAACGCAAATATTCTTCATTCGAGGCCCAGATTTTCGGTACTGTAAATTAAAATTACACTCATGGAAACTGGCAGTCGAGGAGTATGGGTGCAGCGCCATATGATCGGCAGTTCCGGCAAACAAAACAGACCGGGGCATCCCCCGGCCTGTTGAGATGCAAGTTGCAGGTTGCCTAATTATTGCCCAGCGCGGCTTCCACCGCGTTGACCAACCCGTTCTGGTCGACCAGCTGCTCACCGTTGATCAGGAAATACGGCGTGGCGTTCACGCCTTTCCCGCGGCCGTACTCGATGTTGTCATTCACCTTCTGCTGGTACTTGTTGCCGTCAAAACACTGGTTGAATGCGGCAGTATCCAGCTTTAAGCGCGTGGCAAATTCCTTCAGCCTGTCATCGCTCAGCGCGCCGGTATTCTCGCCGCCCTGGTTGTCAAAGATAATGTCGTGATAATCCCAGAACTTGCCCTGATCCATCGCGCAGTAGGCGGCTTCCGCGGCGCGGATCGATTCTGGCCCCAGGAAGCTGAACGGCGTGTAAGTGAAATATACCTGCCCGGTTTCGACATACTTCGCAACAAAATCCGGTTCCTTTTCCGTGGCAAACTGGCGGCAGAACGGGCACTGGAAATCTGAGAACTCCTCGACGGTTACCGGGGCGTTCGGGTCGCCCATCGAATTCTCACTGGCTTGCGGCCGTTCGCGCCCCTCGTAAGCCGGGCGCACGTACGGCCAGATCAGCATGGCCGCGACGACTACCGCGGCGACGGATACGGCAATAATGGTGAACAAGCGCTGGCGCTGTTTGGCCCGCGTCTGGCGGTTACGCTTTTCGGTGCGTTTTCCAACTCGATTGCTGCTTGACATCCCTCTCTCCTCAAACGTATGGTAGCTGGATTTTGCCATATTCGCTGAGAGAAGTCAATCAAGCATATCAGCTATGCGGCGGGCTGCTCCGGACGGTAGAATTCCAGCGCCGGCGGCAGCGCGATCCCGGACATTTTTAGCGCCTGGGTGCGGTACTGGTAGGCGGCTCCGTCGAGGATGTGCCGGTTCACGTCCAGCACCTGCCGGTTCTGCGCCTCGGCCAGGTACGTGCCTTGCGTCCACTCGTTGAAACTGCCCATCGACGGGCCGCACCAGATCTGGTAGTCCATTTCGCGGCCTTGCTCGCCGCTGTTCGACCAGCGCGACGACAGTCCCAAATACCAGCGGAAGATCAGCGCCATCTTGTGGTGCGGGTCTTTTTCCGCGCGCTCGATCTGCGCCGGGTCGCGCTCGGTGAAGAAGGCCCGCGTGTCACGCCAGATATCTTCCATCTCGCGCTGGAAGACCTGCTTCTCCAGCCGCTGGCGCTCCGTTCCAGGAATCTCATCAATCGAGTTGTAGCGGCTGTACAATTCGTATAGCTTGCTGGCGCGCATAGGGAACATTGTGCCCAGCTTCAGCACCTGCACGCGCACGCCCATCTCAAACATATCCGCCGAAGGCGCCATGATCACGTCGGCCATGCTGGCTCGAGCCAGCAGACTGCGCGTGTGCTCCGACGCCCCGGCCTCAACGCACGCCTGGTTAACGCTGCCCGTCGCCAGGAAGGCTGCGCCCATCATCAGCGCCGCCAGCGCC
>DATCUC010000448.1:0-8718 GCA_036567625.1 Anaerolineaceae bacterium | reverse complement strand
CGGCCTGGCGGCGCTGCGCCGGGGCCAGTTCGCCGTCAATATATGCATCCATCCAGGGTTGGTTGTGAAGGTTCATCATGCTACCTCCAGGTAAGACGATAAGCTTTCCAGTAATTTTGTGCGCGCGTAATTCAAACGAGACATGACCGTACCCATCGAGATATCCAGGGCTTCCGCAATTTCTTTATACGAAAGGCCGTGGTACTCGCGCAGCACCAGCGCCGCGCGGCTGCTCTCGGGGAGCGCCAGCACCGCTCTGCGCACCAGCCGGGCGCGTTCTTGCTCTTCATACGCCGCCTCGGGCTGCGGATCGGCGCTGGGTAGTTCCAGCGCGTCCACCGGTGCGGTAGGGCGCTCGCGGCGCAGCATATCCAGCGCAGCGTTGACCGCGATGCGGTACAGCCAGGAACGGAAGGCCGCGCGCGGCTGGTAACGCGGCAGGTTCTGCCAGGCCCGCAAGAAGGTGATTTGCGCGGCGTCTTCGGCCAGCGCCGGGTCGCCGCACATGCGGTAAACCACGTCAATCACGCGCTCGCGGTACTGGTCGACCAGGGCGCAGAATGCTTCGCGGTCACCGCGCTGCGCTTGTTCAACCATGCCCATCTCTACTGTCGCGTCCAGTTCCATCCGTGTTCCTGCTGCTTTTCAGGTTCTCAATATCAAAACGAGGGATACAATCATTTTATTCGGTTTGGAGCGTTTTCCATGAGCCAACATCTCGACTTCTGGCAGCAGCTCGACCAACTGGCGCGGTCAGCGCGGCTGGTCATCGACCGGCCCGCGGGAACCCACCACCCGCGTTGGGCGGATATCGTGTACCCGTTCGACTACGGCTACCTGGAAGGCACCACCGCGGCCGACGGCGCCGGGATTGATGCCTGGCGCGGCAGTCTGCCGGATGGGGCGGTGACCGGCATCATATGTACCGTGGATGGGCTGAAGCGTGATGCGGAACTTAAGATCTTGCTCGGCTGCACCGCTGCCGAAATGCAGGCCATTTGCGATTTCCATAATGCCTACAGCCAGTCTGGTGTGCTGCTGCCCCGGCGGGGCGTCAATCATCCTTGACAAAATAGGTTATTTGTTCTATTATAGTGGATATCCGTTTGTTCTGGAGGCTGTCATGGAATACGTTTGCGAACTGAAGGACCGGCCGGAAACCCCTACCATTTGTATTCGCACCCGCACTGGCGTGGAGAACCTGGCCAATGTGGTTGGACCGGCGTTTGGAGCGCTGGGCGGTTATCTGGCGCAAAGCGGCGCGCAGCCGGTTGGCGCGCCCTATATCGCCTACTTCAACATGGATATGCAAGACCTGGAACTCGAGATTGGCTTTCCGCTGGCCGCTCCGGTGGCCGGGCAGGGGGTTTTTGAGCCGGGCCGTCTGCCCGCCGGGCAGTATGCCGTCACCCTCCACCGCGGGCCGTACACCAACCTGGGCGACGCCTACGAAGCGCTCAACGGCTTTCTGGGCGCGCTGGAACGCCAGCCCACCGGCGTGGTCTACGAGGTGTATCACAACGCGCCCGATGAGGTTGCGCCGGAGGAACTTCTGACCGAAATCCAATTTCCCCTCGCGCCGGAAACCTGAACACCCGGCAGAAAACTCCCGCGGCCCCTTCAGCTTGACCCGCTCGCGCTCACAGGCTACAATGAATCGGGATAAGCCTTTGCAATGAGCCAACCCGAGCATAAGAACGCCCGCGTCATCTTGATCTCCGATCAGGCCGTGTACCTGCGCGGTCTGCGCGCGCTGGTGATGCTGCTGCCCGGGATGCACCTGGTGGCTGAGGGCGGCAGCGGGGCCGAGGCAGTGGAGTTGTGCGAGCGCTTCTCCCCAGACATGATCTTGCTTGATCTGTGCCGCGCGCCGGACCGCGGGCGCGCCGCCGCCGAGCATATTCACCAGCACTGGCCGGGGATCAAGATCGTGCTGCTGATCGAAACGGAAGCCGAAGGCCCGGAGGAAGTGGAAGGCAACCCACGGCTGTACCTGCTCTCGCGCGATGTATCCGAAGAGGAATTCAACGCCGCGCTCAGCCATATTCAGGATGAGCACAGCCCGGCACAAACCTTCTTTCATACCGTGTCGGAAGAGCACAATCACGTTCTCGTCAGCGCCGCGGCCGCCGACAACCGGCAGACGATGGAGCGTGAAATGGCGATGGCCGGCAAGATCCAGGCCGATATCCTGCCCGAAGTGCCTCCTGCGCTGCCGGGTTGGGAGATCGCTGCCCGCCTGGAGCCCGCGCGTGAAACTTCCGGCGATTTTTACGACTTTATCCCGCTGTCTGACCGCAAGTGGGGCCTGCTGGTGGCCGACGTGAGTGATAAGGGCATGGGCGCGTCGCTGTTTATGGCGCTGTCCAGCTCGTTGATGCGCACGTACGCCAACCGGTTCCCCAACCTGCCGGGGCTGACGCTCTCCATGGTCAGTGAGCGCATCCTATCGGATACCCGCGGCAGCATGTTCGTCACCACCTTCTTCGGCGTCCTGGAACCACTGACAGGACGCTTTACGTACGCCAACGCGGGCCACCCACCGGCTTACATCATCTCCGCCGGGCGTAAGCACGGCGGGGTGGAGAGCATGCGCCCAACCGGCATGGCGCTGGGCGTCTCGGAAGATGCGCAGTGGCGGCAGAAAGTGATGCGCATTGCTCCCGGCGACGTGGTGGTGATGTACACCGACGGCATCACCGAGGCGCAAAGCCCGCAAGGCGACTATTTTGGCGAGGAGCGCATTGTTGACGCGGTGTTCCCCAAGGCGGGCCACAGCGCGCAGGAGATCCTCAAGTGCCTGTTGGACGAGGTGCATACGTTTGTCGGTGGCAAAACTCATCAGGATGATATCGCCCTGGTGGTCATCAAACGCCTGGCGTAAGGGGGGCGAGTGTTTGCTGCAGGTTTTGAAAAGTTAGAAGCAGTATTCAATGAAATGCTTTTCCAGCGCAAGCTGCACTCTTCTGCGCAGGTGGCAGTGCGCCACGGCGGTCAGGTGCTGGTCAACCATGCCGCGCAAAGCGCGCTGAGCCCGGCGAAGCCGGGTGAGATCAACGAACGCACGCCGTTCCTGTGCTTCTCGGTCAGCAAAGCTCTCACCGGCCTGTGCATCCACAAGCTGATCGAAAATGGGCAGCTAGAGTTGGATGCCCCGGTGGCGCGGTACTGGCCGGAATTTGGCTGCAAAGGCAAAGAAACCGCCACCATCCGGCACGTCTTTCTGCACCAGGCCGGCATTCCCGCGCCGGGGCTGCGCCGCCAGGTGTTCCTCTGGCCGTCGTGGCCGCTGGTCACGCGCAACGTGGCCGGAGCGCGGGCGCAGTTTGTGCCGGGCACGCGCAGCGCTTATCACCTGGTCAATTACGGTTTTATCTTTGGCGAGGTGATCCGCCGGGTGACCGGGCTGCAGGTAGAAGAATACCTGGAGCGCGAATTTTTACGCCCCATGGGCCTGACCGACACCTGGATGCGCCTGCCTTCCGATCAATTGGCGCGCACGCCGCGCCTCGAAAGCCGCTCGCCGGAAATGACCGAAGCCTGCCGGTTGTTCAACCTGCGGCCTATCCGCCTGGCGCGTATCCCGGCCGCCAGCCTGCACAGCACGGCCATGGACCTGGCTGTGGTGTTCCAGATGCTGTTGGATGACGGCCTGTGGCAGGGCAAGCGCATCTTGCAGCCCCAAACGGTGCGCCTGGCCACCAGCCTGGGCTATGCCGGCGAGGATGAGTACATCCGCCATCCCATGCGCTGGGGGTACGGATTCATCATCGGCCGCGAACGCGGAGAAACTGAAGAAAGCCAGGCTCTCGGGCGCGGCAGCAGCGAAGACACCTTTTCGGCGATGGGCATGGGTACCAATTTTGCCTGGGCCGACCGGCGCTCCGGCCTGGTGGTGGCCTTCACCTGCAACGGCATGTTGAGCAACGCCCAGGCAAGCCAGCGCTGGTCGGAAATCTCTGACGCGGTCTGGCAAGCGGTGGGGCAGGCTGCCTGAGCCGCGGCGTGCCGAATCGGGCGGTTAATTGTATAATTACCGCCATACTGCTCGACCTTACTGAACGCACAACCGGCCGTGGCAACCGTTTTCGGGCAGGCCGCTCGTCATTTCGATAATATTTATAAAAGACTTATACAATCCCCCGAAAGGGTGACTCGACTTTTCGGTTTTATTTGGTAAAATCGGGCTAGATACATTTGTATACGAATTCGTGGAAGTTGATTCAGGCGGCCTGGCAACACTGAATTCTTCCATTGTTCTGTTTTAACTGCGGTCATTTTTTCCCTTTGGGGTCGGTTCCCTCGAATGGGTCCACTTTATGGGGCGGCCGCGGGTGAGTATGGAGGATTAACCATTGTCTGGTATGGAACGTTTTACCCAACGGGCGCGCCGTGTACTGAGCCTGGCTCATCAGGAAGCAGAGCGAATGCGGCAAAACTCGATCGGCACTGAGCACCTGCTCCTGGCGCTTATCCAGGAGGAAGGTGGCGTTGCCGGGCGCGTGCTGCGTGATCTGGGGCTGGAACTTGATCGTGTGCGCGAGGTCGTCGAGCGCTTTAGCGGTACGGGAACGCACCGCGGCGGCAAGATTGACCTCTCGCCAGGTGTCCAGCAGGTTTTGGAATACGCCATTGACGAGGCCCGGCGCATGGGCCACCATTATATCGGAACGGAACACCTTCTTCTGGGGCTCATTCGCTCCAACGAAGGCACCGCTATGGATGTCTTGCGCAAGCTGGGAGTCACTCCCGAGCAAATCCGCCGCCAGACACGCCGTGTGCTTCAAGAATCCAGCAGCGCTGCTTCGACGCCCAACCCCCAGGCCCCCAGCCAGGGGCAAGGCCGCGCGCAGCAGCAGCGCCAGGAAAAACCGAAAACGCCGCTGGTGGACCAGCTCGCCGTCGACCTGACCTCGCTTGCCGAAGAGGGTAAGCTCGATCCGGTCATTGGCCGCCAGATGGAAATCGAGCGCGTGATCCAGATTCTGGCGCGCCGCAACAAAAATAACCCCGCTCTGATCGGTGAGCCGGGCGTAGGCAAGACCGCCATCGTGGAAGGCCTGGCCCAGCGCATCATCGAGGGCGATGTTCCCGCGCCGCTGCTTGACAAGCGCGTTCTACAGTTGGATGTCGGCTCGCTGGTGGCCGGTACGATGTACCGCGGCCAGTTCGAAGAGCGCCTCAAGCGCGTCATCGACGAGCTCAAGTCTTCCGGAGCAATCTTGTTCATCGATGAAGTCCACATGCTGGTGGGCGCCGGCGCGGCCGGCTCCTCGGTCGATGCGGCCAACATCCTCAAGCCCGCGCTTTCGCGTGGTGAACTGCAGGTGATTGGCGCCACCACCCTGGACGAATATCGCAAGCACATCGAAAGCGACGCGGCGCTGGAACGCCGTTTCCAGCCCATCGTGGTCAATGAGCCCTCGGTCGAAGAAACCATCGAGATCCTCAAGGGCATCCGCGGCGCGTATGAAGAGCACCACCGCCTGACCATCTCGGACGAGGCCCTCGAGGCCGCGGCGCGGCTTTCGTCGCGCTACGTCACCGAGCGCTTCCTGCCCGATAAAGCCATTGACCTGATCGACGAATCCTCGTCGCGGGTGCGCATGTACAAAAGCCCCGCCGCGCAAACCACGCGCGAACTGATCAGCCAGCTGCGCGAAGTGCGCCAGAACCACAGCCTGGCCGTGGAAGACGGCCGCACCGAAGATGCCGATGACCTGGTCGAGCGCGAAAACTCGCTCGAAACCCAGCTTGAGCGCCTGCGCAGCGGCTGGGATCGCTCCAGCAGCCCGGTGGTGAAGGCGGACGATATCGCCGAAGTGGTGGCAATGTGGACCGGCGTGCCGGTGATGCAGATGGCGCAGGAAGAATCGGCGCGCCTGCTGGAAATGGAAAGCGAGCTGCGTAAGGCCATCATCGGCCAGGACGAAGCCATCGAGTACATCTCTAAGGCCGTCCGCCGCGCCCGCGCGGGCCTCAAAGACCCGCGCCGCCCGGTTGGCTCGTTCATGTTCCTCGGCCCCACCGGCGTGGGCAAGACCGAACTGACCAAGGCCCTGGCGCGCTTCATCTTCGGCAGCGAAGATGCCCTGATCCAGTTGGATATGTCGGAATTCATGGAACGACATACCGTGTCGCGCCTGGTTGGCGCTCCTCCGGGCTATGTCGGCTACGAAGAGGCCGGTCAACTGACCGAAGCCATCCGCCGCCGCCCGTACTCGATCGTCGTCTTTGACGAGATCGAAAAGGCCCATCCCGAAGCGCACAACATGCTGCTGCAGATTATGGAAGAAGGCCACCTGTCCGACGCAAAGGGCCGCAAGGTCGACTTCCGCAACGCGATCATCATCATGACTTCCAACGTGGGCGCGGATATGATCAAGCGCCAGACCTCGCTGGGTTTTGGCCTGCCGGTCGACGCGGCGTTGGAAGAGCAGAGCAGCTACGATGAGATGCGCAAGAAGCTGATGGACGCGCTGCGGCGCGTGTTCCGGCCGGAGTTCATCAACCGCCTGGATAATGTCATCGTCTTCCGCGCGCTGACCAAAGAGCACATCAAGCGCATCGTCACCCTCGAGATCAACAAGGTGGCCGAACGGCTGGAAGAGCACGAGATTGTGCTCACCGCCATGCCCGCCGCGTTGGAGCAGTTGGCCGATGAAGGCTACGACCCCGAGATGGGCGCGCGCCCGCTGCGCCGGGTGATCCAGCAGAAGGTGGAAGACCGCCTGTCCGACGCCCTGCTGGCCGGTGACTTCGCCGATGGGGATACCATCTTGATCGACCTGGGCGAGAATAACGAGATTATCCTGCGCCGGGAAGAAAAAAGCCCCTCCGAACCCGAGCCGGTAGCGTAAACAAGTTGTCAGAAATCAACACCCGGAAGGCTGCATAACCTTCCGGGTGTTTTGTTTCTTGTCTCAATCCTCGGCTGCGCTCGCGGGCTGGACGGCCAGCGGGATTTTGTCGTAGTCTGGCAGGCGATCCTCGGCCTCGCGTACCGCGGGGATAAAGAATCCGGCGATGCCGACGACGGTGATCAGCACCCCGCAGATAACAATCAGCAGGCCCATGCCCGCGCCGGGGCCGGTGCCCACCAGCCAGCCGAACATGCTGGTCAGGGCGCTGTCGGTGCGCAGCGCCGGTTCGAGCACAAAATCAGCCAGCGTGCCGCCGATGATCGGTGAAATCGGGTTGGTAAACCAGGCAATCAGCCGCCGCGCGGAGAATACCCGGCCCTGTAAATCCGGCGCAACTTTTGACTGCCAGATGGCCTGATTGGAGCCGTTGATCAGCGGCCCGGCGAAAGCGCCCAGCACCCCGCCGGCGATCCACACCGGCAAGCCAAACTTTAGCCCGAGGATGGCCGTGCCGATCAGGCCGGAATAGGCCCAGCCGCCCAGAACGCCGTACACCCGGCGCTTGAAACCACCCCAGGCGCTCATGGCTACCCCGCCGACAATTGCGCCGATGGCCCAGGCCGACTGCGTGGTGGCCAGGATCATGCTGTTCTGACCGGTGCGGGCCAGTACCATGGGCGTAAACACAGTGAAGGCGATACCCGAAAATAGATTCCCGGCGAAGAAGATCAACTGCAGGCCCAGCAGGCTGGGGCGGGCGAAGATATAGCGGAAGCCGTAAGCTGCTTCTTTGAGCATGCTGCCCTGCGCGGCTTTGCCTTCTTCTGTCACCTGCGGTTGCGGGATTTGCACGAAGAGCAGCGTGCCGACCGCGAAGAAGAAGGTGACAACATCGATCAGCAGGATGCCGCTCAGGCCAATGACCGGCAGCGTTGCCCCGGCAAGGATGGGGGCCAGCACGCCCGGCCCGGCTTCGATCAACGACATCATCCCGTTCACCCGGCCAAGCTGCTCTTTGGGAACCATGGTGCTGATCGCGGCGGAGTAAGCCGGCCATTGGAAGGCATTGCCAATGCCGTTGAGAATGGCCGAGATATACAAATGCCAGAACTCCAGCCGCCCGGTGGCAATGAGGATGAAGATACCACTGGTAGCCACCACCGCCGCCAGATCGGAAAGCATCATCATCAGTTTGCGGTTATACCGGTCGATCATCACCCCGGCAAAGGGCGAGATCAGCAGGAAAGGGGTGATGAAGAACACCTGCATCAGCCCCATGGCCGTTGCCGATTCGGTTTGCTGGTACATCCAGATCGTCAGGCCAAATTGCGACATGCTGGATGCCAGCACGGAAACGATCTGCCCGATCCAGACAACCACAAATGCGGCGAACCCTACCGGTCGTGTATGCGATTTGTTCATGAAGAGGATCCTTTGGTTTCGGATTACGTCAGTGGTTTCATTGTAGTGGGATTCTTGCACGCGCCCAATAGCCATCTGACCAGAATCTTGTGCGCGGCCGGGCGGCGCCTTACCGGTGAGGAAATATTTGCTCTCATCTGTTCCAACTTAATCGAACCTTTGAGCTTTTTCCGAATTAGTAGGGTGCTCTGCGAGCAGGCGCACCTACTTAGCGTCTTTCCGAAATAGTGGAACAGATGGTTTGCTCTATATACCGCGGGTCAATCGTAGAACATATATGCTATAATCTTTGTGGCATACGAAATTCTGCCGGAAAGGCTATAATTACCCCTATGAGCAAAGTGCAAACCCAATTTGTCTGCCAGCAGTGCGGCCGCACTTCCCCGCGCATGTTAGGGCGCTGCCCGTCCTGCGGCAGTTACGGCTCAATGGT
>DATCUC010000447.1:0-21457 GCA_036567625.1 Anaerolineaceae bacterium | reverse complement strand
AAAGTCACGCGGTTCCACGCGCAGCCGCGCCACCGGCCGCACCGGCGCCAGGCTGGCCACCTGGGCAGTATGCACCCGCGTATCATCGCCGCCCGGGATGGCCTCTTCACGCACAAAACTGTCGCGCGGCAGGATGTAAACCCAGCCCGGCGTCCAGGGGTTCAAGGCCAACGTATCGCCCTGGACCGAGAAGAAATACATCGGCTCACCCATCTGCCCAAGCGGGCGTTCCACCCGCAGGCAGGCATTGATGATGCTGGTGGGGTGCTGCTGGCGGTTGAGGATGGCAAAGAACATGGGCCAGATGCCATCTGCCGCGGCATAGATCGCCTTTTGCGCGCCAAATTCGTTCAGATCCGAAGATTGGCGCGGCTCGAACAGATCAATCTCGCCCGAGGGCGAGCCATGCAGCACAAACTCGCGCTGTTCGGCCAGGTAACACAGGAACTGCCAGCGCGGCGCATCCAGCGCATAGGGCAGCGCCTGCCCGCCATTAGCGGGTACAGAGTCGATCAGTTGGTCAAAGGCGCGCGCCATGTCGGCGGTTAGCGGCGCATCCGGCCGCGGCATCCAGTAATCCGGTAAAGTAAATACCATATCACCCATCTCCAAAAAATAAAAAGGTGTGGAGTGATCATAGCATACACTCCACACCTTTTTGATTCGAGATAGATGGTTTAATACTGGATGCGGTTGTCGTAACTGGTGAGCGCCTTCATATAATTAGCGCGTTCAAAGGCGTTTGGCTCGCGCACATTCTTCTGGCTCATGCTGCCGCGCATCTGGCGCACCGAGGTGTACTCATACTGCTCCAGCCACTGGCCGAAATCGGCCACCATTTCACCCGCGCGGTGGATGCCGTTGGCCAGGAATTCCGAAGCCACCATCGTCACGCTGGCCCCGGCCATTACTGCCTTGACCATATCCTGGGCGGTGTGCACGCCGCCGGTCAGTGCCAGGTCGGCTTTGACCTGCCCGGCCAGAATAGCCACCCAGCGCAGGGGCAGGCGCAGCTCGCTCGAAGTGCTCAGTTCCAGGTGCGGGGTGACCTCAAGCGTCTCAATGTCCAAATCGGGCTGCAAGAAGCGGTTGAACAGTACCAGGCCGTTGGCCCCCGATTGGACCAGTCGCGCCGCCAGGTTGGGGATGGACGTGAAGAACGGGCTGAGCTTGACCGCCAGCGGAATGTGAATGCGCGCGCGCACATCGCGCACCAGGTCAACATACCGCTTTTCCAGCTCTTGCGCGGTCCATACCGGCTCGGTGGGGATGGTGTACATATTCAGCTCTAGCGCGTCTGCGCCGGCCTGTTCCATCTTCTGGGCATATTCCACCCAGCCGCCGGTCGAAATGCCGTTGAGACTGGCAATCACGGGGATGGAAACGGCGGATTTGATCTTGTGGATCAGTTCCAGGTAGCCTTCCGCGCCCACATTATACTGCCCCAGGTCGGGGAAGTAGTTGACCGCTTCGGCATAAGATTCCGTACCCATATTCAGAAAATGATCGAGGGCCAGGCTTTCGTGAACAATCTGCTCCTCGAACAGTGAGTACATAACAATCGCGGACACGCCCGCATCTTCTAACATGCGCACGGTTTCGACCTTTTTCGACAGCGGCGAAGCCGATGCAACCAGCGGGTTCTTCAATTCCAACCCGAGATACGTAGTGCTCAGATCAGCCATGGGTTTTCTCCTCCTGTGAACGATTAATTTCATTCTATCACAAGCATCGCCTGTGAAGCCTGCCGGGAGGTGCGTTGTATATGGATTTGAAGCCGGCACCGATAGTGAAAAACATGCCAGGGGGTGACCCTGGCATGTTTTTTCAAGACTGTTTAGTTGTTCTCGCTGTCGTGACCGTTGCCAGTCCGGGCTTTGTATTCGATGGCAGCCATCTGCTGGTAGAGTTCCCAGCGTTTCTGCACATCGCTGCGAGCTTCCTTCATCAGGGCTTCCGCGCGCTGTTCGTTGCTTTGCACCAGCATGCGGTAGCGGGTCTCATTGTAGGCGTAGTCTTCCACCTTGACGGTCGGCTCCTTCGAGTCGATCACCAGCGGGTTCTTGCCCTGGTCAATGAGGGTCGGGTTGTAGCGATACAGCGGCCACATACCTGACTGCACCGCGAGGCGCTGCTGTTCGAGGCCCTTGCGCATATCGATACCGTGCGCAATACAGTGGCTGTAGGCGATGATCAGAGAGGGGCCGTCGTAGGCATCCGCTTCCAGCATGGCGCGCAGCACCTGCTGGTCATTGGCGCCCATTGCCACGCGGGCAACGTAGACATAGCCGTAGGCCATGGCGATCATGCCCAGGTCCTTCTTGGGCAGGTTCTTGCCATTGGCGGCGAACTTGGCAACCGCCGCGCGCGGGGTCGACTTGGAGGCCTGGCCGCCGGTGTTGGAGTAGACTTCGGTATCCAGCACCAGGATATTGACGTTGCGTCCCGAAGCCAGCACGTGGTCGAGGCCGCCGTAGCCAATGTCATAGGCCCAGCCGTCGCCGCCCATGATCCACACGCTCTTGCGCACCAGCATATCCGCCACGGCCGCGAGTTGCTGCGCGCGCGGATCGCTGATCGCCTGCAGTTTCTGCTTGAGGATCGCGACGCGTTCGCGCTGGTCACGAATGCCGATCTCGGAGGACATGTCAGCGGTGAGCAGGGCATTCACCAGCTCGTCGCCGATCTGCGCCGAGAGAGCGCCCAGCAGTTCGCGGGCAAACTCAGACTGCTTGTCGAGCGTCAGGCGCATGCCCAGGCCGAATTCAGCATTGTCTTCGAACAGCGAGTTCGACCAGGCCGGGCCGCGGCCGTCGGCGTTCTGCGCCCACGGGGTGGTGGGCAGATTGCCGCCGTAGATCGACGAGCAGCCGGTGGCATTGGCCACGATGGTGCGGTCGCCGAAGAGCTGCGAAACCAACTTGACGTACGGGGTTTCACCGCAGCCAGCGCAGGCGCCGGAGAACTCAAACAGCGGGCGCATGAGCTGAGAATTCTTGATCGTGGCGGGCGAGAAGGCCGTGCGATCCGGGTCGGGAATAGTATTGAGGAAGTATTCCCAGTTGGCGGCTTCAGTTTCGCGCAGCGGGGGCTGGTCGGCCATGTTGATCGCCTTGCGGCTGGGGTTGGTCTTATCCTTGGCCGGGCAGGCTTCGACGCACAGGGCGCAGCCGGTGCAGTCTTCCGGGGCCACCTGGATGGTGTACTTCATGCCGGGGAATTCCTTGAACTTGGCGTCCATCGACTTGAAGGTTTCGGGGGCCAATTCGAGCAAAGCCGGCTCGTAGACCTTCTGGCGGATGACCGCGTGCGGGCAGACCATCACGCACTTGCCGCACTGGATGCACAGGTTGGGATCCCAGACCGGGATTTCGAGCGAAATGTTGCGCTTTTCCCACTGCGCGGTGGCGGTGGGGAAGGTGCCGTCGATGGGCAGCTTGCTGACGGGCAGGTCATCACCCTTGCCGGCGATGATCGGGCCGAGAACTTCTTTGACGAAGGCCGGGGCCTGCGCCGGAACCGGCTCGCGGCGGGCAAAGCTGCTGGAAACCGCGGCGGGCACGTTCACCGGGTGCAGGTGCGCCAGGGTTTCGTCCACGGCTTCGAAGTTCTTTTGCACCACGGCTTCGCCGCGCTTGCCGTAGGTCTTCTTGATCGATTTCTTGATCTCGGCAATCGCCACGTCGCGCGGCAGCACGCCGCTGATGGCGAAGAAGCACGTCTGCATAATGGTGTTGATGCGGCCGCCCATGCCCGTCTTCTGGGCAACTTCATAGGCGTCGATCACGTAGAAGCGCAGGTTCTTCTTGATGATGTCTTTCTGCACTTCGCTGGGCAGGTTGTCCCACACTTCTTCGGGGCCGTAGATCGAGTTGAGCAGGAAAACGCCGCCGGGCACAATGGCCGAGGTAACATCCAGGCGCTCGAGGAAGCTGAACGCGTGGCAGGCCACGAAATTCGCCTTGGTGATCAGATACGGGGCGCGAATATCGCGCGGGCCAAAGCGCAGGTGCGAGGTGGTGATGGAGCCGGATTTCTTCGAGTCGTAAACGAAGAAGCCCTGAGCGCCGTAACCGGTTTCTTCACCGATGATTTTGATCGAGTTCTTGTTGGCGCCCACGGTGCCGTCTGAGCCGAGGCCGTAGAACATGCAGCGTACAGTATCATCCGCTTCGATCGAGAAGTCGGTGTCGTAATCCAGGCTGGAATTGCTCACATCATCAACGATGCCGACCACAAAGTGCTCTTTCGGGGTTGGCTGGCACATGTTGTCGAAGATGGCCTTCACCATGGAAGGAGTGAATTCTTTCGAAGAAAGACCGTAGCGGCCGCCGATCACGCGCGGGGCGTTCTGGAAGGGAGCAATACCCTTGGCGATGCCTTCGGTGATCGCGGTGACTACGTCCAGGTACAGCGGGTCGCCGGCAGCTCCGGGTTCCTTGGTGCGGTCCATCACCGAGATGATCTTGGTGGTGGCAGGCAGCACGGAAACCAGGGATTCTACCGAGAACGGGCGGTAGAGGTGCACAGTGACAACGCCCACTTTCTCGCCGCCCTTTGCATTCAGGAAGCGCGCGGTTTCTTCGGCAGTTTCGGCGCCCGAGCCCATGATGACGATCACGCGTTCGGCATCCGGCGCGCCGGCATAGTCAAACAGGTGATAGCTGCGGCCGGTGAGGGCAGCAAACTTGTCCATCGCCTTCTGCACGATGGCGGGGCAGGCATTGTAATAGGGGTTGGCCGTTTCACGCGCCTGGAAGTAGACATCCGGGTTCTGGGCGGTGCCGCGCAGAACGGGGCGGTCGGGGGTGAGGGCGCGATTGCGGTGAGCAACGATCTTGTCGTAATCGATCATTGCGCGCATATCATCTTCGGTCAACTGCTCGATCTTGTTGATCTCGTGCGAGGTGCGGAACCCATCGAAGAAGTGCAGGAAGGGCACGCGCGATTCGAGCGTGGCGGCCTGGGCAATGAGCGCCATGTCCTGGGCTTCCTGCACCGAGCGGGAGGCCAGCAGGGCAAAGCCGGTCGAGCGAGTGGCCATCACATCTGAATGATCCCCGAAGATCGACAGCGCGGACGCGGCCAGCGAGCGAGCGGTGACATGAAAAACCGTCGGGGTCAGTTCACCGGCGATCTTGAACATGTTCGGGATCATGAGGAGCAAGCCTTGCGAGGCAGTGAAGGTGGTGGTCAGCGAACCGGTCTGCAGCGCGCCGTGCACAGCACCCGCGGCGCCACCTTCCGACTGCATTTCCACGACCAGCGGAACCGTGCCCCACAGGTTGCGGATATTCGAGGCTGAGTACGCGTCGGACAGTTCGCCCATACCGGAAGAAGGGGTAATCGGGTAAATTGCGATTACCTCGTTCAGGCGGTATGCCACGTACGCAACAGCCTCATTGGCATCAATTGTTACCTTTTCACGAGACATGAGGGTCACTCCCTAGAAAGATGGTGAAGAAGCACCGCACGGATGCAGCACTATCATTCGAAAGTAAGATCAAATGGAATTCATATACGCTCAATATAAGAGTCTAACCGCAACCACTCTATAGGGTAAGTTATATAGGTCATCCATATAATATGATCGTTGTCACTTAATTTGGATAGAATAAGTCATAAATATACCCGCCGCGGGGTGAATTCCGCGGCGGGCAGGCTGTTTCGGATCATGGGGCGTCAGGCCAGCAGGTAGGGACGGGCCAGCATCAATCCCGCCAGGGTTTTGCCGTCCTCAATTTCGCCCTGTTCGGCCATGGCGTACACTTCCTCTACTGGGATGGCCTCGGTCTGGATAAATTCATCTTCGTCGCCCGCCAGCCGCGAAACATACAACCCGGTTGCCAGGAAGATATGGATAAACTCGGTGGTGTAGCCGGGGGCCATATAAAACGCGCCCAGCTTTTTCAGGCTGCGCGCGGCAAACCCGGTTTCTTCCTGCACCTCGCGGGCGGCGCATTCTTCGGGCGGCTCGCCCGGTTTGAGCGTGCCTGCCGGCACTTCCAGCAAGTCGCGGTCAGAGCCCATGCGGTACTGGCGCACAAACAGCACGCGCCGCTGCTCATCCACCACGATCAGCGCCACCGCGCCGGGGTGACGCACCAGGTCAAACGTGGTTTCTTTGCCATCCGGCAGGCGCACATCCACGCTGTCAACACTGAAGGCGCGGCCGCTATAGATGGAGTGAGTGTGTAAAAGCTCAAAATGTTTCATATCAACCCGTCCAGATAGAAATGTAGGGCAAGAGATTTCTTGCCCTACATCAATGTGCGTGAGAAAAACGCTTTACGGGATGTTAATCACCGCGCCGGGGGTCAGAGCCGCGCCGGCTGCCAGCCCGTTGGCCGCCGCGATAAACTCAGGGTATACATCACCAAACTTGCAGGCGACCGAATTGAGCGTGTCACCCGCCTGGACGGAGTAGGTGGTGGGGTGGGCGCGCAGCGCGCGGGTGCCAAAGCTGGCTACATCCCAGGTGCCCGCGGGAATGGTGATGACCGTTCCGATGGACAACTGCGAGCTGGCCCCCAGACCGTTTGCCGAAAGCAGCGCAGATGGGTTCACATCATAGCGCCGGGCAATGCAGTAGGGGAATTCACCCTTCTGAATGGTGTACGATGTGGGGCGCGCGGGAGCAGCCGGGAGTGTGTAATTGGGAATGGGTGTTGCCTGAGTGGTAACCCCGCCTCCCGATTGTTCGGTGGTGGCGCCGCCGCCAGCCTGGTCGGTCGTCGTGCCGCCGCCGGACTGCTCGGTGGTGGTACCGCCGCCCGATTGATCCGTGGTGGTGCCGCCGCCAGCCTGATCGGTCGTCGTGCCGCCGCCGGTCTGGTTTGGATCAGTGGTAGCTACGCCGCCGCCGGTTTGGCCGGGTTCGGCAGTCGCCTGGGGGCTGGCCGTTTGCCCGCCGGCGATGGCCGTCTGCGTGGCGAAGAGATACTGGTCCACCAGGTTAGAATTGGTCGCGGCCGGGAACGGCATTTCACTCTCGGGGGCGGTAGTGGGTTGCGGCGCGGTGGAAGCGGGCAGGCGGCATGCGCTGAGCAAGAGCGTCATAGCCACGGCAACCAAAAGAACGCGGAAGACCTTTTTATTCATCACTTCATTCTCCTTCCTGAGAAGCAGACCTACAGGCGTTGCTAGGGCAATTTTCTATCGTATAGATAGTAGCATAGAGGTGAGAAAGCGTCAAGAAAAGCTGTTCAAATACCTCAATTCTATACGGTATGCAAGATGTATTCCAAAAACTTGCGCGCCGGTTACTTTTGTTCGGCAATTGGCAGCACCAGGGTGAAGGTTGAGCCTTTGCCCGCGCTGGATTCGACCCAGATGCGCCCCTGGTGATTTTCAACCACCGAGCGCACGATTGCCAGCCCCAGCCCGGTGCCGGATGCCTCGGCGCTGGCGTTGGCGGCGCGGTAGAACTTATCGAAAATATAGGGGATATCCTGGGCGGCGATGCCGATGCCGGTATCCTGGAAACACAGGATCAACTGGCCTTCTTCGGTGTGCGCGCTAATCTGGATTGCGCCGCCGCTGCGGGTGTAGCGCAACGCGTTCTCCAGCAGGTGATCGACCGCCTGGCGAATCTGCACCGGGTGGCCGAGAACGGGCGGCAAATCTTGCGGCAGGTCGAGCGTCAGCGCCAGGGATTTATCCGCGATCTGCTTCTTGAACCCATCCGCCGAATAGCGAATCACGCGGTCAATCTGCAGCAGTTCGTTGCGCGTGTCCATCCCGGCTTCTACCCGGCCCAGGTTGACCAGGTCGTCTACCAGGTGGGTGATGTTATGCACCGAGCCTTGCACGCGGCGCACAAATTCCTTTTGCAAATCATTGACCGGCCCGGCGCGTTCGATCAGCTCGACGTAGCCCAGCACCGCGGTGAGCGGCGAGCGCAGGTCGTGAGAAACCGTGCTGACAAACTCGCTCTTGATGCGGTCCAATTTCTTCAAATAGGTGATATCGTGCAGGGTGACGGCTGTGCCAACATTGGGGATGGGCGCTACGCGGGCCGCCAGCACGCGCCCATCCGGTACAGTCAATTCGATCAGGTTGGGCGCGCTTGCGCGCGCCGGCCGGATCAACTCGGCCAGTTCTGGCTGTGGGAACACATCAAAGAACGGGCGGCCAACCACGGATTCTTCCAGCGTAAAGAACTGGCGTGCCATGTCATTGACCAGAATCAGCTCGAGCGCCGGGCCGGCCACGATCACGCCGTCTTGAATATGGGTCAGGATCGTGTGCAGTTTGCTGCGCTCATCGTTGACATTGGTGAACAACCGCGCGTTCTCCAGCGCAATCGAAGCATAGTCGGCCATCGCCGAGAGCAGGTGCACGTGCTGCTCCTGAAAGGTCAGGCGGCGGGTGCGGTTATCGACGCCCAGCACGCCAAATACTTTTCCGCCGCGCTGCAGCGGCACGTACAGCAGGCTGTGCACCAGGTACGATGTTTTGATCTTTTGCGGCGTGCTTTCGTCGATGCGCACCGGCTGGCCGCTGCGCAGCACCGACCCGGCCAGCGTATCTTGAATCGGCAGGCGGAAGGTGCGCACAAACTCATCGTTGAAATTACGGGCGGCGCGCACGTACAGATCGCCGCTGGTTTCATCCAGCAGCAGCAGGCTGCCCTCTTCCGCGCCGGTGATCTGCACCGCGGCCTCAACCACGCTGGTCAGCACGCTGTCGATATCGAGGCTGCTGGTCACCGAACGGCCCAGGTGCGCCAGAGTTTCCATTTCGCTCATCTGGTGGTTGAGGGTAGTGGTGTGGCGCGTGGTTTCCAGCATGGCCCAGTCGCGCCGCTGCTGGAAGACCTGCATGCTGTGCTGCGCGGCTTTGAGGATTTCTTCGGGCGAAAGCGGCGCGCACAGGAAATCCGTCACTCCGGCGCGCAGCGCATTCGCCAGCAGCGCCGGCGAGCTTTCTTGCAGGATGATGATCACCGGCAGGGCCGGGAAGCGCCGCAGCAGAAAACCGGCAAAATCCAGGCCCATTCCGTCGCGCAGTTCCTGTCCAATGATCAGCATGGCCGGGGGCACGCGTTCCAGGCGCTCGCGCGCGCTCGAATAATCCAGGTAAACCGAAACCTGATAGCCGATGGACTGCAAAACGCGCTCAAGCAGGGCATTGGCCTGCGGGTCGGCGGTGACAATGATAATCTGGTTCGAGGAAGGTAAGGTCATAGGTTTGCCTGGCACCCGTGCAAACGCGGGCGCTGACCCCCGCGCATGAATGGTTTGTTTAGTTAAGTGGAATAACAAAATGGAAGCTGGCTCCAAAACCGGGTTTGCTTTCTACCCAGGTTTTGCCGCGCATTCCGGTAACGAGCTCGTGTATTAAAGGAAGGCCAATCCCCAGCCCGCCAAACGCGTGATTGTGGTTATTATTGTTTTGCGCAGTCTTCTCAAAAACGCGGGCAGCCAGGCGTGGATCGAGGCCTGGGCCGCAGTCGTCTACGCTGAAATGGGCTTCACCGGCGCGCGTCTTTTCTAACCGCACGGTGATCTCGCCGCCCGGCTTGGAAGTCTTGATCGCGTTGCTGATCAGGCCGTCCAGCACCTGCGAGATGATATCCGCCTTGGTGGGTTCGACCCGCATCGTGTCGACCGGCAACTGCGCCACCAGGCCCAGGTTGCGGTTGCGCGCAAAGTTTTCCATGCGGTCTACCGACTGGTTGAGCAGTTCGTTGATGCAGCCAGACGACCGCAGCGGCATGGCCGGCGAGCAAATCGAACTGGTGATCAGCCCCAGCCGGTCGACCTGTTCGCCGATGGAAACCAGTAGCTTGCGTTGTTCGCTGCTCCACCAGGCCGGGTCTTTCATGATGCGGTCCAGCAGATCGCGGGCTTCTTTTACCGGAGAGATCATCTCGCGCCGCACGACTTGCAGCGTTTCTGAGCCTATCTTTTCGGCCACCTGCGCGCTTTCCATCAGGCTTTGCATTGACCGGGCGCGGTCTTCCAGGGCGCGGAACAGGCGCGCGTTGACCAGCGAGATCGAAGCGTAATCGGCCACCGCTTCCAGCAGGTGCTGTTCGCTGGTATTGAACGCCTGCGGCTGCTTGCGCATCATCACCAGCAGGCCGATCGTCTGTTTTTGCACTTTAATTGGCGCAATCAGCGCCGACTGGCCCAGACTGGAAACGCGGAAGCGGCGCAGCGGCTCGCCAAAGATCGACAGCGCCTCGCCCGACATGGAAACCAGCGAACTGATGCCGTCATCCAAAAGCTGCGCGCCTTGCGCCTGGGCGGTGCGCGGCAGACCGCGGTGCGCGGCCAGCACAAAGCCCTTGCTCTTCTCTTCGGCCAGTACAAACCAGCCCAGGTCGGCCTGGGTGATGCTGATCGCGCCGTCGAGGATCTTTTCAAACAGGGCAGCCTGGTCCATTACCGTGGTGACGGCCTTGCCCAGCGAGAAAATTGTGGTCAACTCGCGCACGCGCATCTGCAGCTCGGCATTCGCCTGCTGCACCTGGCGCGCCAGGCGGTCTCGCTCGCGGCGCTCCTGGGCCTGCTTGAGCAGCCGCTCCACCGAGGCAATCACTTCCGGTTCACGTACCGGCCAGAGCAGGTAATCAGCCGCGCCCAGCCGGAAGGTTTGAATGATGGCAGCTTCCTGACCTTTGCGCCCTAGCATAATCACCGGGATGGTGAGGTTGTGCGCCTTGAGCGCCACCAGCAGGTCTTTGCCGCTCAGCCCGGGCAGATCAATATCCGCAATGATGGCTTCGGGGTTGTCTTCTTGCGCGCGGGTGATGGCTTCGCCGGCGTTAGCGGCCATGCTCACCGCATAACCGGCGGCTCGCAGCGTTTGCCGCCCGATCACATCGCTGATGACCGGGTCGCTTGCAACAATGAGGATGCGATCACGCTGAGTAGCCATGTCCTTCAAATGATAGCATGAATGCCCTCGAAATTTCCCTACCTTGCGAGTCTGTTAAGGAGTTGTGAAGCGGGTGATAGTCCAGATGATGCGCGAGGGATATTCCTCTTGACTCTGCGGGCTGGCTTGACCTACAATGATGTCATGGAATACAAGGATTATTACAAGATCCTCGGCGTAGACCGCAATGCGAATGAGCAAGAAATCAAGCGTGTATACCGCAAATTAGCGATGAAGTACCACCCGGACCGCAATCAGGGTGATAAACAGGCGGAAGATAAGTTTAAGGAGATAAACGAAGCGTACGAAGTCCTGGGAGATAAAGAAAAGCGCGCGCGTTATGACCAGCTCGGCGAATCTTACGCCCAATGGCAGCAGCGCGGCGGCAGCGGCACCAACTTCAACTGGGATGAATGGATGAGCCAGGCTGCCCGGCAGGGCTATGGCCAGCAGGGCGGCGCCCGGCAGGTGAATGTAGAAGATCTGGAAGACCTGTTCGGCAGCGGCGGCTTTTCCGATTTCTTCAGCAGCATTTTTGGCGGCATGGGTGGCACGCGCGCCACAACCCGGCGCGAGCCGCGCCGGCCGCAAGCCTACGAACAGCCCGTGACGATCTCATTCGATGAAGCCTATCGCGGAACGGAGCGCGTGCTTCAGCTTGACGGCCGCAGGTTGGAGGTGAAAATACCGGCGGGGGCGAAAACCGGAACAAAAGTGAGAGTGGCTGGCGCGGGGCCGGTGAGCCCCGACGGCCAGAAAAGCGATATTTATCTGGTAATTGAAGTAACGCCCGATCCGCGCTTCGAACGCAAAGACAATGATCTCTACGCCGAAGCCGCGGTCGATTTGTACACGGCAGTGCTGGGCGGCAAGGTGAATGTGAGCACCCCTGGGGGCAGTGGAACGCTCACCATTCCTGCCGGAACCCAACCCGGGCAAACGTTCCGGCTGGCCGGGCGGGGCATGCCCATCCTGCGCCAAACCGGGAAAACCGGCGATCTGTACGTTCGAGTGAAGGTGCAGATCCCCCGCAAGCTGAACGACGAGCAGCGCGCGTTGTTCGAAAAGCTGGCACAATCTAAATAACCATGTATCCGCGCGGCGCTGACGCGGGCTGATCAGAATAGTATCCTGGGATCGACGGTCTGGAGGCCATCTTCACGCACACAGGCTGCAATGCACCAACCGCGACATGGAATACCGGGGTTTCAGGAATAACCATATCTTGAGGGCATTCGTGATGAAGAGACTTTTTTCTGTTGTTGTTGTGGCCGTCCTGTTCTTATCCGTCCTGGCCTGCCAGCTCAGTCCTGGTTTCCAGTTCGATCTTCCGGACGATATTCAGATCCCCGACCTCGAAGTTCCCGATATTGTTCCCACCATCGAAGGCGCGCCGGTTCCCGAACTGCCGGAAAACGCGCCGGACCTGCAGGTGACCGTCAACCCGGGCGATTTTATCGAGCCCACGCTGGCGCCAACCCCGGAACTGCCCAGTTTCTCCAACAATACCGGCACGCAACAAGAACTGCTGGTGGCGCTGTATGAGCGCGTCAATCCTGGCGTGGTGTTAATCCAGGTGCTTGGCGATCAATCCAGCGGGCTTGGCTCCGGCTTTGTGGTTGATAAGCAGGGCAATATCGTCACCAATTATCATGTGGTCGAAGGCGCAAATTCCGTAGAAGTGGATTTTCCTTCGGGATATAAAGCTCTGGGTGAAGTGATCGCCACCGACCTGGACTCGGATATCGCCGTGGTCCACGTTAACGCGCCTGAAGAGCAGCTCGTGCCGCTCACCCTGGGCGATTCAAACCAACTGCGCGTGGGTATGACCGTGGTGGCTATCGGTAACCCTTACGGCTTGAGCAGCACCATGACCACCGGCATCGTTTCGGCCAAAGGCCGCACGCTCGAGTCGATGCGCACCTCGCAAGACGGAAATGCGTTCTCGGCCGGCTCGATCATCCAGGTCGACGCGCCCATTAACCCAGGCAATTCGGGCGGGCCGCTGCTCAACCTGCAAGGCGAGGTGGTTGGTATCAATCGCGCTATCCGCACTGCCGGAACTACCGACACCGGCGAACCGGTGAACACCGGGATTGGCTTTGCCATTTCTATCAATGTCGTCAAACGCGTGCTGCCCACGCTGATCGAGGGGCAGACCTATGATTACCCCTACCTGGGGTTATCCAGCATCGAAGACCTCAGTCTCGTGGCGCGCAAAGAGTTGGGCCTCAACCGCATGAATGGCGCGTACGTGACCGATATTGTCCCGGGCGGCCCGGCCGATCAGGCCGGTATCCGCGCGGGAACCCGCCAGAGTGGTGTCGCCGGGTTGAACTCGGGTGGCGATCTGATCATTGCCGTCGACGGCCAGCCGGTGAATGTGTTTGGCGATCTGCTGGCCTATATGATCGAAAACAAGAGCCCTGGCGACCAGATGATAATAACCATTGTTCGTGATAACCAGGAAATGGAGGTGACTGTAACTCTGGGAAAACGTCCTTAGTACCCTCGAAGTGAAAATCGACCTTTAACATTTCCAAGGAGGCTGCTATGTTGAACGAAACCGACCAGCGGGAACTGTTAAGTTTTTCCGCTAGCGAACCCGTGGTGAGTGTATATCTCAATACCGACCCGACAGCGGGCAATGCCGACGCCTACCGGCTGCGGCTGCGCAATTTGCTGAAAGAGGTGAACCTGCCTGATGATGTAGAAGCGATTGAGCGCTACTTTCACCACGAGTACAATTGGTCTGGAAAAGGGGTGGCAGTCTTTTCATGCGCACCAAGAGAATACTTCCGCGTTTACACGTTGGGCGTTCCCGTACGGGATATGCTTTCTGTTGGCGAACGGCCGAGCGTCAAACCGCTGGCTGACCTGCTGGACAGCTACGGCGGGTACGGCGTGGTTCTGATCGACCGGCAAGGAGCGCGCGTTTTCTCGTTTCATCTGGGCATCCTGCGCGAGCAGGAAGGCGTGCTCGGTGAGCCGGTGAAGCACACCAAACTGGGCGGCGCTTCCACTCGCCCGGGCGCGCGCGGCGGCGTTGCCGGCCAGACGCATTATGAAGACGCGGTGGTAGACCGCAATATGAAGGAGGCGGTAGAATTTGCCGTGCACTTCTTTGAGGAAAACCACGTGCGCCGCATCTTGCTGGGTGGAACGGAGGAAAATGTGGCCCTGTTCCGCAGCCGGCTGCCAAAAGCCTGGCAGAGCCTGGTAATGGGTACGTTTGCCATGCCCATGACTGCCAGTCACAGCGAGGTGCTGGTAAAAGCCATGCAGCTTGGCCTTCAGGCGCAGCACGAGCACGAAATCCGCCTGGTGGACCGGCTGATTACCGCCGCGGCCAAAGGCGAAGGGGGTGTGACCGGCTTTGAGCCGACCCTGACCAGCATCCAGGATGGACGCGCGCAAACGCTGCTGGTGTCCGAGGGATACCGCGCTCCGGCGTACCGCTGCACCAACTGCGGCCGCCTGACAGCCGCCCGCGTGGACTGCTGCCCGGCCTGCGACGGCGAAATGGAAGGCATTTATGACGGTGTAGAGTTGGCGGTCAACGCGGTGATGCGCGCCGGAGGCGACGTGCAGGTGATCCGCGACAGCCAACCGCTGCAAGCGGCCGGAAATATCGGCGCGCTGCTGCGGTATTGATGATCCTATGCAAGCCAGAGGGCGGCCCATGCGGGCCGCCCTTTTTATTTGAAATCGCAACCGGCAGCGGGTGAAGGCCGGTTTATTCCTTTAGCCCCAACAAATTCTCCACCTGGTCCAGGTTGGTCGATAGAATATCCATATCGCTGATCGCGGTGGTCGGGTCGCGGTTCAACTCATTCAAGATAATCTCCAGCCGGCCGGTGACTGATTCGGCCAGGTTGGCATCCGCGGTTTGCAGCGTGGGCAGCATTTGCGCCAGGTCGTTTTGCGCCTGCACCAGCGCAGTGCGCGCCGCGGGGCCGTCTTTGTTGGCCAGCGCCAGCCGCGCCAGAGCCAGGTCGGTGCGCACGGTTTGCAGCGCGGCGCGGTTTTTGGCCCTGGTTACATCCTGCGCGGCCTGTTCCACCTGGGTTTGCATGCTCTTCAACTGGCCTTCCGCTTCATTCAGGCGGCTCTGCGCGCTGCTCAGGTCGCGCTGCGCCTGCTCCAGGTTCGATTGGGCCAGGTTGGCGCGCGCTTGCAGCGGGCGGTAGAGGAAAAGGTAGGTGACGATCACACCGGCGCCGAACAGCACCACCACCAGCAGCGCCCAGCGCAGCAGCCGGCGCATAAAGCGGTTGAAGCGGCTCTCGCCGCGCGGAACATCAATGGATGGCGCAGTCGATTCCGAGTTGTATTCCGCGCTGGCATCTGCCCGCGCGTCGGCGGCGCTGGATTCTGTTTCGACCTGCGGCTCAACGGGTTCTTCGGGGGGAGGGTATGCGATTGCCATGCGGTTTCCTTCTTTGCGGGGTCAGTCCTTGGTGTCTGTCGGTTTGGGCAGCGCCGGGCGCGAGGGGTAGGGCAGGGGGATATAGTCCACTGAGGGGCGGCGCGACTGCGCCTGCGGGTACAGGTTCATCAACCGGTAGATCTCCAGCGGCATGGCATTGCTCACCGTCAGCCCCAATTCTTTGGCGTGCTGGTAGCTGATCGGGTAATCATGCGTCCAGCGCCCGGTGGCCAGGGTTTCGGCGATGCGCTCGGCCTGCTCGCGCGGGTAATGGCAGCAACCGATTTCGATGATCGTGTCTTTTACCTGGTCGATGGCCTTGCGCGACATGTCCGCCAGGATCAGCGTTTCGTCGTCAATTTTGTTCGGGTCTTTTTGATCCAGCACCTTGAGGATCGAAGCCGCCGGAAACTGCCCAATCTGCGGATCCACCGGGCCGAGGACAGCGTTATCATCCATCACAATCTCGTCCGCGGCCAGGGCCAGCAGCGTGCCGCCCGACATGGCGTAGTGCGGCACGAAAACCGTCACCTTGCCAGGGTGCTTGGAAAGCGCCGCGGCAATCTGCGCTGAGGCCAGCACCAGCCCGCCCGGGGTATGCAGGATCAGGTCGATCGGCACTTGCGGATCGGTCAGCTTGATGGCGCGCAGCACCTCTTCCGAATCCTGGATATCGATATAGCGAGCAATGGGAAAGCCCAGGATTGACATGCTCTCCTGGCGGTGGATCAGCGCAATCACGCGCGAGCCGCGTTTCTGCTCCAACTCCACCATCAATTTGCGCCGCGCCGATTCGACGATCTTCTGGCGCAGCATGGGGGCCAGCGAGGCGATAATGACGAAGATCCAGACGAAGTTCAATAGTTCCATGATGACCCTCCAGGGGGTTAGTACGGCCAGTATTGATCCGGGTACCAGCGGGCGGGTTTGCGCCCAATGGTGAACGGATAGGCCATGATCAGACCAAACAAGAAACCGCCAATGTGCGCCCACCAGGCAATGCCACCAGCGGCCGCCGTGCTGCTGAGCGCCATTACGCCCTGGAAAAGCTGTGTGACAAACCAGACGCCCAGGTACACAATGGCTGGAACGTTGACCATCCACGGGATAACGAAGATTGGGATGAGCGTCAACACCCGCGCGCGCGGGTAGAACACAAAGTACGCGCCCAGGATGGCGGCAATCGCTCCGCTGGCGCCGATGGCGGGTACATCACTGGCCAGGCCGGAGGTAAAGACCTGCAGCGCTCCGGCGATGATGCCGCCTGCCAGGTAGAAGATCAAATAGCGCAGCGAGCCAATGCGGTCTTCGACGTTGTCGCCGAAGATGAACAGAATCCACATATTGCTGATCACATGCAGCCAGCCGCCGTGAAGGAACATGTGCGTAAAAAACGGCACGAAGGTCAGCGGCTGCGCGGTGTTCAACTGGTTTGGCACCAGGCCCCAGGTGTAGATAAAGCGGTTCAGCTCGCCATCCGACATCGAGATTTCGAGCAAAAACACCAGCGCGTTTGCCACGATCAAAATCCAGTTGACAATCGGGAACGACTGCGCGCGGATCGTATCTTTTATTGGAAACATTCCACCACCTTCTACCGCGGCGGTGAACGCTCCCCTGATCTTTGCCGCCCCGGTCGCTTATCAGTATAGCAAAGCGCCGGATTTCGCGCAACGCAGTGCAAATCCGGTTTGGTGCTTAGCCCTGTTCGCGGCTGTGCCGGGGCGTAGGCGGCTAATGCGTGCGCTGTGTTTCCAGTTCCAGGCCCGGAATGGCTACCCGGCGCTCCACCAGCCCAAGCAGCCAGGTGACGACAAAGACGATCGCCAGGTAAATGATCGCCACCGCAAAGTAGACGCCAATCGGGTCGTACAACTTGCCAGCGATGATCTTGGCCTGGTTCATCAAATCCGGCACGGCGATCAGGTAGGCCACTGCCGAGGCTTTGATCAGCGAGATTGGCTCGTTGGACCAGGCCGGGATGACCATGCGCAGCGCCTGCGGCAGGATGATATGCCGGATGGCCTGGAAGCGGGTCATGCCCACCGCGCGCGCGGCCATCATCTGCCCGCTGCCAATCGCCTGGATTGCGCCGCGCAGGTACTCGGCCTGGTACGCGCCTGAGTTGAGGGTGAGCGCGATATAGGCGGCGGTCATGCGCTCCAGGGTGATGCCCATATCCGGTAGACCAAAGTAGATCAGGAACAACTGCACCAGCAGCGGCGTGCCGCGGAATAATTCGATGTAGCCGATAGCGATCCAGCGCCCCACTTTGCCGCCGTACACGCGCAGCAGCGCGGCGATCAGCCCCAGGCCAAACCCGCCCAGCAGCCCCACGCCCACCAGTTTGAGCGTCAGGATCGTGCCCTGGAGAAATTCATTGCGATAGGTGACGAGATAGGTCAGCCATTCCATGGTCAGCCTGCTGCCTTGTCTTGATCATGCTTTCCGTACAGTTCGGTGATCTTCCACAAGAATTCGCGCGTGCGCGGGAATTCGGGGTGATTGAACATCTTATCTGGCGAACCCTGCTCGACGATCAGCCCCTTTTCCATGAAGACGATATTGGTGGCCACTTCGCGGGCGAAACCCATTTCGTGGGTCACGCAAACCATCGTCATGCCTTCCAGGGCCAGCTTGCGCATCACTTCCAGCACCTCGCCGATCAGTTCCGGGTCGAGGGCTGAGGTGGGCTCGTCAAACAACATAATCCGCGGGTCCATGGCCAGGGCGCGGGCAATTGCCACGCGCTGTTTCTGCCCGCCGGAGAGCTGTCCGGGGTAATTGCCTGCCTTGTCCTTCAGGCCCACGCGCTCCAGTTCGTAGAGCGCTTTTTCGCGGGCCGCGGCCTTTGACATCTTCTTAACCCGGATCGGCGCAATCATCACGTTATCCAACGCGGTCAGGTGATTGAAGAGCAGGAAATCTTGAAAGACCATGCCGATTTGCTGGCGCACTTTGTCCTCGTTCACGGCGGGCGCGGTGATCTCCTGATCTCCCAGAAGGATCCGCCCGCGGTCGATGCGCGTCAGCAGGTTGATGCAGCGCAGCAGGGTGCTTTTCCCGGTGCCGGACGGCCCAATGAGCACGACCGTGTCACCTTCTTTGACCTGCAGCGAAATACTCTTGAGAATCTCATTCCCGCCGTATATTTTTGCAACTTCGATGATATCGAGAATTGGTTTGTCCATCTTCTACTCCAGTTAGAAAGCGGGAATGCGGGTCTTTTGCTCGACCCAATCCAACATGCGGTTCGAGAAGAACACCAGCAAAAAGTAGACCATCGCGGCGATGCCAAACGCCAGGAAGAACTCCGTGGTCGCCGCGGAAACAGTTTGCGCGCGGCGCAGGATTTCTGGCACGCCTAACGCGTACACCAGAGATGAGTCTTTGATCAGGTTGGCAACCTCATTCGACCAGGGCGGAATGGCGATGCGCAGCGCCTGGGGCAGCAGGATGTGGCGAATGGCCTGGATGCGCGTCATGCCCACCGCGCGCGCGGCCATCATCTGCCCGCTGCTAACCGAAAGGAATGCTCCGCGCAAAATCTCCAACTGGTAGGCGCTGCTGATGATGCCCAGCGCCAGCGACCCGGCGGCGAACGGAGAAAGATTGATCGCCCCCGACATCAAAAAGTACAGCAAGAACAGCAGCACAATCGGCGGAATGCCGCGCATGATTGTGCTGTACACGCCCACAATGGTGCGCGCCCAACGCGGGCCGTAAATGCGCACCAGGGCCAGCAGCAGTCCCAGAACAAAGCCCATCGGCAGGGCAATCAGGCTCACGCCCAACGTAACGCCAATGCCGCCCAGGATAAAGGGTAGATATTCGTTCATGAGGCCGGGTGTTTACCTCCTGCGGATGGTTGAAATTCGGGGCGGCAGTTATGCCGCCCCGAACAAAAAACCTGGCTTATTTGAACCACTTCTGCGCGAGCTGATCGATAAAGCCTTCCGACTGCAGCGCGGCGATGGCTTTGTTCAATTCAGCCTGTAGTTCCGCTTCCTCTTTCGGCAGGATGATCATAAATTCACCCGAGGCTACGGTATCTTCGAAAGCGACTTTGAGACCGCCCAGGTCAGCGGCCAGCGCCGCCAGCGGGATGTTGTCGCCCATCAGCACGTCAATGCGGCCAGCCTTGACATCCAGGGCAGCCTGATCAACGCGTTCGTAGAGCAGGAAGTTTTCGGCGGGCAGCAGACCGGCCTGCACCAGGTTCGCGTCGATCCAGTCGGCCTGAACCGTACCGGACTGCGCGCCCACTTTGTAGGCAGCCACGTCTTCGGGTTTGCTGATCGTGCCGGCGAAGGTATCCGCCACCAGGAAGCCGTCTTTGGCGGTGTAGTACGCCTCGGTGAAGTCAACCTGCTTGGCGCGTTCTTCGTCGTAGTTGAACGCGGAAATCGAAGCATCCAGCTTGCCGGTTTGCACCGCGGCAACCAGCGAGTCGAAGGGCATGTCGGTCCATTCAACCGTCACGCCCATGCGCTTGGCAACCTCGTTCATCAGGTCCACGTCGAAACCTTCAAATTTCCCAGTGGCATCTTTTGACTCAAAAGGCGGGTAGTCCGGCGAAGTCCCTACCACCAATTTTCCCGCCGATTTGACCGCTTCCCACCGGTTGGCAGGTTCCGCGTTGCCGCAGGCAGCCAGCAGCAGCGCCAGGATGCCGATCAGGGAAAGGATAGACAAAAAGCGTTTCATCTTATCTCCTCCATAGGTATAGAACTCAAAATGGGTTGGGGTTTACAACAAAACAGGGCAGACAACAGTCATTGTAACATAATCCCCGGTTTGCACGATAGAGTAGGCAGTTCTTTGCGAGTATAATGGAGCGCATGTCCACTGCTCCCCAATCGGCGGCAAAAGCGAACCGGCAGATCGCCCGCGCGGCGGGCACGGTGATGGTCGCCTTCATCCTCAGCAATCTGGTGGGCTTGCTGCGCGGCATTCTGGTCTACCGCGCGTTTGGCACTTCCTCTGACCTGGATTCCTTCAACGCGGCGAACCGCGTGGCCGAACTGCTCTTCAACCTGATGGCCGGCGGCGCGCTGGGTTCGGCGTTTATCCCCACCTTCACGGCGTTGATCACCCGCCAGGACCGCGAAGGCGCGTGGCGGCTGGCTTCGGGGATCGCCAACCTGCTGCTGATGGCGCTCAGCGCGGTGGCGCTGCTCTCGGCCGTGTTTGCCCCGTGGATTGTGACGAACGTGCTGTTTGTGCTTGCCCCGGATGCCGCGCCCGGCCAGCAAGCGCTGACGGTCCACCTGCTGCGGCTGCTGCTGCCCACGGTGGTCATCTTTGGCTTGAGCGGGCTGGTGATGGGCATTCTCAACGCGCACCAGGTCTTTCTCATTCCCGCGCTGGCCCCGGTGATGTACAACCTGGGCATGATCCTGGGCGTGGCCGTGCTGCCCGCCCGCTGGGGCATTGACCGGCTGGCGTACGGCGCGCTGGCCGGGGCGCTGCTGCACCTGCTGGTGCAAATCCCCAACCTGGCGCGGCTGCGCGGCCGGTATTTCCCCAGCTTTGGGCTGCGTCTGCCCGCTGTGCGCGAAGTGGCGCGCTTGATCGGCCCGCGCATGTTTGGCGTGGCCGTGGTGCAGTTGAATTTCATCGTCAATACTATCATCGCCCTGGGTCTGCCGGAAGGCAGCAACTCGGCCGTGTCACTGGCCTTTACCTGGATGCTCATGCCGCAAATGGCCATCGCTCAATCCATCGCAATCGCCGCCATGCCCACTTTTTCGGCGCAGGTGGCGCAGGGCCGGTTGGATGAAATGCGCGCCTCGCTGGCCACGGCGCTGCGCATGGTGCTGCTGCTGGCCGTACCGGCCACGATGGGGCTGGTACTGGTGCGCCAGCCGCTGATCCGACTGCTGTATGAGAACGGCGGCACCTTTACCGCGCGTTCGACCGAAATGGTCACCTGGGCGCTGCTGTGGTACGCGTTGGGGCTGGTGGGCCACAGCCTGGTGGAAATCATCAGCCGCGCGTTTTACTCGCTGCACGATACGCGCACGCCGGTAGCAGTTGGCGTGGCTGCCATGACCCTGAACGTGGCCCTCAGCCTGTGGTTTCCGCGGTTGTTCGCGGCTGCTGGCTGGCTGCCGCTGGGCGGCCTGGCCGCGGCCAACG
>DATCUC010000446.1:0-12503 GCA_036567625.1 Anaerolineaceae bacterium | reverse complement strand
CGCTCACCGCCGTAGATGGCCCCCTGCACCGAACCGTGCGCAGCCAGCATCAAGGGCAGGCCAGCCTGGGCCTGCTCGGTCCAGCCCTGCACCAGCGCCGTCAGGCGCTCTTCCAACTCATTGTAGATCTGGGATGTATCGACGCCGGTGAGGTTGAGCGCCGCCATCATGGCCGAACGCGATACCCACGGCAGAGCGATGAGCTGCAGCGGCAGACCGAACAACTGCTCCGGGCCTAAGAAACCGGGTTTGCCCAGCAGGAGCACATTGGGCACTTCGAGGGTTTCGTATTCCTGCATGGCATTCGCCCGCCCGGCTGCCGGAGAAAGATCGTGGTTGCCGACCAGCAGCACGGTAGGAATGCCGGCGCGAGAAAGGCGCATGATGCGCCGCCCCCACTCGCGCTGGAAAGTCGGCGCGGGCGAGCGGTCTTTGTAGGCATCACCAGCGAAAAGCACCAGGTCGACGCGCTCATTAATCGCCGTATCGACGATCGTATCCAGCGCTTTCAGAAAGTCCAGCACGCGCAGCGGCAGGCCGCTGTCGGGGTCACGCCGCCCCTGGGCGGCCATGTCGATATGGGCATCAGCGAAGTGAAGGATTCTCAGCATAGGTGCATTTGTCCGGGGGAAAGAATCAGGGGGTCTGGCCTAACGATTGAAGCTGGGCCACAGCGGGCGAGAAATTGGGGTGATATTCGAGCGCGGAGCGGAAATCCGCGACGGCGTCAGCTTGCCGGCCGACCATAATGTAGCCCAATCCGCGCCAGTAATAGGTCTCTTCCAGGAAGGGATTGTTGGCGTTCTTGATCGTCAGGCTGGTCAGGTCGATCAAATCCTGGTAGCGCCCGGCGTAATAATAGGCGAAGTACGGCCCGGTCTGGTACCACAACATGCGCCAGGGGCGCTGGTTGGCCGCAAGACCCTCATACAGGCGGAAGGCCTGGTCGTAGGTACCGGCTGCGCCGGTGTAATCCTGCAAATTGACCAGGCTGGTGCCGCGGTTGAAATACGCGAAGTACAGGTCCGCCCCGCTGAGGGTTTGCATTTCCCGCTCGGCAGTTTCCAGCGCGATGCGCGTGGCTTTTTCCTGATCCCAATACTCGGCCAGCAGCGCGCTGACTTCGGCCTCGCGCTCTGGCGGGTAAACCACCAGAAAAACATAATTGAAGGCGCGCCAGCCGGTCTGCATTTCCTCATAACTGACCGGGAAATCGGCGCGATAGAACGAATCCTGGGTGATCAGCCGGCCCTGGGCGTCATCATACCCGGTGACGACCTGGTAATGGCCCATCCAGGAGACTTTACCGGTGAGATCTTTCATGTAAGCGCCGCGCTCAACCAGCACGGGGAACCCGGCAGCCACCATTTTCTTCAGCAGCGGCAGCGTGCCGCCCGCGCGCCAGATGGCGCGGTAGGTCGTATTCTCGTTGACGTAATCCACCAGCTCGTAGGGCATCACGTTCAAGTCACGCTCGAACGGCTTGACCGTTGCCCCCAGTTCGTCCCGCGTGCCGGTCCAACCCCAGAAGTTAAGCGCCATCGACAGGTTGGCCGGCGCGCAGTAATTGTATTTTCCGTGCTGATCGACGTACTTCACCCCGGTCAGGCGCGCCGCGCCGGGCAGCGGCGTGGGCGAAACGGTTGGGGTGGGTGTCTGCGTTGGCGGCTGGGTGGGGCCCGGCGTCCAGGTGGGGGTGATGGTCGGGGTGAGCGTGGGCGCAGGGGTGTACGCCTGCATGGTGGCCTGCACGATGGCAGCCACCTGGTCCTGGGGCGTAAAAACCGCCTCTTCCGGCGGGAACAGCGCATAGCGCACCTGCGACCGCACCTGTTCCACGCGCCAATCTACGCGCGAGCGTACGGCAGGGATGAGGTATGCGATTGCGCACAACAGGATGAGGGGGATGAACACCAATAAAATGGTTTCCCGTACTTTCCGCATGGAAAAATTATATCATCTTTTGTCCGAAATTAAGTTCGAGAGATTTTTGGCGGGCTGTTAAAGAAAAGCCGCCCCCATTTCTATCAAGAAAATGGGGGCGGCTGATTTGCCAGTCGAATTACGACTCGTTGAACTCGCCTTCAACCACGTCGCCTTCGCCGTCACCCGGCGCGCCGGGCCGCCCACCGTCGGGGCCGCCGTATTCGGTGGCATTGTTGACCGGCTGAGCGCTTTGCAGCGCCTGGTTGAGCACCTGTTCCATCTCCTGGGTCAGGCGGCGCATATCGGCCAGGTCTTTGCGTTCCAGGGCCTGGCGCAACTGCTGGATCTTGCTCTCCACCTGTCCGCGCGCCTCGGCGCTGATGTTGGACTGCTCGCGCAGCACCTTTTCGGCCTGGTAGACCATGTTATCGGCCACGTTGGCCGCCTCGGCTACCTCGCGGCGGCGCGCATCTTCGGCGCTGTGCTGCTGGGCCTCGTTCACCAGCCGGTCGATCTCGCCCTTGTTCAGGTTGGTGCTGGCGGTAATCGTCACCCGCTGCTCCTTGCCCGAAGCGCGGTCGCGCGCGGACACGTTGAGAATGCCGTTGGCGTCGATGTCGAAGGTGACTTCAACCTGCGGCATACCGCGCGGGGCAGCCGGGATGCCATCCAATCGGAAGCGGCCCAGGCTCATATTATCCGCGGCCATTGGGCGCTCGCCCTGCAGCACGTGAATATCTACCGCGGTCTGGTTATCTTCCGCGGTCGAGAAGACCTCAGTCTTCTTGGCCGGGATGGTGGTGTTGCGTTCGATCAGCGGGGTCATCACGCCGCCCATCGTCTCGACGCCCAGCGAAAGCGGGGTCACGTCGAGCAGGAGCACATCTTTGACCTCACCGGTCAGCACGCCGCCCTGAATGGCCGCGCCAATGGCGACGACTTCATCAGGATTGACGCTTTTATTGGGTTCTTTGCCAATCGTCTTGCGCACCATTTCCTGCACCATGGGCATGCGCGTCGAGCCGCCAACCAGAATCACCTCGTCGATGTCTTTGACGACCGCGCCGGCATCTTTGAGCACAGCGTCAAACGGGCCGCGCAGCCGGGCAACCAGGTCGGCGGTCATTTGTTCAAATTTGGCGCGGCTCAACTTGAGCAGCAGGTGCTTGGGGCCGCTGGCATCAGCCGTGATGTACGGGAGGTTCAGTTCGGTTTCCATTACGCTGGAAAGCTCAATCTTGGCCTTTTCCGCGCCTTCGCGCAGGCGCTGCAGGGCCTGGCGATCCTGGCGCAGGTCGATGCCATACTCCTTCTTGAACTCATCCGCGGCCCAATTGACGATTTTCTCATCCCAATCGTCGCCGCCCAGGTGAGTATCGCCGTTGGTGGCCTTCACTTCAAAGACACCGTCACCCACTTCCAGCAGGCTGACATCGAACGTGCCGCCACCCAGGTCAAAGACCAGGATGCGCTCGTTTTCGCGCTTATCCAGCCCATAGGCCAGGGCCGAGGCCGTCGGCTCATTGATGATGCGCAGTACGTCTAACCCGGCAATCTTGCCGGCATCTTTGGTGGCCTGGCGCTGGCTGTCGTTGAAATACGCCGGAACGGTAATCACCGCCTGGGTGACGCTTTCGCCCAGGTAGGCTTCGGCGTCGGCTTTCAGTTTGCCAAGGATCATGGCCGAAACTTCCTGCGGCGAATATTCGCGCCCGTTGACCGGGATCTTCACGCGTGCATCACCGGTGGGGCCGCTGACCACATGGTAAGGAACCATCTTGCGTTCCTGCTCCACTTCATCATAGCGGCGGCCCATAAAACGTTTAATCGAGAAAACGGTGTTTTCCGGGTTGACCACCACCTGACGCTTGGCGGGCTGCCCCACCAGGCGTTCGCCGTTCTTATTGAAAGCCACGACGGAGGGCAAAAGACGCGAGCCTTCCGCGGTGGGGATCACCACGGGGTCGCCGCCTTCCATTACCGCGACAACGCTGTTGGTCGTTCCAAGATCAATACCGATTATTTTTGCCATACGTGCACTTCTCCTTTAAAAATTCCTGGTAGAACTTTGTTAAGAATACGTCGCAAATCGTAGAACTCTATTAACGGCGCATAAGCGTTTGATATGCGCGGCGCGGTTGCGGCGGGGTGCTATAATGGACTCACGAACCAAAACCATCAAGGATTGCCGCATGAACCGCCAATTACGCTTACTACTGGGTCTTTTCGGATTGATCGGGCTGCTGCTGCTCAGCGCGTTTCCAGTGCTGGCACAAGATAGCGCGGACGGCCCGGTTTACCTGTTAAAAGCTGAAGGCTCGCTCACTCCGGCGATGTCCGGGTATATTGAACGCGGGCTGCAAGTCGCCGCGCGGGAAAACGCCACCGCGGTCATCCTGCAACTCAACACCCCCGGCGGCGGCGAAGACTTGATGAACAAGATCATCGAGGATCTGCGCGGCAGCAGCGTGCCGGTGATCGTTTACGTGGCGCCCAACGGGGCAATGGCCGGCAGCGCGGGCACGCTGATCACGCTGGCCGGGCACCTGGCGGCAATGGCCCCCGAAACTGCCATTGGCGCGGCCAGCCCCATCCAGGCCAGCGGTGAAGATATTCCTTCTACGCTCGAATCGAAGATCAAGAATATCTTCAAAGCCACTGCGCGGTCGCTGGCGGAACGCCGTGGGCCAGAAGCAGTGAAGCTGGCCGAAGATACCATCGAGAATGCCACGGCGGTTTCTGCCACCGAAGCGCTCAAAGCCGGGCTGATCGACTACATCGCCACAGATGTGAACGATGTTTTGCGGCAGGCGGATGGAGTCACGGTGATCGTCAACGGGCAGGAGCAAACCCTGCACACGGCATTCAAAGATGTGATCCCGCTGGACAGCACATTCATCGAGCAGGTGCTGCACCTGTTGACCAATGCCAACCTGGTGCTGGTGCTGCTAAACCTGGGCGTGCTGGCTATCCTGTTCGAGCTTTCCAGCCCCGGAGGGTGGGTTTCAGGGTTTATTGGGGTGGTATGCCTGGCGCTGGCCGTCTATGGGTTGGGACTGCTGCCGGTCAACTGGTTTGGGGCGATCTTCCTGGTGCTGTCGTTTGTGCTATTTATCTTAGACATCAAGGCCCCTACCCACGGCGCGCTGACGATTGCAGGAGCGGCTTCGTTTGTGGTTGGCGCGCTGGTGCTATTCAACTCGCCCAACGTGCCGCCCGTGCAGCGCGTTTCGGTTCCCCTGGTGTTCGCGATGGGCGCGTTCACGGCGCTGTTCTTCCTGGTACTGCTTACGTTTGCCCTGCGCGCGCAGCGCGTGCCCATCCTCACCGGGCGCGAGTCAGTCGCCGGGCGGGTGGGGTTCGCGCGCTCCGATATCAACCCGCACGGCACAGTGCAGGTGGGCGGCGAGCAGTGGACGGCGGAATTGGCCGACCCCGGCGAGCCAATCCGCGCCGGGTCGCGTGTCGAGGTGGTCAGCGTGAAGGGGCTGCGGCTCAAAGTGCGGCAGACCGACGCGCCGCCGAGTGATTAAGAGAAAACGCTGGCCCGGTTCGTTGAACTGGGCCAGCGTTTTCTCTTTGAATTTACGCGCGCCAGAAACCGCGGCGCACCGGGCTTACATCTTCTGAGGTGATAAAGGCCTGCGGATCGGCTTCGAGGACGATGGTTTCAACGTTCGCAATGTCTTTGCGCATCACGCTGCAGTGCAGCACGGTGACCATGCCATCTTTGCCGCGGCCAGGAATTTCGGTGACGCCGTAACCCGCCGCGCGAAGCTGTTCGGCCACGGCCATGCCGCGCATCGGGCTGATGATGGTCATCAGCTTGTGGCCGATTGCCAGCCGTTCTTCGATGAACATGCCAACCACGTTGCCGGTGGCAAAGCCGGTGGCATAACCAATGACCAGCAGGTAGTTATCCAGGTTGGTCAACACCGAACTGATGGCGATGACGAAGATGGTGGCCTGGAAAAAGCCCAGGATCCACGTCAACAGCTTGCGCCCGCGCACCACAAACAGCACGCGGATCGTATCCAGCGCCATATCGCCGACGCGCAAGGCAAAGATTAACAGAGCCCCCAGGAGGGCTTCCTGTGTAAATGCCAACTGCATCTGCCTACCCTGCCTTTTCTTTCACTTTCTTTGGCTCGGGCCGCTCCACGGCATGGCTGGCCTGGAGCGCCGGCAAATATAACTGGGTCATGTATTCTTTGAGCATGCGCTGCATGCTGAACTGCGGGGCCAGGGTGCGGATTGAATCCTTGACGCGCGCGATCCACTCACCCGGCAGGCCATCCGCCGGGCGGATGTTGTAGTACAGCGGAACGATTTCGTTTTCCAGCGTGTTGTACAGGCTCTCCGCGTCCGCGGCGTCTTGTTCATTGGGGTCGTTGTACTCGCGCTCGGTGCCGATTGCCCAGCCGTTGTGGCCGTTGAAACCCTCGCGCCACCAGCCGTCGAGCACGGAGAAGTTGAGCACGCCGTTGAGCGCGGCCTTTTCACCGGAAGTTCCCGAGGCCTCGTTGGGGCGGCGGGGGGTGTTCATCCACACGTCCACGCCCTGCACCAGGTAGCGGGCCACGTTCATTTCATAATCTTCCAGGAAGATCAACCGACCGCCGGAGCGCGCGTCTTTTACCGCGCGGTATACCTGCTGGATGAGCAGCTTACCAGGCTCATCCGCGGGGTGCGCCTTGCCAGAGAAGATGACCTGCACTGGCATATACGGGTTATTGAGGATGCGCAGCAGCCGGTCGAAATCGCGCAGCAGCAGATTGCCGCGCTTGTAGGTGGCAAACCGCCGCGCGAAACCAATGGTCAGTGAATACGGGTCCATCAGCACGCCGCTGGCAATCACCTGCACAGGGTGCACGCCGCCGTTGAGCCACTGCGCGCGCGCGCGATCGTTGGCAAACATGGCCAGCTTGCGCTTGAGGTGGCGATGCACTGCCCAGAGTTCGCCATCGGGGATTTGATCGATATTGGCCCACATGTCCGGGTCATCCACGCGCTGCATCCAATCCGGGCCAAAATAGCGCTCGAAGAGCACGCGCATGCGCCGCGCCAGCCAGGTGCCGGTGTGAACGCCGTTGGTGATGTGGGTGATCGGCACGTCATCTTCGCGCACATCGGGCCACAAGAAGCGCCACATGCGGCGCGAAACCTGCCCGTGCAGCTCCGACACGGCGTTGCGCTGTTCGGAAAGACGCAGCGCCAGCACCGGCATGGAGAACATATCGCCCCAGTCCTGCGTATGGCGCGCCAGGTCGATGAACTGCTCGCGGTCCAGCCCCAATTCAGACCAGACGTGCGAGAAATACTTATCAATCAGCCACAGCGGGAACTGGTCATTGCCGGCGGGAACCGGGGTGTGCGTGGTGAAGATATCGGACAGGCGTACGCGCTCTTTCGCGGTTTGCAGATCCAGCCCGGCAGCGACATATTCGCGCAGGCGTTCGACCACGAGAAACGCGGAGTGGCCTTCGTTCATGTGCCAGATCGCGGGTTGGAAGCCCATCATGCGCAGCGAGCGCACCCCACCCATGCCCAGCAGGATTTCCTGCGAGATGCGGATATCCGGGTCGCTGGTATACAGGCGCGAGGTGAGCGTGCGGTCGGCGGGCTGGTTGCCGTCAACGTCGGTGTCCATCAAGATCAGCGGCACGCGGCCAACCTGCACTTCCCACAGGCGCGCCAGTACAATGCGGCCGGGCAGCGCCATCTCAATCGTCACCGGGGCGCCGTTTTCTTGCAGCAGCGGAATGACGGGCATATCGTCCAGGTTGAGGTCCTGGTTGCGGGTTTCCTGCCAGCCGTCTTCAGTGATGTGCTGGACAAAGTAACCCTTGCGATAAATGAAGCCGATTGCTACCAGGGGCAGGCCCAGGTCGCTGGCTTCTTTGACGTGATCGCCAGAGAGAATGCCCAGGCCGCCGGCGTAGACAGGCAGCGACTCATGCAGCCCAAACTCAAAGGAGAAATAGGCAATCTGCTGGCCGTTAAGACTGGGGTAGGTGCGCTTGAACCAGGTGTCTTCGCCTTTCATGTAGGTGTCAAAAGTGCGCATGACCCGGTCGTACATATCCAGGTAGTAGCGGTCATTGGTGACGGCATTCAAGCGCGGCCGTTCGACCTGGCGCAAAAAAGAGACCGGGTTATGGGATAAGCGATCCCACAACTGCCGGTCGATCATGGAAAAGAGGCGCTGCGCCTCGGGGTTCCACGACCACCACAGGTTGTACGCCAGTTCGCCCAGGCGATTAATGCGGCGTGGAAGAACAAAGTGGTTGGGCACTTCTCGATGAATATCCATTGATGAAAAAAACCTTTCTCAAAAATAAAGACCCGTACCGGTATTTATTCCCCTTCGGGAGCGGGTCAATACATAGTATGCAGGTGAAACTCCTCGAAAATTATAACATACTCCCGCCCGCCGCCTATGACACTTTCGTCAGGCGGCGGCTGAGCGTTTTTGCAATTTTGTTGGCCGGGCGGGTAGAAAAACGCATTCCGGAAGGCTGCTTCCGGAATGCGCCAAATTGCGATGAAATAGGGGGCTACCCTTCAATATTGGTGATCTTCCAGCGACCGTCTTCTTTGATCAACGAGAAGACGCGGGTGACATCACTTCCGCCGACGCGCATGGTCACGGATATGGTGGCCATGGGCGGGTCGGGGTTGACCGCGGCGGAATCGATCATCGAGCCTTCGAGCGAGCCGCTGATATTGAGCATGCCCACCGCGCCCCCCGGCGGAAGCTGCTGCAGCCGGGCAGAAGCCAGGAACTGGTTCATCTGGTCGGGGGCTTCCTGGTAAGCAGTCAGGAAAGTTTGCACCACCAGCTCGGGCGTGGTGGGATACCCGGCATCGCCTTCCAGGCGGGTGATGGCGTCGATCTTCCAGCCCGCATCCGATTTGACCAGCCCAAAGCGCAGGGTGACCGGCTGAGTGTAGAGCAGGCTGGTGTCGACGGTGGCGCTGGCGGCATCGGGGGCAAAGGTCACCGCGGAAAGTTCGTAGGCAGGAATACCGTCTTGCATCCCGATCAACGAAGCGGCGCTGGTCCCGGCGTTCACCTGGCTCTGCAATTTGGGGCTGAGGTAGACCTGGGCGCTGGCCCCGCTGGCATCCGCCTGAAGCGCGGCGAGAAAGTCGGTGACGGCCTGGCGCACCTGTTGTTCCTGTTCGTTGAGCGCCTGCACCTGCTCCTGGCTGACCGGCAGCGGGGTGGTTCCGCCGCCAGCGGGAGCCGCCGGTCCGCCAATTCCGGTGAGAGTGGATAAGTTGCAGGCCAGCAAAGCGGGGATGAGAATGAGCAGCGGCAGCAGTTTGCGATTAATTTTCATGCAGTCCCTTTCGAAAGGTAAAACCAGCCAACGAAAAGAGGGGGCTATCCGGGAACCGGCAGCCCCCTCTTTTTATGAAAGACGGATTACGGAGCGTTTGCGTTCCAGAACCAGTTATAGGCGAAGTAGCCCATATTACTGTCCATGCGAATCGCAATCCGCTGGCTGCCCTTGAGGGCATCCGGGATGGTGTACGTCGCCTGGAAAGCACCGCCCGCGCCGCTGTTGGTGGTGGCCACGATGACTCCGCCCAGGCCCAGCGTGCCGTAAGCGCCCATGCGCACCGTGAACGTCTGGTTCGGGGGGAAGTTGTTTGTCAACACCGTCACGCTGCCATCAGCAACCACAGACTGGATGCTGAAGGTGGGGATTCCGGTGTAGCCGGTTCCCGGAACGCTGGTGGGAATGGGTGTGGCCGTCGATCCCGGTGCAACCGTGGGGGCAACGGTGGCTACGCCGCCGGTGGTGTTATTCCAGAACCAGTTGTAGGCGTAGTAACCCAGGTTGCTGTCCATGCGGATGGCAATCCGCTGGCTGCCCTTAAGCGCATCGGGAATGGTGTAGGTGGCCTGGAAAGCGCCGCCCGCGCCGCTGTTGGTCGTCGCCACGACGATACCGCCAATACCCAACGTGCCGTAAGCGCCCATGCGCACGGTGAACGTCTGGTTCGGCGGGAAGTTATTGGTCAGAACGGTGACGTTGGTATCTGCCGTCACGGCCTGAATGTTGAAGGTCGGGATGCCAGTATAGCCGGTTCCGGGAATGGAGGTTGGAGGCGGAGTAACCCCGCCGCCGGTAGTGTTATTCCAGAACCAGTTGTAGGCATAGTACCCGGCCGGGGCGTCCATGCGGATGGCGATCCGCTGGCTGCCCTTGAGAGCGTCTGGAATGGTGTAGGTCGCCTGGAAAGCGCCCCCCGCTCCAGAGTTTGTGGTAGCAACGACGATACCGCCAATGCCCAGCGTGCCGTAAGCGCCCATGCGCACGGTAAAGATCTGATTAGCCGGGAAATTGTTGGTGAGGATCGTCACCGTGTTATCCGCCACAACCGACTGAACGCTGAAGGTCGGGATGCCGGAATAGCCAGTGCCGGGGATAGAGGTGGGAACTGCCGTGGGGCTGGTGCTGTTGTTCCAGAACCAGTTGTAGGCGTAGTATCCCTGCGTGCTATCCAGGCGAATGGCGATTCGCTGGCTGCCCTTCAACGATGCGGGAATGGCGTATGTTTCCTGGAAGGAGCCGCCGGCGCCCGAATTCGTCTGTGTGATGACAACGCCACCGATCCCCAACGTCCCGTAGGCTCCCATCCGCACCGTAAAGATCTGGTTGGGTGGGAAGTTATAGGTCTGAATCGTGACCGTGCTGTCAGTTACGACTGTCACGATGCTGAAGGTGGGGATGGTGCTTGCCTCAACTGACTGAGCAGGGGCCAGGAACAGGCTCGCCACCAGAACGAGGACTACCATCCACTGCATTCCCCAGCGAACGGCAGTCCGCAGGGAAAGACCCTGCGTGGATCGGATAAATGAAAGACCTTGGCTCATCTTAACCTCCTGATAGCAACCCAGTAGATCATCATCATTATATAACATTAAATTGATATTAACCTATCCCGTGTACACAAGGTGCGACACAGGGCAATAATGATCTGTGCGCGGGGGCGAGAGACAGCGTTGCTCCGACCTTCTCACCGGTCTATGCACTAGACGCTCGCTTTTTACGTTTTGTTCCCGTATTTTGGCAATTTCGATTAATATTTTTCGCATCGTCTCCCGATCCTTCTCGCCGGAGCGAGATATGCTCTCGCCAACGATGCTGGACCGGCGCGGCGCATGGCAGAAGCCAATTTCCGGTAGCGAGGGTGCACTCCGGCGGCGCGTTTGAAGAGGGCTGATTCGCTTGAGGCGGCAAAAGCCCGGTCCAATCGTTGACAAAAGACAAATTTGAGAAAGACGATGCAACTTTTGTGCCCCCTTGCCTACCCGGCAAGCCATCCTTTGCCTATGCGCTCGGCTGACTCCGAAATGGTCTCTGAAACCCGCTTTACGTGATACTCGGGGCGAGCGGTGCGCATATTCGTTTGTTGCTAGTATATATAATAACAAATTTTGATGAAATAGTTGCGTATAGATTGGTTGAAACTTACCCCAATATGCGAAAGCTGCCCCCCTGGCAAAGCAAACCGTGGAGAAATGTTGGATGAGAACCAGGTTCGCCGCAATATAATGTATTTAGTCGACTATTTGAAAGCGCTAGCGGGTGAAGGGGATTTCGATGAAAACCATTCTGGATTACCTGTTTGTCGAGCCATTTCCAATAGACTGGATGCTGCAGGATATTATCGCGCTGCTCCTGGGGCTGCTGGTAGTCGCTTTTATCGTCCGCCGGGAAAAGCACCCGGCGACTGCCCTGCTGGAGATGTTCGCGTTTTGCTTCATCTATGCGTCTGTTTATGAAAACGCAGCTATTGTGATGGGGCTGTATTCATACGGCCGCTCGCTGGTGATGATCGGCTATGTGCCGGCCTCGGTGCCGTTGATCGAGGCCTGCGTGCTGATAACCGGCTTGTGGTTTCTCGAAAAAACAAGCGTGCCGAAATGGGCCTGGGCGCCGGTCGTTGGGCTGTTTGGAATGCTGCAGGATTTCTCGCTTGACCCGCTGGCCATTCGACAGGTACACACCCTGGGCGGCGTGACTTCGGCGCGCTGGAATTGGCTGATCAATCCCAACACGGACGTGAATATCCTCAACGTGCCGGTGTTCAACTTTCCCGGTTGGATGCTGATCATGTTTTACAGCACGATCTGCGTGCTGGTAGGGCGCTGGTGGTACCTGCGCTCAGGCTACCGGCCGCTGGTTGGGATCGTTTATCCTTTTCTTGCCATGTTTGCCGCGTTGCTGCTTATGATCAGCCCGCTCTCACGGCTCCTGCTGTGGTTGGGGCCCGTTTTCCAAAAAGGGCAGGCGAGCGAATGGGTCATGCTGGCATTTCACCTGCTGGTTCCAACCGTTCTGTTGGCCGTGTTCTGGCGCGGGCGGATGACTGCGCCTTTTACGCGCGATGATCTGCCGGTATTTATCGTTCCAACCGCGCTGCACCTGTCGGATATTGTCTTCACGCTGGCAGGCGGGTTCAACGAAATTTTGTGGATTGTGCTGCTTGCCAGCGCCGTGCAAACCGGATTTCTGGTCTTCGCCTGGGCCAAGAATCGCGAACCGGCTCGCGTGTCG
>DATCUC010000445.1:0-12096 GCA_036567625.1 Anaerolineaceae bacterium | reverse complement strand
AGGATTGGCGGGTGAATCCAGCCTTTTTACGGCAGAATGCTTTTCTCTCCGCAAACATTTACTTCTGAGGCAAGGCTGCCCTGCAGGTTGAGCGCGTGCCACCAGTCGTCGTCCGCGGCGCAAACCGGCGCGTTTTGGAAGGTATCCCAATTGAGCACCAGCCCGCCGGCCCACACGCGCACCGCCGGCGAAGCGTAGGTATCGCTGTCATTGAACAACGCGGATGGATTGCCGCCCAGTCCGCCGGAGACCGGCCCGCTGTAATCGGTGATGAAGATCTGGTAGGGTTGGCTGGTATTCGACGGGCTGTAAAAGGGCTGGACGCCGCGCGCCGGGTTATCTTTCATTTGCACCGCGTCAAAATGCAGCGGCGATTCAGAATTCAGGCCGTCGCCGCCGTCGTGCATGAACTGCGCGTAGGGCGATTCTGTTCCGCCGAACTGTTCCGGCTTGAGCAGCGTACCGCGCTCCCAGTCCGGGCCGGTAAAGCTGGCGGGGCCGGCGTAGTCTGCCAGCCGCCCGGCATTCACCACCCCGCCCGCCGCCGAATCATCCGGCAGCCAGACGGCGAGATCGAGGTTCGCGCTGGCGAACATGCCCCAGGTGAGCACCACCCAGGGATTCTTGGCCGGCGGCACGGCAACGATGTTATAGGTTGTTGCCAGCATTCCACCCCAAATGTCGTCGTCGCTGTCGGGGTACACCAGGTGCACGCCGTCAAAGTACTGGTAGCCGCTGGTGTAGCCGGGCTTGCTGACCCACAGGTAATAATCTTCGCTGCCCTTGGTTTCAGATGGCAGCGGAATATTTTGAAGAAACGCCCCGGCAGTAATGGAGCCCACCAGGCCGGTATCGGCGGTCCGGGAACTGCTGGCGGTGGTCAGGGCGATGCGCGCGCCGGTGAGCGGCAGGCCGTTGGCGGCGTTATAAATTTCGGCGTAGAAGCCCACCCGCCCCATCGCCGCGGAGACATCCAGGTAGCGGGCATTGGTCATGCTGCCCTGCGCGCCAAAAGCGCTGCCCGGCCAGCAGAACGGCGCGCGTTCCAGGTCGTTTTCCACAACGCCGTAATTCTTGCCCGGGCTGGCATAAGCGTCATCCAGGTCGACGCCGGGGCCGGTATCGTAATCAAAATTCAGCTTGCGCCCGGTGTTGATTAAGCGGGATTTCAACTGCGCGGCGGTCAGCGTTTTATACACGCTGAGCGTGCGCGCCGCGGCCGCGGAAACGTACGGCGCGGCCATCGACGTACCGGAATCGTACTCGTAGCCCTTCGCGTACGCATAGAGAAAGTTATTGTAAAACGGGTAACTGGTGGGCTGAGTAGAGTAAATCTGGTCGCCGGGGGCCACGATTTCAACATGCCGGCCGTAGTTGGTAAAGCGCGTGGCGCAGTCTTGCGCGCCGTAGATGGATTCATCCGCATCCATCGTACCGCTGCCGTCCGTGTCGATCCACAAATTGACGTAGGGCGGATTGCTGCGCGCGGCAGCCACGGCCAGCAAGCCGCTGTAAATTTCGTTGGTTGCCACGCCCGAGGGCAGGCTGGAGAACTGATACGCCCATCCCGCGGGGTAGTCGGGAACGGAAGTGCCGCCATTGCCCGCCGAGGTCACCACCAGCTTGCCTTTGTCCTGGATGGCGTACTTCAGGCTGTCATATTCCAGCCGGTCGCCCACGGCCGAGCCCAGGCTCAGGTTGATCACCCGCACGTCGGCGCGGTTGGCGCAGTAGCGCACGGCGGCGGCCACGGAATAGGCCGTGCCGCTGCCCTGCGCGTTGAGGGCCTTCACCGCCACGATCTTGCCGTTGGAAACGCCCAGCGCGGTGCCGGCGGTATTGTCATTCTTGGCGATGAGGATACCGGCCACGTGCGTGCCGTGACCGTTGTCATCTTCGGGCAGGCTGTCATCGTTGATGAAATCCCAGCCGTTGATGACCTTGCCCCGCAAATCCACGTGATTGGCGTCCACGCCGGTGTCTATGACGCAGACGGTGGGGCTTGTGGTGCTGTTGCGCCAGATTACGTCCGTTTCCACCAGGTCCCAGCCCCAGGACTGGTAAAAATTGCTGGTGATCTCGCGCGGGAAGGCCGGGATAGACTTTCCTTTACGCAGGGTGCGCATGGCGGCCAACTGCTTTGCGGTAAAGGTGCGCCGCGCGCCGCCGGCGCCGCGCACCGAATAGGCGGCATTCTCCGGCAGGGTGATCACCCGCTGAGCCGCGGTGGCGGCTTCGGGGATGGAATAGATCCAGTTGGGCTGCGCCCGCACGCCCGGATCGCTGGCCTGAATGGCGGCGACTACGGATGGCACATCGGCCTGGGGATTGAGGCTGAGCAGCGCGATATTCTCATAGCTGGCGACGACCGCCGCGCCGACCTCGCCGGCCGTGGCCTGGGCGCTGAGGGTGGCCACGCGCGGAGCAGTGCCTGCCGGGTAGGTGAGGAGAATCTCGCCGGGAACATAGTCGCCGCCGGCGGGCAATTCGACCTGGGCAGCGGCGGGTTGTACGGGTAAGAAAGAGATCGCCAGAATCAGGCCGAGCAGCACGCGCAGTACGATTGAGGTTTTCATTTTATTTCTCCCTGTATCAGACGTCATTGGTTTGTTGCGTTCATGCTAGCATGAAGCCATACGGTATGCAAGCGCCCCGGAAAGGTGACTGGCAGCGCTTGCGAGGGAAACTCCCGCCAAGATTGGCGCTGATTCCCGGTTGTGCCCGGCTGCGAGACGTTGTACGATAGATTAACCACAGCCTGAGGAGGGGAATGGTATGACTTTCGAACTCACGCCCGAACAGTTGCGGCGCATAGTAGACCCGGCCAGCCTGGAATGCACAGACAGCACCCAAATGCCGGTATCCAAGATGATCATCGGACAGGAGCGCGCCACGCGCTCGCTGCAGTTTGGCCTGGGGATCCGCGCCACCGGCTTCAATATCTATGTTTCTGGCGCGCCCGGTACGGGCCGCACAACGGCGGTGCGGCAGTTTTTACAGGAAGTGGCGCGGGATAAGATCACCCCACCCGACTGGTGCTACGTGCGCGATTTTCACAACGCATCGCGGCCAAACGCCATCCGCCTGCCCACGGGGCGCGCGCATGCCGTCAAACAAGAGATGAAAGACCTGATCGATTCCGTGAGGGTAGAGCTACGGCGCGTGTTTGAAAGCGAGGAGTATGCCGCGCGGCGGCGCGAGGCGGCAGGCGCCTTCGAGCGCCAGGGCGAGCAGATTCTGGAGCAGATTAACCGGCGCGCGGGGGAGGCGGGTTTCTCACTACAGCAGACGCCCATGGGGCTGATGACGATCCCCATCAAGGATGGGCGCCCGATGAAGCAGGAGGAATTTGCCGCGCTTTCCGGCGAAGAGCGCGAAGCGTTGAACAAAAAGCAGCAGGCGCTGCAAGAAGAAATTGAAAGCGCAATCCGCCAGGCGCGCGGGATTGAGAAAACCGCGGGCGAAGAAGTGCAGCGCATGGACCGGCAGGTGGCCGAGTATGCGCTCAACTTGCAGATGACGGAGATGAAAAGCCGCAGCCGGGACGTACCGGAGGTGCTGGAATACCTGGAACAGGTACGCCAGGATATTCTGGACAATCTCGACCAGTTCCGCGCGGCGCCCGAAACGCCGCCAGGCAACGGCAACCCGCAGCTTGCGCAGCAGATGGCGATGATGGTCAGCGCCGAGCGCGGCGCATTTTTCCGTCGCTACGAGGTGAACGTGCTGGTGGATAACGGCGCGGTCAAAGGCGCGCCGGTAGTCACCGAGTTGAACCCGACCTATAACAACCTGTTTGGCCGCGTGGAAATGGAAGCCCAGTTTGGCGCGCTGGTAACGGACTTTACGCTGATCCGCAACGGCTCGCTGCACCGCGCCAACGGCGGTTACCTGGTGATCCCGGTGGAAGAAATGCTGCGCAATCCCTTCTCGTGGGATGGGTTAAAACGCGCGTTGAAGAATCACCAGATCAGCATCGAAGATCCGTCGGAGCGCGCCGGGCTGCCAGTGACGCGCACGCTGCAGCCTGAGCCGATCCCACTGGATATTAAGATCGTGTTGATCGGCCAGCCCGGCACCTACGCGATGATGGAACTGTACGATGAAGACTTCCGCGAATTGTTCAAGGTTAAGGCGGATTTTGACTCGACCATGGATCGCGATGAGCAAAGCGTCCGCGATTATCTGGGTTTTATATCCGCCTTCTGCGAGAGCGAGAATATTAAGCCGGTTGACTGCACCGGCATGGCGCGGATCGTCGAATACGGCTCGCGGCTGGCTGAAGACCAGCTCAAGCTGACCACGCGGTTTGGAACCATCGCGGACATCGTGCGCGAGGCCAGCTATTACGCCGCGCTGGATATGTCGCAGTTCATTACCGGGGCGCATGTAGAAAAGGCGATTGAGGAGAAGATCTACCGCTCCAATCTGGCGCAGGAAAAGTTGCAGGAGATGACCCGGCGCGGGATTTTAATGATCCAGGTGGACGGCGAGCGCGTGGGGCAGGTTAACGGGCTGGCGGTAATGGATATTGGCGATATTGCCATCGGCCATCCCAACCGCATTACGGCCAGCGTGGGCGTGGGGCGCGAGGGGCTGGTCAATATCGAGCGTGAGGCCAATTTGAGCGGCCCGATCCACACCAAAGGGATGCTGATCCTCTCCGGGTTTTTGATTGACCGCTTTGCGCAGGATAAGCCGATCAGCCTTTCGGCGCGGCTGGTGTTTGAGCAAAGCTACAGCGGCGTCGAAGGCGACAGCGCATCCAGCACGGAACTCTACGCGCTGCTCTCGGCGCTGGCGGGGCTGCCGGTCCGGCAGGGAATCGCGGTCACCGGTTCGGTCAACCAGCGCGGCGAGGTGCAGGCCATCGGTGGAGTGAACGAGAAGGTGGAAGGCTTTTATGAGGTTTGCAAAGCCGCCGGGCTGACCGGAAAACAAGGCGTGCTGATCCCCGCGGCCAACGTGGAGCACCTGATGCTGAAAACCGAAATCGTCGCCGCGGCGCGCGAAGGAAAATTCCACCTGTGGGCGGTGCGCAGCATTGACGAGGGCATTGAGGTACTCACCGGCGTATCCGCGGGAGCGCGGGATGCGAAAGGAAAATACCCGGACGGCTCGGTGAACGCGCGCGTGGATGCGCGTCTGCGCGAACTGGCGGAAATGAATGAAAAGTTCGGCCAGCGCGACGAGAAGAGCGAAGATCAACCTGCCGATTCATCGGATTGATTCACTTTTCTTTCCCCTTTTGCCCCTCTCGGTCATCGAGGGGGGCTTTTTTGCTCTCATCACTGCCTGTTGTTTACCGTCGTTTTCCCCTCTTGACAATTCCCGATTAAGATATACAATAAAACAAAGATACAATAATACAATTAGCCAATGATACAAAGGAGCGGGTATTTGAATGCATTAGCGGAGCAAATTAAGCTGGATTTTCGCGCAGGCGAACCGCTGTACATGCAGATCGCGCGCCAGGTAGAGAGTCTGGTCACCCTGGGCGTCTTGAAGGTTGGCGACCAGCTCCCCACCGTGCGCGAGCTTGCCACGGAACTGCGGATCAACTTTAACACCGTGGCCCGCGCGTACCACGTACTGGACGATCAAGGGCTGATCTCGACCCAGCGCGGGCGCGGAACATATATCTGGGAGCAGCCCACTGAGGAAATGATGCAAAACCTGAAATGGAAAACCCTGGAAGAACTGGCCAAGAAATATCTCGCGGAGAGCCAGAACCTGGGATACAGCGCGGAACAGGCGGCAGAGATGCTGCGGCAGATGATCTCCGCGCCGCAACAACCGCAATCAGATGAGGAAATGTGAGGAAATCATGGCCAAAAAGACGGAAACAAGCAGTACCAGCGAGCAAAGTACCAGCAGCCAGTCATTCGCGGCGCGCCAGGCCGCCCAGCAGGATGCGCTGCATATCAGCGGAATTGCCGGCTTTCTTTTCAGTCTGTTCATCGTAGCAGCGATTCTTGGCGCCATCCTGATGGATGGCAAAGTCTCAGACCTGTGGATTGGGGTCTATGTAGTCGGCCTGTCGCTGATCGGCACGTTGATCATGTTCAGCCTCAAGGTAGCGCGGCAGTGGGAAAAGGCAGTCGTGCTGCGGCTGGGCCGCTTCCACGCGCTGCGCGGGCCGGGCTTGTTCTGGCTGGTGCCGGTGATCGACACGACGCCGGTGTGGATCGACCACCGCGTGATGGTCACCCCGTTCAACGCAGAAAAGACGCTTACCAAAGATACCGTACCCGTGGACGTAGACGCGGTGCTGTTCTGGGTGGTATGGGATGCGCAGAAAGCCGCCCTGGAAGTGGAAAACTACCGCGCCGCGATTGCCTGGGCTTCCCAAACTGCGCTGCGCGAGATCATCGGGCAGATGTACCTGGCTGAGATTCTGGTGGGCCGCGCCAAAATGGATGAAGCACTGCAGAAGATCATTGACGAGCGCACTACCCCCTGGGGTATTTCGGTGCAGAGCGTCGAGATCCGCGATGTGATCATCCCACAGGCATTGGAAGATGCGATGAGCCGCCAGGCGCAGGCCGAGCGCGAACGCCAGGCGCGCGTGATCCTGGGCGAATCAGAAAAGCAGATCGCGGCCAGTTTTGCCGAAGCCTCGGAATCCTACCGCGATAACCCCACGGCGCTGCACCTGCGCGCAATGAATATGCTCTTTGAAGGGCTGAAACAAAAGGGCGCGCTGGTGATCGTGCCTTCCTCGGCAGTGGAAACGATGAACCTGGGCGCAATCAGCGGCACGGTGGCGCTGGCGCAGAACCAGGACCTGCTGAATAAAGATTAACCGGTGCAATTGTTTCACGTGAAACAACTGGCCATCGATGCAGTATCTGATTGATCACGAATGGCGCAAAGCTGCGAACGCAGAAAATGGCTCTAGAATCGTTTCTGCTGAAAAAGCCGCGTGATTTTGAGCAAATTTCTACTCAATTGATTTCTACGCGCCGTTCGTGATCGCGCCGAAAAGAGGTTTCAATGAATACTCGTAATTCCCTCATCATCATCCTTGTCGTTGCCCTGGCGCTGGCCCTGGCCGGGGCTGTGCTGCAACCGCGCATGGAAACTCCGCTGGCCACGCATTGGAACGCCCAGGGCGAGGCAGACGGCTTCGGCGGCGCCTTTGAAGCGCTGTATCTGCTGCCCCTGGTCCTGCTGGGTACCTCGCTGCTGGTGCTGGGGCTGCCGCGCATCGATCCGATGCGCACGGCAAAGATGAATTTTGGCCTGGTGAACTGGGTTATCTTGCTGCTGGCGGGTTTCCTCTCGTACCTGCACATCCTGACCCTGGCCTGGAACCTGGGCAGCCGGTTCAATATGAGCCAGATGCTGACCCCGGCGATGGGTTTTCTGTTCATCTTTATGGGCTTGATCGTTCGCAAAGCGCAGCCGAACTGGTTTGTGGGCATCCGCACGCCGTGGACGCTGTCGAATACCGTGGTCTGGCAAAAGACCCACGATCTGGGCGGGAAGTTGTTTGTCGCTTCCGGCGTGATAGCGCTGTTTGGCATACTCTTCCCCAATGCGGCAATCTGGCTGTTGATGGCGCCGGTGCTGCTGTCTGCGCTGGCAACGGTGATTTATTCTTATATCGTTTTTCGTCAGATTGACGCCAAAGCCGGTTAAGGAGATCTGGGCATGGATGCTGTGATTACGATGGAAAACCTGCGCCACCAGTTCGGCGAACATGTGGCCGTGGACGATATTTCGGTCAATGTGGGCCGCGGGGAGGTTTTTGGGCTGCTGGGGCCGAACGGCGCAGGCAAAACGACCACGGTGCGGCTGTTGAACGGCCTGTACCAGCCCGCAGCCGGGCAAATGCGCGTGTTGGGATTTGACCCGGTGACGCAGGGTCACGAGGTGCGCCGCCGCTGTGGCGTGCTCACTGAGACCCCGGCGCTGTACGAGCGCCTGACCGCCTTGCAGAATCTGCGCTTTTTCGCCGATCTGTCCGATATGCCGGCGCTTGAGGCGCGCGAGCGTATTGCGGAGCTGCTGGCGTTTTTTGAGCTGGACGGGCGCGCCAATGACCGGGTTTCTACATTTAGCAAAGGCATGAAGCAGCGCCTGGCGCTGGCGCGCGCCTTGCTCACCCAGCCTGAGTTGATCTTCCTCGACGAGCCCACCGCCGGGCTGGACCCGGAAGCCTCGCTGCAGGTGAATGAATTGATTGCCGGGATGCGCGAGCGCAGCCATCATACTGTGTTTCTGTGCACGCACAACCTGTATGAAGCCGGCCGCCTGTGCGACCGCCTGGGCGTGATGAACGCCGGGCGGCTGGTGGCAGCCGGTACGCTGAGCGAACTGCGCGCGCTGGTCGCCCCGGGCCTGTGGGTAGATGCGCGCCTGCTGCGCCCGTTCTCGCCGGTTTTGGACGGCCTGCCCGGCCTGCTGCGGCTGGAGATGAACGATAACCAACTACATGCGCAGGTGACCGGTGAAGATGTGATCCCGCTGCTCAACGCGGAGCTGGTCCGACAGGGCGCGCAGGTGGTCAGCCTCACGCCGCGCCAGGTATCGCTGGAAGAGATTTACTTCGCCTTGCAGGGCGAAACACGCGAGAAGGATGAAAATAGCGCCACGAGCCGCGGCGCGGGAGCTGCACAATGAACTGGAAGCACATTTTGACGATCGCGCGCAAAGACTTGCGCGAAACGACCACCAATTCGGCAGTGTGGATTCCCATGCTGATTGTGCCGTTAATCTTTGTGGTGGCTATGCCTCTGGCGATGATTTTGATCCCCCGCCAGTTTGGCGGCATGGAAAGTCTGACCAACGATCCAGATTTACAGACGATGACTGCCATGTTGGGGCCGGAAATCGAGCGCTTCATGGGCAGCTACACCAGCGAGCAGTTCGTCATAGTGATGATGCTGGGTTATTTGTTTGCGCCAATGTTCCTGATTCTGCCGTTGATGTTCAGCACCACCATCGCCTGCGAATCGTTTGCTGGCGAGAAGGAACGCAAAACGCTTGAAGCGCTGCTGTACAGCCCGGCTACCGACGCTGAACTGCTGCTGGGAAAGATCATGGCCGGGTTGGTTCCCGCCATTGTGATTTCCTGGCTGAGTTTTGCCGGGTACGCATTGGTGCTGAATATCGCTGCGTGGCCGGTTTTTGGCCGGGTGTGGTTCCCATTGCCGCACTGGTGGCCGATGATCTTCTGGCTGACGCCGGCGCTGGCGCTGCTGGGCGTGGCGATTACGGTGCTGATCTCGAAGAAGGTTAAAACCTTTATGGGCGCGTATCAGACGAGCACATCCAGCGTGCTGCTGGTGTTGGCGCTGCTCGCCGGGCAGGCATTTGGCGTGTTTACCCTCAACGTGTGGGTGGGAATGCTGCTCGGCCTGCTGATTTTTATTGCGGATGCGATCCTGCTGTGGTTTGGCGCGCGAACGTTCAACCGCAAGGCCATTTTGGCGGCCGGGGATTAATTATTTCAAGAAATAATTCATTGAAATAATTATTTCTTGAAGAAACTGCGCCCCTGGTTATTTCTAGAAATAACTCGGGGCGTTTCTGTTATTCAGAGCCCTGACAGGTTTGCAGGCAAGAGCCGGCGTTAATCCAGCATGGGCGTTTGCCGGTGCCAATCCGTCGACTGCTGGTAAGCATGCGCGGCGCGAAACAGGCTGTCTTCGCGGAACGGCGCGGCCATGAGCTGCATGCCGATTGGCAGCCCGGCGCGGTCAAAGCCGACCGGGAAGGCGATGCCCGGCACGCCGGCCAGGTTAGCCGGCAGGGTGAAAACATCTTCCAGGTACATTGCCAGCGGATCTTCGCTATGCTCGCCAAACCGGAAGGCCGTGCTGGGCGCCACCGGCGCGGCGATCAAATCGACTTGCTGGTACGCGGCGTCAAAATCGGCTTTGATTAAGGTGCGCACTTTTTGCGCCTGGGCATAATAGGCATCGTAATACCCGGCGGAAAGGGCATACGTACCCAGCATGATGCGCCGCTTAACCTCCGCGCCAAAGCGCATACCGCGCGTGCGGCTGAACAGATCGATGACCTGGTCTGCGTTTTCTCGCGGGCCGTAGCGCACGCCATCAAACCGCGCCAGGTTCGCCGAAGCTTCGGCGGGGGCGATGAGGTAATACACGGGCAAGGCATACTCGGTATGCGGCAGGCTGACCGGCCGGACTTCCGCGCCGAGAGCCTGCATGTGCGCAATCGCCGCGCGTACGGCGGTTTCAATCTCCGGCTGGATGCCTTTGATAAAGTATTCGCGTGGTACGCCAATGCGCAGCCCGCGGAAACTGGCCCGCTCCAGGTCGAGCGCCGGCAGCGGCCGGTCAGCGCTGGTGCTATCCAGCGGATCATAGCCGGCCATGACGGCGAAAACCAGGGCGGCATCCGCCGCGCTGCGCGCCAGCACGCCCACCGAATCGAGCGAAGAGCCGTAGGCGTACAGACCATAACGCGAACAGCGCCCGTAGCTGGGCTTGATGCCGGTCACGCCGCAAAAGGCCGCCGGTTGGCGCACGCTGCCGCCGGTGTCAGAGCCTAAGGCGGCAGGGGCCAGCCGGGCTGCGACTGCTGCCGCGCTCCCGCCCGACGATCCGCCGGGAACGCGGTCACGATCCCAGGGGTTGCGCGTAGGGCCATAGGCCGAGTTTTCGGTAGAAGATCCCATCGCAAACTCATCGGTGTTGGTTTTTCCGGTAATCACTGCGCCGGCGGCCAGCAGCCGTTCGACGGTGGTGGCAGAATAGGGCGGCACAAAGTTTTCGAGAATGCGCGAGCCGCCGGTGCAGCGCACGCCTTTGAGCGCCAGCACGTCTTTGACGGCCAGCGGCAGTCCCAGCAGCGCGGGATGCGGCTGGCTGGCATCCTTGCGCCAGGCAGCCCAGCGCTCATCAGCCTGCGCGGCCTGCGCAAGGGCCAGCTCCGGCGTGGGCGTGATATACGCGTGCAGGGTGGGTTCCAGGCGGGCGGTGCGCTCCAGGTGGGCGCGCGTCAAAGCGCTGCTGCTGATCTCACCGCGGCGCAGCAAGCTCAGGCAGTCCGCCAGGCTGAGGGCAGTCAGGTCAGTCATGCGCGTCCAATACTGGGGGCACGCGGAACTGCCCCGAATCGGTTTGTGGGGCGGTGGACAAGAGCGTTTCGATCGAGAGCCCGGGGCGAGGGGTATCCTCGCGCAGGCGCAGCGCGGCGGGCAGCACGCTGGCGGTGGGCGGCACGTGGCTGGTGTCGACCTGCTGCAAGCGCTCGGCGTATTCGAGAATATCAGACAACTGCCGCGAGTAGCGTTCGACCTCGGCCGCGGTCAGTTCCAGCCGGGCCAGCGCGGCGATATGTTCGACTTCTTTGCGCGTGAGGGTCATGCACTGAATTATAGCAGCGAACCGGACTGCGGCGGGTCTTAACCAAATGAAGCAACCAGTCCGAAAATCAGCATGACCAGCAAGAACAGCCCAAACACGCCGCCCAGCACCGCGGCGGTGACTGCCCAGGGGTTTGTAGATTGCGCCGGGCGCACTTCCTGACCTTCGGCAAGCTGGCGCAGGGCCTGGGCGGTTTCCTGGGCCAGTTCCCGCGCGTCGCGCGACGCGGAACCCAGCCAGACCAGCCCATCCGCGGGCAGCGGCACCAGCACGCGCTCGCCGGTAAATTCGTTCAGCCATTCCCGCAGTGAGTCGGCGGGGCGTACGGCCTGCGCGCCCGGCAGTACCACCGCCCGGCTGCGCAGCAATTCATCCGGCGGAGCCCCAGCCGCCGCGCGGTGGACGACGATCGGTAAACGCGGGGCGGCGCGCTGCAGCGCCTGGACCAGCTCGGCGGTGAAACGTTCATCCTCTTCCTGCAAGATCAGCACCGGGAAAGCGGCATGGCGATCCCCCAGCGAGCGCAGCGCCAGGGCGCCGTCGACGCGCAGCGCGTGCTGGTGATAGAACAGCCAGACCAGCGCCAGAATCAGCGCGGCCAGCCAGTTGAGCGCGTTGAGCGTGAAGTTAGGCAAGTTCCCACCCAAAAGCTGCTGAAATACCAGGTATAACAGCCACCCGGCAGTAACCATCGACCCGACCACCGTAGCGAACAATGCCAGGTAGAGGTAACCCTTGCGCAGGGTCGACC
>DATCUC010000444.1:0-1822 GCA_036567625.1 Anaerolineaceae bacterium | reverse complement strand
GGCTACCCGCGCCGCGCCCAGGCGCTCGACCAGAGCAGCTTTTTGCGCGGCTTCGTCACCTGAGGTCAGGCGCATCGCTTCCAGGGCCAGCATGCGGTCAATCTCGGCCTGGCGGCCGTGCGTGTCGGCGGTCACCAGGTGGACAGTCAGCCGGTCGCGCAGCGCGTTGATCGCCCGGGCGACGCCTTCTTGCAGCCGCCCATCCAGGGTGAGGGTTCCGTTGACGTCGCAAACCAGGTGATCGAGTTGGAGAGAATCGCGCCCAGGGATCAGGAGTTCAATCATATCTTCTATTATAATACACAGGCTGATGCCCTTCGGAAATCTGTTTTGGAGACAAATAACCGCTGATGAACTTGAGAAACTTACCTCGCGCTCTGCCGCGCGCACTTGCCCTGGGGTTACTGGTTTTGACCGCCGCGTGCAGCACGCCCACCGTTACCTTGACCCCGGAAGATGCCGTCGGTACGGCGGTGGCCGAAACCCTGACAGCCGCCACGCCGTTTGCCGGCCAACCGGCGGATACCCAGGCTGTCGAAACGCCCCAGGCGCCGACTGAGCCGCTGCCCACGTTGAACAGCGGGGCAAGAGCGCTGGTGGTTGCCAACGGCGCGCCGCAGGCCCAGGTGGATGCGCTGACTGCCGTGGTCAACGAACTGGCGAGCAGCGCCGGGCTGAGCGTAGAAAGCAAGGCTGAACTGAACCCCGGCGACCTGGACGCAGGCGTGCGCGCTGTCGTGCTGGCCGCCGCGCCGGTCAACCTGGATCAATTGTTGCAGGCCGGGCCGGAAACCCAGTTTGTCGTTATCAGCCCAAATGATTTGACCCAGCAAGCCGCCAATCTTTCGGTGATTCGCGCCGATGCGGCCAGCGAATATTTCCTGGCGGGCTATATCGCAGAACTGCTGACCGGCACGGTGGCCCCGGTGGCGCTGCTGCCCGCCGATGCGCCGGATCTGGCGCTGATGCAGGACGGTTTTTTGACCGGAGCGCGCTTCTTCTGCGGCGCCTGCCGGCTGCTGCCGAACTTTGAGAATATGAGCCCGATCGTGGTTTCGCTGCCCGCGGGCAGCAGCGCCGAGGCGTGGAATGAAGCCATCGCCCCGGCGGCCAAGTTTGGGTTGGATATCGTCTATCTGCCGGCGGAAGCGGCTACGCCCGAACTGGTGAGCCTGCTGGCGGCGAACGCGCAAAGAGTGATCGGCAACTTTGCTCCCCCGGCGGAACTGGCGGGCAAGTGGGTGGCCACGGTGCGGGCGGATGCCGCCGAGAGCCTCCGCGGCCTGTGGCCCGACTTGATGGCCGGAAACGGCGGCCAACGGTTGAGCGCGCGCGTGGCCGTGACGGATATCGCCGCGCAGTGGTTGACGCCCGGCCGCCAGCGCCTGGTGACCGAGACCCGCGAACGGTTGGAAACCGGCGAGGTTAGTCCGCGCGAGGAGCAGTAATTATTACGCTTCGGGCGGGCTGCCGCGGAATTCCTCGGCGGTGGCTTGCCCGGCCTGGCTGATGCCCTCGCGGCGCACGGTTTTGAGCACCGTCAGCGCCAGGATTTTGAGGTCCAGCCAGAACGACCAGTGGTCGACGTACCAGACGTCAAGGCGGAACTTCTCTTCCCAGGTGATCGCATTGCGCCCGTTGACCTGCGCCCAGCCGGTGATACCGGGCAGCACCTCGTGCCGCCGCGCCTGATCGGGCGAATAGCGGTCGAGGTAAATGGCCATCAATGGGCGCGGGCCGACCAGGCTCATCTCACCGCGCAGCACATTGAACAGCTCAGGCAGCTCGTCCAGGCTGGCGGCGCGCAGCACCCTGCCCAGCC
>DATCUC010000443.1:0-12255 GCA_036567625.1 Anaerolineaceae bacterium | reverse complement strand
TTGGGCTGGCTGGGGATTCGCGCCCACCGTTCCTTTGACCTCTTGATCCTGGTAGGCACGCTGGTGCTGCCGCAGTTGACTGCTTTTCCGGTCAAAATGATCGGCTGGGATCCGCTCGACTATACCAATACCGGGTTAATTCGCACCGGCATTGTGCTGGCGGTAATCGTGATCATCAGCGTGGTGATCGGCCTGTGGTGGAAGCCGCGCACCTGGCTGATTTCCGCGGCCCTGTTCTATGCCATCTTTACCGTCTTTTACACTACGTTTTTTACCAACAACCGCGGCTTTTGGACCGGCATGGTTGGCGGCCTGGGCTACTGGCTTTCGCAGCAGGAGGTGCAGCGCGGCAGCCAGCCGCTCTACTATTACGCGCTGATCCAGATACCCATGTACGAGTACCTGGCGGCGCTGGGCTCGCTGCTGGCGTTTTACTTCGGCATCCGTTACGGGCGCTTTGCCACCTTCCCTGGTTTTGCTCCGGCGCGTCAACCGGAAGATGTGTTTGAAGAAACGCAGGCACGCCTGCTGGTAGAACCGGCACTGGCTGAGGGCGTGCAGGCTCCGGTGGTAGACATGCCGGTAATCCACCCGGAGGATGTTGTTCCTGCGGACGAAGAGGACGACGATGACGTTGATGGTCCGCGCCGCCTGCCGGTGCTGACGCTGCTGCTGTACTGGGCGGTGACGGCCCTGCTGGCCTACAGCGTGGCCGGGGAAAAGATGCCCTGGTTGACGGTGCATATCGCCTTGCCATTGCTGCTGGCCGCCGGTTGGGGCCTGGGCTTCCTGGTAGACCGATTGCCATGGCGGCAAGTATTCCACAAGCGCGGCCTGATTGCGCTGCTGCTCTTGCCAGTCTTCCTCAGCAGCGCGGCCGCGGTACTCGGCTCGCTGTTGGGCGCCACGCCGCCGTTCCAGGGCAATGCACTGGAGCAGTTGGAATCGACCAATACCTTTGTCGTCAGCCTGGTAATGACGGTTGCCAGCGGCGCGGGGATCGCCTGGCTGCTGCGCAATTTCTCCGGCCTGAATATCGCCCGGCTGGTAACGGTGGTGTTCTTTGCGCTGCTGGCGCTGCTCACCGCGCGCGCGGCATTCTTCGCCAATTATGTCAATTACGATACCGCGAAGGAATATCTGGTGTATGCTCACGCCGCGCGCGGGCCAAAGGATATTCTCGAGCAGGTGGAAGAGATCTCGCAGCGCACGACAGGCGGTAAGGATATCGTCGTGGCCTATGACGCCGATGCCCTGTATCCCTACTGGTGGTACTTCCGCGATTACCCCAACAAGCGCTGGTTCACCGATAATCCCACGCGCGACCTGCTCAACGCGCCGCTGATCATTGCCTCGGAGAAGAATTACGCCAAGTTGGATTCGATCACCAAGGACAATTACGTCTATTCGGAGTATATGCGCCTGTGGTGGCCAAACCAGGATTACTATAATCTGACCGGCGAGCGCATCTGGTATGCGATCAGCAACCGCGGGATGCGATCGGCGATCTTTGATATCTGGCTCAACCGTGATTACACTAAGTACGCCGAACAGACCAACAGCGATACGCTGTCCCTGAACACCTGGCAGCCAAGCAGCCGCTTCCGGCTGTATATTCGCAAAGACGTGGTGGCGCAGATTTGGAATTACGGCGCAGCTCCGTCGATGACCATCACGGAAACAAAAGACCCATATGTCGAACGCACGATCGAACTGCTGCCGGATGCATCCATTGGCATGGGCGGTACGGCCGAGGGCCAGTTCAACAAACCGCGCGGCCTGCGCGTGGCTGAAGATGGTTCGTTGTACGTGGCGGACGCGGGCAATAACCGCATCCAGCATCTGAGCGCCGACGGAACCGTGCTGCAGACCTGGGGCACGTTCGCAGATGTCGCTCAGGGGAATGCTCCTGGCGGAACATTCTACGAGCCGTGGGATGTGGCGCTCGGCCCGGATGGGTCGGTGTACGTATCCGATACCTGGAACCACCGCGTGCAAAAGTTCACCGCGGATGGACAGTTCGTCAAGATGTGGGGATACTTTGGTCAGGCCGAGGCCCCAGAAGCCTTCTGGGGGCCGCGCGGGCTGGCAGTGGACAGTGACGGCCGCGTGTACGTGATGGACACCGGCAACAAGCGCGTGGTGATCTTCGATGCAGATGGCAACTACATCACCCAGTTTGGTTCCGCCGGCATGGACCCCGGCCAGTTCGACGAGCCGGTGGGCATCGCCCTGGACGCGGAGAACAACGTCTACATCACCGATACCTGGAACCAGCGCATTCAGGTCTTCCAGCCCGATGAAACCGGTACGAACTACTTTGCCGTGCGCACCTGGGATGTAAGCGCCTGGTTTGGTCAGAGCCTGGATAACAAGCCGTTCATCACCCTGGACGCGACTGGCAATATCTTCGTGAACGACCCCGAAGGCTACCGCATCCTGGAATTTGACAACCAGGGCAATTTCCTGCGGGCCTGGGGCGGTTACAGCAGTGGAACAGATGGTTTTGGCCTGGCCTCGGGCGTCGCCATCGATGAAGAGGGCCGGGTGTGGGCCAGTGACGCGGGCAATAACCGCCTGCTGCGCTTTACCCTGCCCGCCGAGTAAGTGATCAGTCAGGAAAAACGGCCGCCCGAATGCTCCGGGCGGCCGTTTTGGTTGCTGCGTCTGTACGGTTTATTTGCGGCGTTCGTCGCGCAGAAAGCTGTTCAGCAGGAAAGATACGACTGAAACGATCAGCGCGCCCAGGAAGGCGGGAACAAACCCATCCACAGTAAAGCCGACGCCGAAGTTATTGCCGATCAACCCGGCCAGGTAGAACATCAGCGTATTGATCAGCAGTGTGCCCAGCCCCAGGGTGAGAATGATCAGCGGGCAGGTGAGAAAGCCGATGATTGGCTTGATCAGCGCATTCACCAGTCCAAAAATGAGCGCCAGCCATACGATGGCCAGCAAGTTGGTACTCTGCGCGTTGATTCCGTTATCTTTCAACAACCAGACTGCCGCGTACAGCGCGACTGCATTGATCAACCAGCGAACCAGAAACTTACCCATGATTTCCTCCGATTAGAATCATTCCATCTCTCAAGTATATATACGCGTTTTTGGGCTGCGAGTTGCGCGGTATTCACGCATTTCCCTGGTGAAACAGCCGTCGCATGGGACCCGGGTTGGTTATTCAGGCGCTTACCCCGCAGGATGGACTCCACGCTGGCCGAGGAACAGGTGTAGTTGAGCGGCGTGTTCCTGCACGTGGCGCATGGTGTACAGCAGCAGCTCGGCGAAGGGTACATCTCCCCAGGCGAAACTGCACATGCGATTGGCCTGCGCCGGGGTCAAGTTCTCGATGGTTTCTTGCGTTCTCTGGCGGCAGATTCGCAGGTAGTCCAGCAGTTCTGCGCGCGAATACACGCGCGGCAGCTTTTCATGGGCTTCCATTTCCACCACATCAAACGGTTGGGGCGGCGTAAAACCCTCTTCCGCGCCGGTCAGGTAGAGATCGAGCCAGAAAAGCGTGTGGTAACACAGGTACCAGAACGTGCCAAAACCCGCCGCCACCCACTGATCGGGCTCATCTTCCCAGACCCGTGCTTTCCACAATGCGTCCGGGCAATTGTTCACTGCCTTGCCGAACTCGTCGATCGCTACGCTGAACTGGCGCCACAGCATGCCCTGGTCAATAATCGCGGTCATCGTTTTCCTCCCTTGTCTTTTGTTACCAATAGATGCGGGGGGCGCCTACCCCTTAGCGTGCATATCTACGCTCATCCAGATGAGTGTGTTGCACCGGGTAAAGCCCGCGGCTTCAAACGCCAGATCGCCGCGGTAGGCCGGGTAATTCACCATTAAGAAGCGGCGCGAAAAGCCACGGATGCGCCCGTATGACAACAACGCGGCCACGGCACGCTCTTCCTGATCCGGGTCTACCCCCAGCCAAAGCGTATCCGAAAGCGCCCGGCCGGCTTCCCAGGTGGCTGCACCGATCAGCCTGCCGTCGAGGCGCGCCGTCCAATGCGTGAAATTCTCACCGTTGAGCCAGGCTTCCACGGAACGCCACAGACCGGGACGCAGCCGCCGCCAGTCGAAAGATAAATTCCACGAAACCTCCGGCGGATACGTGGCTGAGAGCCAGTGCATTTGCTGCGGCCAGTCGGCGCGGCGGCGCGGCTCAATTTGCACGCGCGGGTCGGGCAGGGGCAGGGGGGCATCGCTGGCGGGTTCTATTTGCCAGGTAGACCGCCGGATGCGTTCTTTGAAGCCCAGGGTTTCATACAGGTGGATAGCGACCGGGTTGTCATCGCGCACCTGCAGCCAGGCCTCGCTTACCAGGTGCTCGCGGATGTGCTCCAGCGCGCGCTGGGTGAGAATGCGCCCGATCCCGCGCTGGCGGTAATCCGGATGAACCGCCACGTTGGCGATCAGGTAGATCCAGCGCCCGCGATAGAGAAACGGGATGAGGGTCAGGTTGCCAACCACTTTGCCATCTTCTTCCCAGACATAGCCGTGCAGCGGCATCGAAACGCGTTCGGCGGCCCCGGGTATCCAGCGAATGAGACTTTTGTTATTCGCCACGCGCCGGATGTAGCGCACATAATCGCGCCCATCCGCATCCATATGCTCGGAGAAGGCCAGCTCGATCAGGTCGGCCACGGCCAGCAGGTCACGGCGCACGTCTAACGGGCGCAGCGCGGAGGGGTTGGGGCTGGAGAGTGGAATGGCGGTCATGTTGCGATTAATTGTACACCAAAGGTTGACGCCCCCATGCCCCCGTGTTAGAATCGAGCGAGTTTGGGTGCGTAGCTCAATGGTAGAGCAGTGGCCTTTTAAGCCATTGGTTGAGGGTTCGAGCCCCTCCGCACTCACTTTGCATTTAAATCCCCTTTGGTTGTGGGTCCCCATAGGGGGGATGTTATCCCCACAGGGGGGATGGTATCCCCGCAAGGGGGATGCTATCCCCACAGGAGAGATGGTATCCCCACAGGGTGGATGATATCCGAGGCTCCTCGGCATGAGGTTCCCTTTGTACCCCTTTCTGCACTCAATCAAACTTCGGTGTATCTTCGCTTCGCTCTACAAGAAAGGGGAGGTATGCCTCCTTCTCGTCCCTTCAGAGGAGAGAAGGAACGGGATGCGGGAGGTTTACAAATGGCCACAAATTGGGTTTAATGAAGCATCTTGATTTCCAACCCAACCAGCGAGACATCACTTCACCATGAAACTGACTTTCCTGGGCACTTCTGCCGCGACATCCTATCCGCTCCCATTTTGCATGTGCCAGAACTGCCAACAGGCAAAAATGAACGGCGGGAAAGATATCCGCAAGCGGTCATCGCTGTTGATCAATGCCGACCTGGTCATTGACATGGGCCCAGACTTCGTCACTTCCTGTTTTCTGTACCAGCTTGACCCGGCTCAGATCCGCTATGCCTTGCAAACCCACCCCCATTCTGACCATTTTGATGCCTCCATTCTCACGACCCGGGCAGCGGAATACGCTGCGCAGGATGTGCCTTTGCTTTCCCTGTGCGCTTCCAAGCAAACTATCGAAAAGATGTCAGAGATGATGCAGGGAGAAGGATATGTCCAGAACCTGCTGGATCGACAAGATCAAAAACGCCTGAACATCGATGTGTTTCCTCTGGAGCTTTTTCAGACCATTCAGATGGGGCAGTACCGGTTTACGGCCTATCCCACCGATCACGACCCGGCGGTAGGGTCTTGTCTGTATTCCGTGACGGAAGGCGCTGCAACAATCTTTTATGGCACCGATACCGTTGATCTGACGGAAGAGGTTTGGCGAAGCTTCCATACAAAGGGAGAAAAATTCAATTGCGTGATCCTCGATCAAACCTACGGTTTGAATGTCAACGGCGGGGGCCATCTCAACGCGAATCAAGTCCTGGCCCTGATCGACCGGATGAAGAAGGAGAATCTGCTCGCTCCAGGGGCTCAAATCTTCGCCACGCATATCTCGCATGAAGGCAACCCACCCCACGCGGTTTTATCGGAAGAGGCTCGCCGCATCGGCTACGATATTGCTTATGATGGGCTTGTCTTGACCATCTAATATCCACCAGATTTGGCGCAGCCTCACCGGCGGTTAGCGCAAAACTACATTCTTCGACAGCATATAGAGGTCACCATGCCCAGGCACCATTTCCGCGGCGAAATCCTGCTCTTTATCACAGCTCTGATTTGGGGAACTTCCTTCGTCGCGCAGCGCGTGGGGATGGAGCGCATTGGACCATTCACCTTTACCGCCAGCCGCTTCCTGATTGGCGCGCTCTCGCTGCTGGTATTCATCTTGATCACCGGCGCAACCGGCGCGGCAGCCAGACCCTCGTCGCCAGCCAGCCACCGCGCCGATCTGCTCAAGGGCGGGCTGGCCTGCGGCCTGGCGTTATTTATGGCTATATCGTTTCAGCAGTTCGGCCTGCAATACACCAGCGCGGGAAAAGCGGGTTTTATCACCGCGCTGTACATTCTGTTAGTGCCGGTATTCGGACTATTCCTGCGCAAGAACGTAAGCCCAAGAGTCTGGCTAGGGGTCATTCTGGCCATTACCGGCCTCTACCTGCTGACGGTCACGGAAGGCTTCTCGATTGGGCGCGGTGATTTGATCGTCTTGTGCGGCACCGTTTTCTGGGCCGTCCACATCCTGGTCATCGATCACTTTGCCGCGAAAGTGGAGGCAAGCAAGCTTTCTTTCCTTCAATTCCTGATTGCCGGGGTTATTTCGGCGGCCGTTGCCGGGGCCGTTGAGGTGATGGAATTTTCGGCTATCTGGAAAAGCGCGGCCCCAATTCTTTACGCGGGCGTCGTCGTCGTTGGAATCGCGTACACGCTGCAGGTATTCGGTCAAAAGCACGCCAGCCCCAGCATTGCTGCCATCATCCTCAGCCTGGAATCGGTCTTCGCCGTCCTTTCCGGCATGCTCCTTCTGGGGGAAACCCTGACGGGTCGAGAAATTGCCGGCTGTATCCTTATGTTTGCGGCTGTTCTGATCGCGGAGATAAAACCGCGCAGCGCGAACCCACGCTAAAGGAAAGCGCTGCGCAGGCTGCTGGATTGATCATTTTCCCTGGGCTGAAGCGTGCAGCAATCCAAACAGAATGCCTACTGTCCTGGCGATTTTACCATCGCGCCAGAATCAAACTGCATCGACACCAGTGTTCCGCCTTCGTAATGCATGCGCGGGAAATCTGCGTTTAATTTTTGCCAGGTTTGCGGATTTTTGAGAAGATCGACTACCGGCGGGATATGGAAATCCTGCGAGAAGATCACGCCGTCGGCCGCCAGGCTGGGGATCACGCCTTGCAGCACTTCGTAGGTGCCCTTGGCAATATCGCAGTCAATGAAGGCCGCGCGTACCGGCGCGTGAACCGGCGTGCGAGCCAGCGTATCCGCGAACCAGCCGGGAACAATCTCGCAGGCGTCTACCGCGCCGTAGCGCTGTAAGTTATGGATTAATACGGACTGTGGCGATGCAAACGTGCCCGAAAAATCCGTGCCGCGGCCATCTTGCGTTTCTTGCACTGACTCAACGCCCTGGAAAGAATCATAAATAATCAGCCGGTAGCCAAGCAGTCTGGCCATCCAGCTAAACTTGGCGGATGATCCGCCCTGCCAGCAGCCGGCCTCGACGATCACCTCACCGGGAAGCGCCGCGCGCTGGCTGATATGCCGCAGTACGGCCACGATTTCACCCGGCTGGTGCGCCAGGGTGACAAACCAGTCGATGCGCAGAAATTTGCGCAGCAGGAACAGCTTTTGCCCCAGGGTTATCCCTCGGACGCCAAATAGCTGCGCGTACTGCCAGACAAACCACGGCAGTTTCATCCGCTGCCACGAAAGTTCTTCCTGAAATCTCGGGCGGATGAAGCGAATGTATGCCTTCCGGACGATTTTGGTCAGCGTCATGTTACCTGCAGTCGAACAGGATGATAAGAGGATTGTAGCGCTTTTCGTGAAAGCGCGCATTATCATATAATTGGTATATGCCCCTTGACCAACTGAAAAAGGAAATATTCGTTCTTGACGTTGCATCTCTGGATTACGCCTGGCAGTTGTGCGCCGCGGCGCTGCAAGGGCTGCTCAACCGCGCCGGGCCGGTGCTGTTTCTGGATTACGGCATTTATGATGATCCCGATGCGCGCCGCACGAACGAGGTCTTTCTGGACGATGATTTGTGGTTCGGAAAATACCGCGATCTGCTCGGCAATCAGGACCAGCGCAACCTGATGTATTACGTGGAGATGCACGCCTTCCAGCCGCGGCCAGTGTCCAGCCTGGATGAACTTGTGCGCCAGCACCGTGAGGAGATCAACGGCTGCGTGATTTGGGATGCCACCCTGGCGGACACCGCCAACATTGCGCTGATGCTGGCCGCGCAAGAAGGGCTGCTGGTTGTGGAAGCCGGGATGATCGCCTGGGCGGAGCAATTTGATCTGCCGGTTCGTCATGATCTACGCGGGCGCTGGTCAGACCGCGTGGCGTTGTACGCCTGGGCATTCGAGCATCTTTTCGCCGCCTGCAAACCGGGCATGGTTGCCTGCGTGGAGCCCGGCTGGCAGCGCCCGGAATTTGCCGATATGCTGGTGCAGAAGTCGATTTTTACCTACAGCCTGAGCGCTCGCTCCGGTGGCCGGGCAGATTCCCTGCTCCTGCTGCTGGCATTTGGCCCGGCCTGGCTGCGCGAACTGCTGTTTGCGCTGCGCCTCGACGGGCTTTTGCGCCGCCTGGCCCTGGCGCTAATGGGCCGCCGCTCGAAGGAAGTGCGGCTGGTAACTCGGATCCAGCGCGCGGTGCGCGCCGCTCCGTACCCGACGATCTTTGGCTGGCACACCCGGCGAGATGATGAGCTGGCTTTCATGCTGCATCTTTCTGCCAATGGGCTGCGGTTGGTCCCATCTCACCTGGCGGGTAATTTCTCGTTTCACGCGCAGGTACAGCCGCTTGGACGCCCAACCGCGCCTGTCGCTGCGCCCGGCGAACCGGGGTTCGATCCGCAAGGAACCTATCTGACCTTCACGCTTTCCGATGGCGACCAGTTGATGATGATGAGCACCGGTCAACTGGGTAACTGGTACAGCTCGCTGCGCGGCAGCACGCCTTTCAACTGGGAGATGCAGCCGCTGCTGGCAGAACTGGCCCCGGCGCTGCTGGAGAAATACACGACCACAGCCACCGCGAATGATTGCCTGATCGCCGGGCCGTCCGGCGCAGGTTACATCATTCCGCCGCTGGCGCCGGACCTGGCAGCGTACATGGCCGAAACCCGGCGCGTGTGCGCCCTGGCCGGGATCGACGTAATCACCTTTTATGTAGCCGACCCGCCGGCGCGGGTGCTGCGTCTGTTGCGCCGCCATTCGCAAGGCATCACCGGGTATCTGGGAGGCTATGCCGTGTTGAGCCGCGCGCCGCAAGCGCGGGTTGGCCCGGCAGTCTTTATTGCCAACCAGTGGCCGGGCGTAGCGCACATTGGTGACTCCGCGGAGGATGTGCTCGCCGGCGTGCGCCGCTTGCTGGATGCACCCGGGCCGCGGCCGCGTTTTATCGCGGTGCACCTGTTTGCTTACCGCACAACCCTGGCAGATATTGCCGGGTTTGTTTCCACGTTAGACCGGCAGCATATTCACGTTGTGCGCGGCGATACCTTCTTACGCGCAGCTCGACACCAATTGGGAGGCCCCAGCCATGACTGAAAAACTGAGCACGAAAACCAAGATCCTGTACGGCATCGCGGATTCAGGGATCGCGCTGCTGACCGCGGCAATCCAATTCTTTTTGCTCTTCTTCTATACCGATATCGCCCGGATCGACGCGGCTATTGCAGGAACGGCGCTGCTGGTGGGTAAGCTCACCTGGGATGCGGTGAACGACCCGTTGTTTGGCTTTATTTCGGATCGCACGCGCAGCCGCTGGGGCCGCCGGCGGCCGTACATGCTGTTTGGGGCGCTGCCCTTTGGGCTGGCGATCTGGCTGCTGTTTTCCATCCCTTCCGGGCTGAGCGGCGCGCTGGCGTTTGTGGTGGTGCTGGCTACCTTCCTGCTGGTCGACACGGCGCAAACGCTGGTCAGCGTGCCGTACTACGCCATGTCCGCCGAGTTGACCTACGACTATGACGAGCGCACCTCTCTGATCGCCATTCGCATGATCTTCACCGTTGTTGGGTATATTCTTGGCGCGGCGGCCACCACGGCCGTGGCCGGCATCTTCATCGGCATGGGTTGGAGTGAAAGCGCCGGGTACAGCGGCATGGGCGCAGTATTTGGCATCATCGCCCTGGTGACCGTGCTGGTGACTGCCCTGGGCGTCAAAGAGCGAGCCCGCCCAGAACTAAAACCGGCGCAAATGCCGGCCTGGACGCAAATCCGCCAGGTGTTCAAAAACCGCCCGTTCGTCCAGTATATGATCATGAGCACCATCATCAGCATCAGCTTTACCCTGCTCACCAGCCTGCTGCCGTATTTTCTGACCTACCAGTTGGGCATGACCGATCAGATCCCGCTGGTGATGCTGGTGATGCTGGGCACGATTGGCATCTTTCTCATCCCCTGGCGCTATGCCGCGCAGCGGTTGAACAAAGGCCCGGCTTACGCGTTGGGGCTGGCGATTGCCTGCGTGGCGATCATCGGCGCGTTCTTGCTTCCGCAAGGCCCTTCGCCCTGGATTTACCTCATCGCTTTTGTGGCCGGGGTAGGGTTCTCGGCGCAGTATGTGTTCCCCTGGAGCATGATTCCGGATGTGATTGAAGTTGACCAGGCCGCCACCGGCGAGCGCCACGAGGGGATCTACTTTGGCGTCAATTCCTTCCTCGGCAAGCTGACCGGGGCTCTGGGGATCGCGGCCAGCGGCTGGGCGCTCAAGCTGTACGGTTATGTTCCCGATGCCGCTCAGACGGCGCATGCCCTGTTTGGCATTCGCTTTTTCTTCGCCGTCGTTCCGGTAATCGCATTTGTGATCGCCCTGCCGTTGTTGATCTGGTATCCGATTACGCGCGCGAGCCACGCGCAACTGGCATCACAGTCAAAAGTGGGATAAAGTTTCTGCTATTCTGTAGGAGGAAGCATGGCTGTTCACGTGTCTGATCCTGGGGTTGTCATTCGCCTGGCCCGGCCTGAGAGTGATTTCCAGGCGATCGTCGACATTCTCAATACGTTCGAACGCGTACCGGTATCGCTGGCGCAGTTTCATCAATGGCATGAATTCATGCCGCCCGGCCGCATTTGCCGGCGCATGGTAGCAGTGGATGCCGATGGCTGCGTGTTGGGTTATGGGTACACGGCGCATGAAGACTGGTACCCGCCGGGTGAATTTTCTGCCTGGGTGGGGGTGTTTCCACACGCTCGTGGACGCGGCATTGGCGCGGCGCTGTGGAATGATGGGCTGCGCAGCCTGGACGAGCACGGCGCAACGCATTTGCGCAGCGAAGTTCGCGATGATGACCCGGTTGGGTTGGGGTTTGCCGAACGGCGCGGGTTCTCCATCCGCCGCCATCATTTCGAATCAGCGTTAGATTTGACGACCTTTGATGAAACCCCGTTCGCCCCGTTGATCCCAGCCCTGGAGGCCGAGGGTTTTCGCTTTATCTCGCTGGCCGATATGAACGACAGCACCGAAGCGCGCCGAAAACTGTATGAAGTCAACCGCGCCACCGGCATGGAAATGCCCGGCTGGGTGGGGGACTGGATTACCTTTGACCAGTTTGTCGATCAGGTTTGCGGGTCCGATTGGTACCGGCCCGAGGGCCAGATTGCCGCGGCGTACGGTGATGAGTACGTCGGGCTGGCGGCCGTGCAATTAATCCCCGAGGAGCGCATGGCCTACAACCTGATGACTGGCGTGCGCAGCGAGTATCGCGGCCGGAAGCTGGCGCAGGCGCTCAAACTGCTGGCGGTGCGCTACGCGCGCAAATACGGCATGCAAACCTTCCGGACCGATAACGACTCGCTCAATGCCCCCATGCTGGCAGTTAACCGCAAGTTTGGGTATGTGCCGGAACCGGGCAAATATTTACTGGAGGCCCAGCGCGGCCAGTAACTGCCAGTGATTTGCGCGCCTCGCTGTTTTGATTTAGAATTTGTGAAACCTGATTTGGAGAAACATTTTCATGCAAACTGCTCAAACATCTACGCTCCCGCATTGGGATATGACGCCCGTCTATCCATCGCTCCAATCCACCGAGTTCCAGGCGGATTTTCGCCGTTTGGAAGAACAGATTGGTTCCTTTGAAGCCTTTTTGCGCGATACGGC
>DATCUC010000442.1:0-2447 GCA_036567625.1 Anaerolineaceae bacterium | reverse complement strand
CCAGCCATGCCAGAACGGCAAGGGCCAGCCAGACCCAGAAGATCAACTGGCGTTTGGAGGCCAGCGAAGGCGGATTGTGCATCAGCACCGCGCCAAAATAATAATCGCGGATGACCAGGTAGAGGAAACCGGTCAGCGCGGCCCAACCCAACAGGCGAATTGCGCGGGGCTGCATCGTTATTCGCTCCTTTGATGGTTCTTCTCGGCCAGCACGAGCTGGAAGAACTCCAGCCGCTGGCGCTCTTTGCCTAGCGTGCCCACGCGCTGCGCTACGCGTTCGCGGTCGGCGCGCCGGCCGCGCACCCGGTACGCAAAATCATGGATGGCTTCAATGCTGGTGAGAACATTGTCCTCGCAGTTGGGGATCTTGAGCAGCCAGTCCACGTCCAGGTCATCCAGGTCAACGTCGCGGTAGGGCAGGATCAGCGGAATGCCGTGCGCCAGCGCTTCGCGGCTCTTGAGGGTTGAGCCTTCGAGCATGCCGATGCGGTGCAGCGCCAGCGAGCCAAAAGCGGCATCCGCCTGGCTGAGCACGCGCAGGTATCCTTCGCGCGTCTGATAACCGTGCAGGATCATATTGCCCGGCGGGTTCGATACTCCGTCCAGCGCGTCGTAGCCCACCACGTCAATCACCAGGTCGGGGCAGCGCTCGGCCAGCGCAGCCAGCTTTTCGACTCCATGCCACACATTGCCCGGCGAGCCGACGAACAGCAGCCGCGGTACGACGTTGCCTGGCGCGGGCAGCGGTCGGGCTTCGTCGACGTCGTAACTGTTGCCAATCGCAATCGACTGGCAGCCGGTGCGCGCCAGTTCCGGGGCGGCGGCGATCTCTTCGGAGATGCTGACAAACCCACTCGAGCGGCGAATCAGCAGTCCGCGCGTCACCTGGCTGTACAGCCGGTAAATGCGGCCTAAAAATTCGTGCTGGCTGAGTTCATTGGTGTTGAATTCCATCACCACCGGCGCAATGCGGCTCAAACGGTGCGCGGGAAAGGTGTACATCGCCGAACGCAGATAGATGATATCCGGGGCATAGCGGCGCACAGCCTTCACCAGGCGCTGCATGGCGCGGGCGCGGTCAATCTCAGCCCGCAGCTTGCCCAACGGCCCGCGCGTCACCCGGTAGACGAAGTTTTCCGCTTCTACCAATGGCTCGTTGCTTTCCGGTGGGTGCATGTGCATAAACAGCTGCACGGCATGGCCCTCGCGCTGCCAGGCGTGGATCTGCTGTTCCATCTTCTTGCCAACTCCGCTGGTCCTGGCGCGCGGCCAGTGCAGCGAAATATACGCGATTTTCAACACAGCACCTCGGAAAAAAGATTAAGCAAACAGAGCGTTCGGGTCGTACTCGCTGAAGTAATAGTATACCTGCTCCTGGTCGAGCGGTGAAGCATCGGGCAGTTGATCAGGCTGCAGCAGGCGGCAGATGCCGGTGTCAACATATTCCTGCCAGCGGTCGGCATATTTGGGTACGTTCAGCGCCCAGTTGCTCACCCCGTAGCGCGCCGCCTCGAAGATCGTGGTTGAATAGACGCTGATATGCACATGCGCGCGCTGCATCAACGCGTAGGTATTTTCGGTGACCACGCTGACGAAACCCGGCTGCTCCAATGCGCGGAAGGGAGCGGCATCCTCGGCCGGGTGCGGCTTGATCACGATTTCCCACTCGCGCGGGTCGAGGCTGCGCTTGAGAAAAGCGGCGTATGCCAGCAGTTCTTCCTGTACCGTGTACTGCGATGTGATCAGCACCATCTTGCGCCCACTACGGTCTTTTTCTGCGGGCTGCGGCACCTGCAAGAAATAACCCACCACGCCAATCTGGCCGGCGGGCATGAAGTTTCCCTGCACCAGCACATCCTTCCAGTACTGCCCATAGACGACTACCCGGTCAGGCAGCAGTGAGCGCCCTTCGGGCGTGGCATAGGCCGGGGGAATGTGATAATAGGCATGCCCCAGGGTGATGTTCCCGTGCATCAATTCGGTGGTGCGCAGCCCGCGCGAGCTGCAGGCCGCGGTAAAAGCCTCGCGCATGTAATTGCACAGCATAATCACCTCTTTGGGCGCGAGAATCCGCAGCAAGAAGCGATACGCCCAGTACTGGGCCGTAAAACGGCTGACCATGCCGCTGGCATCAGCGCTGGAAAAGCCCAACTGCGGGTACAGCGCGCTAATTCTGCGCGCAAATGCGTCGATCTGGCGTCCCAGCAGCAGCCGCACCAGGAACAGGGTGATGGCGAACAGCGGCAGCAGGTCGGTGCGCAGGATATCCGGCGCGTAAACCTTGCGCGGGTCGTCGGCATTGTCCTGGTACAAAATAAAACGGTCGCGGCCCAGCGTATCCACCAGCCGCGGATTGTACAGGTCGTAGGTCTGGCCGTCCAAGGTGGATAGGCGTTTGGTGAGCAAGTAGAAAAAGATGCGCGGCTTACGGCGGCTCGCTGCGCCCA
>DATCUC010000441.1:0-5315 GCA_036567625.1 Anaerolineaceae bacterium | reverse complement strand
TGACCGCAGCCGAAATCCCCGGCGAGCACAACCACGGGCTGGTGATTGCCGATTGGCCCAGCCTGATCGGCCTGGGCGAGCGCGTGCGCACCGTGGGCGATGCCCTGGCGATTGTGGCCGCCGAAACCCGCGAAATTGCCGGAGAAGCGCTGGCATTGATCCAGTATGAGATCGAGCCGCTGCCGGTGGTGAGCAGCGCGGTGCAGGCGCGCCAGCCAGAAGCGCCGCAGATTCACGCGGGCGGTAATCTGCTCAAGCATATTAAGGTGCGCAAAGGCAACATGGACGCTGGTTTCCGCGCCGCGGACGTGGTGCTGGAAGGCACTTTCCATACACCGATGAACGATCACGCTTTTCTGGAGCCGGAGTGCAGCATTGCCAACCCGCGGCCGGACGGCCGGATGGAAATCTACGTCGGCTCGCAAATCCCCTATTCCGACCGCGACCAGGTGGCGCGCGCCCTGGGCTGGCCGGAAAACCAGGTGCATATCATCGGCATGCTGATTGGCGGCGGCTTTGGCGGCAAAGAAGATATCGCCGGGCAAATTCACGCGGCGCTACTGGCGAACGTCACCGGGCGGCCAGTGAAACTGCTCTATGACCGTCACGAAAGCCTGATCGCGCACCCCAAGCGCCACGCCACGCAGATCCGCGTGAAGATCGGCGCGAAGCGCGACGGCACGTTAACCGCCGTGGAAACCGAACTGTACGGCGACACCGGGGCGTATGCCTCGCTGGGCGAAAAAGTGATGACCCGCGCCACCACGCATTCTTCTGGCCCATATGAAGCGCCGAACGTGCGCGCCGACTGCTACGCGATGTACACCAACAACCCGCCCGCCGGGGCCTTCCGCGGCTTTGGCGTGATGCAGTCGGCCTTTGCGGTGGAAGGCATGATGGACCGGCTGGCCGAAACCCTGGCGCTCGACCCGGTGGAACTGCGGCGCAAAAATGCCCTGCGCGCGGGCAGCGTCACCAACACCGGGCAGTTGCTGCGCGACAGCGTAGGTTTGCTGGAATGCATCGAAAAAGTGGACGCGGAAATGCGCCGCCAGGGCGGGGCCAACCCATTCCAGGCCCGGGCCAACCCGGATGCGCCGCATAAGCGCCGCGCCTGGGGCTTTGCCGTGGGCTATAAAAATACCGGGCTGGGCGGGGGCGCGCCGGATAAATCGGGGGCGGATGTGGAACTGCGCGGCGACGGCACCTTCCAGGTGCGCACCTCGGCCGCCGAACTGGGTCAGGGACTGCCCACCGTGCTGCGCCTGATCGCCGCCGAAGAACTGGGGCAAAACCCGGAGCGGGTTCACGTGCTGCTGTCGGATACCGACCTGACGCCTGACGGCGGGCCTACCACCGCCTCGCGGCAGACCTACGTCACCGGAAATGCCGTGCGCCATGCCGCGCGCGCTTTGCGCGAACTGCTCACAAGCGAGCTGGCCGAGCGTTATGACACTCCTCCGGCGGAGATTGGCTTCATCGAAGGGCTGGCCCAGGTGCGCGAACAGCGCGTGCCGCTGGGCCGGCTGGCGCAGGAAATGCGCGAGAGCGGCCGCGCACCGCTTGCCAGCTACGAATATTGGGCTCCGGCCACCGCTCCACTGGGCCAACCGGGAGATATGCACGTGGCTTTCTCCTTTGCCGCGCAAGCCGCGGAAGTGGAAGTTGATACGCGCACCGGAACCGTGGAAGTGTTGCGGGTGATTACCGCCAATGACGTGGGGTTCGCGGTCAACCCGCTGGGGCTAAAAGGCCAGATCGAAGGCGGCGTGATTATGGGCATTGGTCACGCGCTGACCGAGGAGTTCGTGCTGCGTGAAGGGCAGGTGATCACCGACCGGCTGGCCAGCTACCGGATGCCGTCGATTGCCTACACGCCGCAGATCACTTCGTTTGTGGTCGAACATCCGGCCGCGGACGGCCCGTATGGAGCCAAAGGCGTGGGCGAAATTGTGATCATTCCCACCATACCGGCGATCACCAACGCGGTCTACAACGCGGTAGGCGTGCGCGCGGAGCGTATTCCGCTCGACCAGGAAGCCATCCTCAAGGCAATCCACCCCGCGGAGTGACCCGCAAAGTGTGTTAAAATAACCGGAAGGACAGCATCTGCCTTCCGGTTATCTTTCGCCTATTCCAAATGAACCTATGACCACACCTGCCGATAACGATCAATGGACAATGGTAATCGAGCCGCAGCGCAGCCTGCTTGACCTGCGCCTGGGCGAACTGTGGCGTTACCGCGACCTGGTGATGCTGTTTGTGCGCCGCGATTTCGTTTCGGTTTACAAGCAGACTATCCTCGGCCCGCTGTGGTATTTGATCCAGCCGCTGCTGACCACGATCACCTTTACCGTGATCTTTGGCAACATCGCCCGGCTGCCCACCGACGGCCTGCCGCAGTTTCTCTTTTATATGTCCGGCACGGTGATCTGGACCTACTTTGCCGAATGCCTGACCAAAACCAGCAACACGTTTGTCAACAATGCCAACCTGTTTGGCAAGGTGTACTTTCCGCGCATGGCCGTGCCGGTTTCGATCCTCATTTCGAATCTGATCACCTTTGCCATCCAGTTCGCGTTCTTCCTGGTATTCATGCTCTTTTTCGCGCTGGGCGGGGCGCAGGTGCGGCCTAACGCCTGGGTGTTTTTCTCGCCGGTGCTGCTGTTGATGATGGCGGGGCTGGGCCTGGGGTTTGGCATCATCATTTCTTCACTGACCACCAAGTACCGCGACCTGCGTTTTCTGGTGCAGTTCGGCGTGCAGCTATTGATGTACGCCACCCCGGTGATCTACCCCTCCTCGTCGATCCCCGAGCGCTTTCAAACCCTGATTAAGCTCAACCCGATGACCCCGGTGGTCGAAACGTTCCGTTTCGCCTTCCTGGGCGCCGGTTCGGTTCACCCGCTGGATTTGTTGTACAGCTTCGGGTTTATGATCGTCATCGTCCTCATCGGCGCGGTTATGTTCAACCGCGTTGAAGCTACCTTTATGGATACCGTATAAGAGGCGGTGTTTGGGAAGAACAGCCAGGCTGCTTTTTTCCAAACACGAACATCCCCATGCCTACAGTCATCTCTGTTGAAAATCTCTCTAAGGCGTACCGGCTGGGCCAGATTGGCACCGGCACGTTGACGCGCGACCTGAGCGTGTGGTGGGCCAAACTGCGCGGCAAGCCCAACCCCATGCTCAAGATCGGCGAGAAAGATCACGGCAACCGCGACGGTGAAACACTCTGGGCGCTAAAGGATGTATCCTTCTCGCTGGAACAGGGCGAGGTGCTGGGGATCATTGGGCGCAACGGCGCGGGCAAGAGCACGCTGCTGAAAGTCCTGTCGCGCGTCACCGCTCCCACCAGCGGGCGCGTGCGCGCCAAGGGCCGCATTGCCAGCCTGCTCGAAGTGGGCACCGGCTTTCACCCGGAACTGACCGGGCGTGAGAATGTTTACCTGAACGGGGCCATCCTGGGCATGACCCGTGAGGAAGTCAACCGTAAGTTTGATGAGATCGTCGATTTTTCCGGCGTGGAGCAGTTCATCGACACTCCGGTAAAGCGCTACTCCAGCGGCATGTATGTGCGCCTGGCTTTCGCTGTTGCGGCGCACTTAGAGCCTGAGATTCTACTCGTCGACGAAGTACTGGCCGTTGGAGACGCAGAATTTCAGAAAAAGTGCCTGGGAAAAATGGGGGAAGTTGCCAAAGAAGGCCGTACCGTCTTGTTTGTCAGCCATAACATGGGTGCCATTGAGGCTCTGTGCCCGCGCAGCATTATGCTTTCCAGCGGAAAGGTTATTCAAGACGGTCCATCAAAAAAGACCATTGAAACCTATCTTAAAACCGCCGATTCAATTCAGATCGAAGACCTTGCGAAACGCTCTGATCGCAAAGGACTGGGCGATATTCGTCTGAAAGAGTTTTATGTTTCCACAGATGGAAAGACGTCTACTGAAATTCTGATGACTGGACAGCCGGCTTACTTTATCTTTCGTATAGAGCCGCCAAGAATAGGTACAAGCTGCCGGTTCACGATCCTCGATCCGCGCCGGACGGCAGTAGTGCATTTTAACAGTTCGATCTCTACTGCTGAAGACGAAATCACCAATAATCCGCGGGGAACGTTCATCTGCAAGCTGGATAAATTGCTGCTTTCACCGGGAAACTTTACGGTCAATGTGTTGATTTCCGAAAAATCAATCACCCAGGACCATATCGAGAATGCGCTCGCGTTTCGAGTGGAGGCCGGGCAAAGTGATGGCCGGGTTACATCGAAGAGTTCCGGGTACGGGTTGGTTATTTTTCCGCATAAGTGGATTGTAAAAGATTGATCAGGTCATCCGATGGAAAAATTTCTGCGCAGGCTCAAGAAATTGCTCAAAAGATTCCTTTCTCCTTCGGGGAAGACCACCGCAGATGTGTTAAACGGCTTTCAAGCAGTCGGTCACGGCGTGGTGCTCGAAGGACGTTTCAGAACTACATATAAGAACCGAATCAACCTCGGTAGCTATGTTTTTATTGGCGACAATTCATTTTTCCATGGGCGAGGCACGATCAGCATAGGGGATTACTCGATTATCAGTTCCGAGGTACTCATCTTAAGCTCGCAGCACCATTACAAAGACGCCGGAATGCTTCCCTACGATCAAATCGAATTAATTAGCCCGGTGGTAATCGGCAAATGCTGCTGGATTGGCATCCGTGCGATCATTCTTCCCGGTGTGCAGTTAGGCGAAGGCTGTATCGTTGGCGCTGGCGCCGTAGTGACGAAATCTTTCGAGGCAGGTTCAATCCTCGCCGGTAATCCGGCGGTATGTATTGGCCACCGCGATATGCAGGCGTACAAGGAACTTGTCGCAAGTGGGCGATATTACATGCTACTGAAACAGCAGGAGAACCTGACCAAAATTGAACAGGAAGTACCGCCTCGCCCGCTGGCAGATTCGTAAAAGGTGGTTGAACAATATCCATGGAACTGATCCCCAAAACGAGCCGCTGGTATAGGAGACTGGAAAAGCTGAACTCGATAGTACTCACCTTTTTCAGCGGGTATAACAAGAACCTGGTCGGCACGTATTGGTTTGATCGCGTAACCAATTTTGGCGATTTACTCTCGCCGCTGCTGCTCAAAAAATATGGCCTCGTCCCCTTTCGGGTGCACTACAAGGGGCAAGCACAGTTGATCTGCGTGGGCAGCGTACTGGACGATCTTCCGCAAGACTATAACGGTTTTATCCTCGGGTCCGGATTGATTAACGATACTGTGCGCCCATTCTCGCAGGCGCGCATTCTGGCTGTGCGCGGCGAACTGACGCGCCAGC
>DATCUC010000440.1:0-15924 GCA_036567625.1 Anaerolineaceae bacterium | reverse complement strand
GCTGCCGGGGTCGATATGCGGCGCGGCGGCAGTCACGCGCCCATTCTCCACGGCGATATCCAGTACCTGGTCGATGCTGTTGCGCGGGTCAACGACGCGCCCGCCCTGAAGCACAAGGCGCGGCGTTGCCGGGAGGGGCGTATTGAATGAGTCTTGCAGCTTTTGGACTACCACTACGGGCCGGGTGTAAGCGTTCATCCTGGTCGATTCCTCTTCTTTTCCAAAAAGAAATCGCGAGCCAGCGAAAACATGGCCCGCGATCTGGCAGCTTCATTTTAATCGATCCACTTACGGCTTTACAATCACTTCCAGCCCTTTTTCCAGTGTTTCATCGGCTCCGGTTGCCGGATCGTCGTGCGCGGCGATCTGCGCGGGCACGCCTTTTTCGTGATACCACGCACCGTCCGGCGCGAGCCAGCGAGCAATGGTGATTTGCAGCATGGCGCCTTCTTCGAGCGGCATGGTGGCCTGGATTACGCCTTTGCCGTAGGAGGTCTCGCCCACGGTGAGGCCGCGCCCGGTTTGTTCCAGCGCGGCGGCGCAGGTTTCGGCTGCGGAGTAGGAAGTTTTATCCATCAGCACCACCAGGGGCAGGTTGGGGTCCACCAGCGCGCCGCCTTTGGCGCGGAAGGTCACGCTGCGGCCATGGGTTAATTCGGCGGTGAACAGCAGCCCGTCCTCGATGAAATAGCTGAGGATCTGCTGCGCGGCCTGCATGTCGCCGCCTTCGTTGTTGCGCAGATCCCAGATAATGCCGACCGGCTGCTGCGCCAAAAGCTCTTGCAGGGCGGTCTTCATTTGCGCGCTGGCAGTTTCATTGAACGCGCTCAGCGTGATGTAGCCCACGCTGCCGGGCAACATTTTCGAGGTGACAAAGCGCTGCGCGGCGCGCTGCAATTCGAACTCCAGCGTTTGGCCGCCGCGTTCCACCGTCACCCGCACACTGCTGCCGGGAGCGCCGCGCAGCAGCAGCCCGGTTTCCGAGGAGTCGGTATCGGCATCCAATGGCGTGCCGTCAATAGCGCGGATCACGTCTCCCACTTGCAAACCAGCCGCCTGGGCCGATCCGCCGGGGAAGATCATTGAGATGACAACCTGTCCATTCTGGTTTTCGGCATGCAGCCCCACCACGCCCATTTTTCCGGCAAAAGTGGCGGTCAGGTTTTGCGCCGCGTCGGGTTCGATCAATTCAGCGTAATGATCATTGACCGCACCCAACATGCCGCGGATGGCGGCATAGGCCAGTTCCTGGTCTGATTGCGTGCGAAAGAATGACTGCGTGGTGACCTGGCGGTAGGCGGTTAACAGCAGCCGCTCATTGGCGTCGCCGCCGCGTTCGTTCACCCACCAGCCGGCAAAAAAAGCAATGGCGCACAACAGCCCGACGGCCAGGATGGAAAACCAATTCTTTCGCAAAGCAGAAATGATCATAGGTCTGCGCCCAAATTTATTTCAGGGGTGGTGATATAACCTGCCGGTATGCCCTGCGACGGATTTCTTCGAACGGGAAAGCGCCAATTCCAGGGCTTCGACGCAGCCGGGATCAAACAAGATTTCCGCCTGGCCGCGCAGGTAAGCGATCACTTCGTCGGGCCGGTAACCGGTGCGGTAAGGGCGGTTGCTGGTCATGGCGTCGTACACGTCTGCTACGGCAACGATACGCCCCATCCATGAGATTTGCTCTCCGGCCAGTTTGGCCGGGTACCCGGTTCCGTCCAGGCGCTCGTGGTGCTCCAGGATGGCGGGTAGAGATGGCTCCAGCATCTTCACCTGGCTGAGGATATTGGCCCCCAACCGGGGGTGAAGCTTCATAAAATCGTACTCGTTTTCGTCCAGTTTCCCGTTTTTGAGCAGAATCTGGTCGGGAATTCCAATTTTGCCAATATCATGAAACAGGCTGCCAATGCGCAGGTCATCCACCGCTTCTTCATTGAAGCCCATCTCACGCGCAATTAACACTGCGTAGTCCGAAACGCGTTCCGAATGACCCTGCGTATACGGATCTTTGGCATCAATGGCGGTGGCCAGCGCGCGGATCACGCCCAGAAGAAGTTCATCAGTGCTTTCGTACATCGCGGCGATTTGCAGGTTGGTACTGGCCTGCTGCGCCAGGATTTGCATCAACTGCGCGTCTTCTTCTTTGAATGCGGCATTCTGCTTGTTAAAGACCATCAAGCCGCCGAGGATGTGACTGTGCTCATCGGTCTCTTCCCGTTCCGACAGCTCGCTCTTGATCGGAACGGTAATGGCTGAGCGATTGAAATGCGAAAACTCTCCCGATTTGGAAACCGGGCGTGTCTTGGGTTCGCGGGCCGCGGGCCGGGTTTTCTCCGGTTCGGGGGATTGGTAACCCACCTGAAACAGCATTTCGCGGGTGGAGGGGTCGACCAGGAACACCGAGCTGCGTTCCGCGCCAACCAGTTGCGAGGCGCTTTCGGTGATCTTGTGCAGCAGCCGGTTACGGTCGAGGGTGCCCGTCAGTTCTCCCAGGATATTGACCAGGGTGATCAGGCGTTCGTTGGAATTCCGCGTTTCGTCTACGCTGCGGTGATGCTCCAATTCAACTGCCAGCCGTTCGCCCAACACCACCAGCAGATCAAGCTCAGCCTGTTGAAAATTGAACAACTGGATCACGCCGAGCGTACTGTCTTTGCTGCATACCGGAAGGTTGATCACGTTGCGCTTAAAGGCCGCTCCCAGGGGATCGACTACGTTCAACCAATCCAGTTCCGCGGGGAGGTCGCCAGCAACCACCACTTTGGTATCACAAACAGTGACTCCTGGCAGGCCATATTTGCGGCTCAACCGCAGGCCGATGAGGTGCTGGCCCTCAATTTCGCCGCATACGTTGGTGATCACCAACTCATCTGTCGCTGAGTCAACCTGGAAAAAATTGGCCGACTCAGCCTGAGTGATCTCCATCATGAACGACAGCATTGCCTGGGCCATCTCAGCCGCCGCTGGTATGCGGGCGATCTCGTTCGCGCGCTTCATAACCGACAATACCCGGTCGCGGTCATAGTTCGCGCCGGAGTAAGTGTCTTGTTGCGGCTGTTCTTCCACGGTTTGTGGAGGAGGTTTCCCTTCCTCAAGCATAGTCTATCCCGAAATATGTTTTTCGATCAATCGTCCAGGTGTTGCACGTCCAGATTGTGAGAGTGAGGGTTTTCTATCCCGTAAAAGGTATACCTGGCATAGCCTCACAAGAATCTGTTATCCCCACCAGATATGCCGGAGGCATGAGCCGGTGAGGATAACAGAAATAAGCGATTGCCAGGCTGGGATTAGCCAGACCAGAGCCAGCCACCCGACCAGAGCCAGCCGCCGGACCACAGCCAACCACCCGACCAGAGCCAGCCACCGGACCACAGCCAGCCGCCGGACCACAGCCAACCACCCGACCAGAGCCAGCCGCCCGACCAGACCATGTTGCCCGCGGTCTGCGTGGCGTTGATAATCTTGGGAGCCATCGGAACGATTAAGGCGGCGAGCACCAGCACACCAATAATGACAAACAGGATTTTCTGATTCTTGCTCATGTATTCCTCCATCGAGTCTTGTACAAAGGATTAGTTTTCGTAGACTGCTACAACCGTGAGCGATGAGATCGGAATGGTGTGCGTTATTGGTTGCCCCCTTTCAGCATGGCTGCTGACCCCCTCAACAAAAAATCCCTGTGGCTGCGCTGCCATAGGGATAGAAGAAATCATTTTCCGCCTAGGCAGCCCGACTGTCATGAGATAAAGACGAAATCTTATCTGTTAGACCGAAGCTTTGCGTCGCCACCTTTCGGTGGTTTTGCCGTTTCTGTGCCGATATGTGGCCTAGGCAGCCAGGCTATCATGCAGAGAAATTCTCTGTTTAGACCCTTTGGCTTTGCGTCGCCATCTTTCGATGGTTTTGCCGTTTCTGCGCGTTTGAAACTACATCATATTATAACTGACTTTATTGTAATGCATATTTACAGTGCGGTAATATTGTTGTAACAAATTTGGTTGACGTAATTTTCCCCTTCTCAATTCTCACGGCCCTGGCAGCCGCCTTGTAATTGAGCCAGGTCGCGTGCAGCGCCCAGGCGGGTGAAGATGGTTTCGGCTTCCTGGCGGTGGTGTTCGGCCTGCTCGGTATTGTGACAGGCAAGCGCCACATGCATGGCCTGCGCGTGCAGCCGCCCATCTTCCAGCGCATCCGGGCCGTCGACCAGCGCCTGCCAGGCAATTTCCAGGGCCTCGCTGGCCTTTTGCACCTGCCCCTGGCGCAGCAGACTGGCAGCCGTCAAGCGCCAGGCGGTGGCCACCAACGGGCCGACGCCGATCTGCAGCGCCAGCCTGGCCGCGCTGCGCGCGCTTTCATCGGCCTTAATCAGTTGGCCCTGCGCCAGTTGGATCTCGGCCTGGGTGCAGAACGCTTCCGCGGTCACATCCGGCGCATTGATCTCTTCGGCCAGATGGAAGCTGTTTTGTAAGGCTTCGAGGGCTTCTTCAATCCGGCCCTGCGCCAGAATGGACTGCGCCAGGCCAACATAGGAGTTGGCGGCGTGCCAGTTCATTTGCAGCGGGCGCGAAACCGCCAGGCTGTCGTGGTAGTGCATTTCGGCCTGTTTCATATCGCCCAGGCTGCGCACCAACTGGCCCAGGTTGTGGTTGGTGATAGCCACGCCGTCCACATCGCCCATCTTCTGGCGTAATTCCAGGCTGCGCTTGATGGAGTTATACGCGGCCTGCCACTTGCCCGAGGCATTCTCCAGAATGCCCAGGTTGCTCAGCGCAGCCGCTACGCCCCAACTATAACCGATTTCCTGCCAGTAATTCATGGCTGTGCGCGTGTGCAGCATGGCCTGCTGCAGATCACCGGTGCGGTAGAAGATGCCGCCCAGGCAGTTCTCAGCCATAGCCAGCGTGGTCACGCTGTGCGCGTTGCCGGCATACACCATTGACTGGTTGACGGCTTCTTTGGCCGGCTCAAAATCCGACTTCATGAAGTAGCACCAGCCCAACCGGGCGTAGATCAGCGCGGCTTCGGTTTGCGAGGGGATATCCTCGGGCGTGCCGATGACCTCCAACGCGTGTTGCAGATAAACAATCGCCTGCTCCTGATCGCCTTTTTTGTGGGCCGTGTCGCCCATGCAGCGGTAGATCGTGGCGCGCTGCGCCGGAGAGAGCAGGGCGCTGTTCACCAGGTCGATCCCGCTTTGCAGCACGGCCAGCGAGGTATCGTAATTGCCGGTGAACTGGTACACCTCGCCCATTTGGTGAATGATGCGCCAGCGGGCTTCGTCACCTACGTCCTTTACTGCGTTGAGCAGCTCGGTGGCCTGTTCGAAGAAGGAAACAGCCACATCATTGGCATGCCGCACCGCGGCGCGCTCACCGGCGATGATCAGGTAGTGCAGGGCGCGGTCGTACACTTCGGCTTTGCGGAAATGATACGCCAGGTCTTCGGCGTGATCGTCTTCGCTGCCGCGCCATTGATTTTCCAGGGCCAGCGCGGTGCGCTCGTGCAAGATGCGCCGCTGCGCGCGCAGCACTGAGTTGTAGACGATCACTTCAATCAGCGGGTGGCTGAACTCCCAGTAATCTTCTTCGGTGGGATTGAGCATGCCGCTGGTTTGCAACTGGGACAGGATGATCTGGTTATCATCGCGCTCCGAAACCTGCTGGAGAAGATTGCTGTTGAACCGGTTGCCGATGACCGATGCGATCTGCAGCAAATGGCGCGAAGAAATATCCAGCGAATCGACGCGCGCGCGGATCAGGCTTTCCAGTGAAGCCGGGATGACCAGGTCATCGGCTTGCAGGGTCTGGTTGGCAATCAGCTTGCCGCGCACCGGGCGCAAGTAGTCTTTTTCGATCAGCAGGCGCACGAATTCTTCAATGAAGTACGGGTTGCCGCCGCTCTGCTGGACAATCAGCGAGATGAACTTATCTGGCAGGGTCGCCGAGGCTAGAAACTCATCCAGCAGTTGGCGGCATTGTTTAATCGTCAGCGGGTGGATGGCAAGATGGATGTACTGGTCAGTGTGCATGCTGCGCGTGCGCGCCAGCACCTGCTCAAAGGGGCTGATCTCCTTCTGGCGCTGGGCGCAGACAAAAAGGATGGGTTTTGACACCACCAGGTGAGATAGATACAGCAGCAAATCTGCCGAGATCGAGTCGATCCACTGCAAGTCGTCGAGGATTAGCACCAGTGGGTGGTTGGAAGCCAGCAGGCTAAAAATGCGGTGAAAGACCACAAAGGTCTGGCGGCGCAACTGCTCAGGCTCCATGGCATTCAGGCGTTCACCCTGCGCGCCGCTGGGCTGCACGCCCAGCAAAAGCTGGATGAACGGCCGCGTTTCTATCAGTTCGGGTGGCCACTGGTTCAAGCGTTTGTCGATCTGTTCCGTCACTTGAATCGGCGTGAAATTGTACTGGATGTCGAACACCTGCATTAGCAGGTCGGTGAACAGTGAAAAGGCGTATTCTGACCGGCGTGAGGAGCACACACCGCCCAGCACCTGTGCCCGGTACTGCGTCACCTGCTTGGTGAATTCGCGCATCAGGCGGCTTTTGCCAATACCCGCTTCACCTTCGATCCAGATGATGCCGCCGGTATTGCCCTTGAGCACGCGGCTCATGCGTTCCATGGCTTCCAGTTCTTTGTCGCGGCCAATGAACGGGGTTTTCAGTCCAATCAGCCCGCGCACCGGCAGAATTTGCTCGCGCAGCCCTTCGAACTGGAAGATGGTATTGCCAAAACGATTTTCGATCAGGTCGGTAGAAACCGGCGTGTACTCGAAGCGGAACGCGGTGTGGTTGTAGACTTCCTGGGTGGCCCACACGCGCCCGGCAGGCGAGGCTTCGGCAATCTGGTGCGCCATCTGCACCGGTTCGCCGGCAGCCATAAATTCGCTGTTGCGCTCAATTTCTAAACGCCCGGCCACAATTTTGCCCATCGCCACGCCCAGGTGCAGATCAACCGGCAAATCGGTTTGCTGGCTCAACTCATTGTAGAAATTGATGATCTGCATCATCGTTTCCACCGCGCGCTCCGGGTCGTTCTCATGCGTCACCGGCGCGCCGAAAATGGCCGCGAGCTCGTGCTGGTGATACAGCACCTGCCCGCCATTTTCCTGGATCAACTCGGTCAGCAGCGGCATCAGGAAAGTGATCGTTTCAAACACCATTTCCTCTTCGATACCGTGCCGCGGCCGCAGCACCGCGGAAAACACCGTGGCCTGATACCACTCTCCATCGGGGATTTGCAGACGGGTGCGCAGTTGGTTCATCTGCGTTTCGACTTCCATATCGCCCGTGGAGATATTCTCGCTGCTATCTGAAGTAGGCAGCAGGATACGCGCGTTCTTGGCAAACTGCAAGTAGGGCCGGGCGCCCAGGAACTCGAAGACGCGGATGGCAGTATCGAACATGCTGTCTGCGCGCTTCAGGTGCATTTTATGCTGCGCCGGGTTTTGCTGCGCCCAGGCGCGGTAGATCAGCCCCATTTCGTAAAGCGCTTTTGCTTCGCTAAACCGGTCATTCGCTTCTTGCGCTCGCTGGATAGACCGGGTAAGGTAGCTTTCCGCTTGCGCATAGTCTCCGATCTTGCCATGTATTCCGCCGAGGACCCGCAGCGCATCAATTTCCCGTTCGGGTAATTCGCCGCGCACCGACAGATCCAGCGCCTGCTCCGCGGCCTGTCTGGCCGCGTCAAAATTTTCATCCGCGATCTCGATCAGCGCCCGGAACTGGAAATATTGCGCGACGCGGTCGCCGGGTTCTTCCAGAGACTCAATCAACTGAGCGGCATTCTGCAGGTGCTGGCGGGCATCCACCTGGCGTCCTTCTGAAAGCGCCAGCCGGCACAGTTTAAACTCGGCGTAGGTTTGTGGCGCCACCAGCCCCAGCCGCTGGCTGATCTCGCGCGATGTTTCCAGGTGCAGCCGGGCCTGCTGGTAGTCGCCCATGTCGATCAACACTTCGCCCAGGTTTTCCAGATTGATCGGCCGTTCAGGATCATCGCCATACTCCTGGCGTAGCTGGTCGGCCTGCTGCAAGTATTCCACGGCCTGCGCCCACTTCTCGGTGGAATAATGCAGGATACCCAGGTTGGAGAGCGAGTTGGCCATGCCCCAGTGATAATGCAGGTTGCGGTAGATTTCCAGGCTGTGTTCCACGCTTTCGATCGCATCGGCAAAGCGCGAGCGCGTCCAGTAGATGCCGCCCATCGTGTTGTACAGCGAGGCCAGGGTGATGGGATCTTCGGTTTCCGAGGCGGGGGTGTCGAGCAGGGCCAGATCCACCAGGTTATAGGCTTCGTCCAGGTTGCGCTGGCGGAAGTATACCCAGGCCAGGCGGTCAACCACGTGCCGCCAGATGACCGGGTATTCTTTGCGTCCCGTATCACCCAATAGTTCTTTGCCCTGCTTGAGCAGTTGCACGGCATAGTCCAGCTCGCCTTCGCGGGCGCGGATATCCGCCAGTTCGCACAGGGCCTCAATCTGGTTTTGGAAGGTCGGCTGGTCGATCTCATTTTGCTCCAGCGAACTGGCATGAATGCGATCAACCACCTCTTTCAACAGGCGGCTGGCCTCTTTTAGCTCGCCGGTAAATTTGAGCGCCTGCGCCAGGCCAACATGTGCCTTCTCTTTGAGGATTAAGTTCGCCTCGGGCAGCGTGCTCATCAGGATCAACACCTGCCGGTACAGGTGAATCACCGTATCATTGGCAAAATGCTGGTAGGCTTTATCCGCGGCGATGAAGAAATACGGCACGGCGCTGGCGGGTTTGGCGCTTTCGGCATAATGATAAGCCAGCACCTGGTTACGCTCGCCGGGCAGCCAGTAACTGCCGGTTTCGATGGCTTGCGCCACTTTGAGATGGATCCTTTGCAGGTCGCGTTTGAGCAGGGTCTTGTAAATCGTTTCGGCCAGCAGCGGGTGCTTAAAGATATAGCCGTCGTCAATATCAAACTTGGTGTGGATCAGGAAATCGCGCGTTTCCAGTTCGGCCAGGCTCTCGGCCAGCCGGGCGGCTTCACCGCCCACCAGCGCGTGCAGCAGGCGGAAGGAGAATGTATCACCCAACACCGACGCCTGAAGCAGAATATCCTTGAGTGTATCGGGAAGATGATCGAAGCGGGCCAGAATGATGTCACTCAGCGTTCCGGGAACCTCTTCAATGTGACGCGCGGCATCCGGGGTGAGGCGCCAGGTCCCGTCCTGGTTTACCAGCCCGCCGTTGTCAATCAGGATGCGCACCAGTTCTTCAGTGTAATACGGATTACCGCCGGCACGGGCGATGATCATCTCTTTCAGCTCGCGCGCGGAGCGGGTATCTTCCACCACCAATTGATTGACCAGCAGGTGCGCGTCTGATCGGGTCAGCGGCTGGATGCACAGATCGTGGGGTTTGTGCAGGTGCTTATCCGCGGCGGCGCGGATGGCTTTGGCAAAGGCGTAGCGCTCAAAATCACGCGCTACCATTACCAGCACCATGGGCACGTTTTCCAGCGACTGGCACAGGTATTCGAGGAACTGGCCGGAAGGCTGGTCTACCCAATGCAAATCGTCAAACACCAGCACCAGCGGCGATTTGCGCGCCTGGGCCATGAAGAACATGCGCAGGGCAAAATGCGTCTGGCGGTGCAGCATAGAAGGGTCGAGCAGCTTGATGCGCACTTCCAGCACCGGGTCGGCGTGCAGGATGCCCAGCACGTGCATCAGGTAGGGCAGGATATCACTGCGGTCGAGTTCAAACTGCTCCAGGTGCTGGCGCAGGATGCGGCGCTGCTCGTGAATCGGGTCCAACTCCGAAATGCCCAGGACATTGCGCAGAACATCCGCCACAACGCGGTACGGGGTGATGCGCATATACAGCGCGCAGGTTCCCTGTACCATCGTTACGCGGTAGGCCGACAGGTACTTGCGGAACTCGGCCACCAATCGGGATTTGCCAATGCCAGCCTCACCGCTGCAGAAGACAATTTCACTGATGGTATTCTCGATCGACTGGGTAAAAACCTGCGCCAGTTGATCAAGCTGTTCGCGGCGGCCGATCATGGGAACCTGCATGCCGGGCAGCCCGCGCACCTGGCCGGGGGTTTCGCGCACGCGCAGCGGCTGGTAGATCATGGTGGGCTCTGTGCTGCCTTCCACTTGCAGCGGCGGGAGGCTATGATAATCAATTATCGGGCGGGTGCGCTGGTAGGTGTTAAAACTGACCAGAATTTCCCCCGGCGCGGCGGATTTTTGCAGGTAGGTTGCCAGGTGGACTTTGTCGCCGATGACGGTGTATTCCATATGCTGCTGGCCGCTCATCACTCCGGCAATCACCGAGCCGGTGTTGATGCCAATTTGCAGTTGGAACGCGCGGCCAAACTGCTCCACCATTTGCGGGCGCGCCTGTTCCAGCGCGTAAAGCATTTCGAGCGCGGCGCGCACGGCGCGTTCGGGATCATTCTCGTGGTTCACCGGCAGCCCAAAAATGGCAACAATGCCGTTGCCGCTGTATTTATCGATAGTGCCTTCGTATTTATAGACAACGTCAGCCAGCAGATGCACGATCTGGTCAACCGCCAGGTAGAGCATCTCGCTGTCCATTTCTTGCGCGCGGGCCAGTGCATCCGCGATTTCGACGATCAAAACGGTCACCTCGCGACGCTGGCCGTATAGATCGCGCGAGTTTTGCATGAACTTAGTGACCAGCGATGACGGCATTTTGGCCTGCAGGTCGCGCAGCATGCGTTCTTGCATGTTCATCGCGGGCGCGGATGCGCCCGAGCCAACCGGTTCAGCCGCGGCCGGGGCACTGTTGCTTTCGAGCGGCGTGCCGCATTTGCCGCAAAAACGGTCGCCAAACGGCACTTCCGCGGCGCATTTGGGGCATTTGCGCTTGAGCGTAGAGGCGCAGTTCAAGCAGATGTGTGTGTTTTCCGAATTTTGGAATCCGCAATGGGGGCATTCGTTCATGACGTCATCCGGTAGGTGAGGGGTCAGGCTTTGCAAATGCGGTTGCGGCCGCTGGCTTTGGCGCTGTACAGCGCGCGGTCAGCGGCATCGCTCAGGGTTTCCGCGGTGAGGTTTTCTGGGAAGGTGGAAATCCCGCAGCTAAAGGTCAGGTACAGCGGGCGGGTATTATCGGGGTAAAACTCGATCTCGGAAAAGTGATTGCGGATCTCGTCCATGATCTGAAAAGCTTCATTTTCATCACAATCGATCAGGAGCGCCACAAGTTCATCGCCGCCATAGCGCCCGACGATAAAATCTTTGGGCAAGCGCTGCTTGAGTAATCGTGACAGGCCCTTCAGCACGCTGTCCCCCGCCGAATGGCCGTAGGAGTCATTGACCATTTTAAAGTGGTCAATGTCCAGCATGGCCAGCGCCAGGCGCGAGTTCTGACGCTTGCAGCGGTTAACTTCTTGCGCCAGCACGCTGCGGAACGCAGTGTGGTTGAGCAGATTGGTGAGGCTGTCGCGCACCATGAAGGAGCGCAAGATGCGCGAGCGTTCTAACCGGCTGCGAACGACTGCCTTGAGATGCGCGGCTTTAATCGGTTTGATCAAAAAATCATCGCCGCCCAGATCGAGGGCTTCGATGCGCTTGCTAAAATCGTCTTCGGAAGAAAGAAAAATAATGGGAATGCTGACGAAATCGCTGATCTGACGGATGACGCGGGCCAGGTCAGAGGTATTGGTATCGGCCATGAAGGTATCCATCAGGATCAGGTCGGGGTGGAACTCGCGCACCATGTCTAATACGTGGCCGGATTTGCCGGCGATTTGCGCGTCCATCCCGGCCATTTTCAGTACCATCTGGTAGTAGCTGGCCACGGTAAACTGGTCTTCGACGATGAGCACGCGCGGCGGCTGCGGAGAGGAAATATTGCGGTTGAGCGAGTCAAGCGTGTCGATCAGGCTGACGATGTCTACCGGCTTGGTAAAAAAGGCGGTGCTACCGGCCTGAAGCGATTTCATCCGCACTACCTGATCGTCGTAATCAGAAACAAACACCAGGGCGCGCGAACCGATTTGCAGCCGGGCGGCTTCTTCAAAGATCGATTCATCTGGCGGCTGATTTTCGCCACATGGAATGTCAATCAGTACGGCTAATGAGTGCGGGTCGGTGATGCCGTTTGCCAATCCACGGATATCACGCACGTGCTGGATGGTGTAACCAAAATGGACAATCTGCTGCGAAATATAGGCAGAAAAGTCAGCATCACTGGTGACGAGGTACACTAACCTGTCAGAAGGTTGTACGGCCTGATACGGATTAAGAACCTTCGTCTTATCCAACGATTGGTTTTCCCCATGTTTGGTGAATGTACATGCATTTTACATGATTATTATCCGGTATATCCTCCTCTTTTTGTTTACTATCGGAACTGTAAGCATTTTCCGATTTGTGTAGCATGGATATGGCGCGGCGAGCACTCGCGGGTAACAATTGGTACTTGCTTTCTCTGGCAATTGGATCATAATGAGAGATATCCGGGTTCGGCTTGCAACGCTTGGTTGATATGTGTTCAGAAACCCGGCTTCCTGGCCGGGTTTCTGCAAGATAGGTTGATGTTTGTACGGCGGGGTGAAAAATGGAAACACCAACCGATCCAATCTTTGCGCAGGTAGAAATTTGCCTGCAAATGGGGGATAAAGCCGCGGCACGCGCGCTGTTGAAGGGCTTTCTGCGGCAGCATCCGCGAAATGCCGCCGGCTGGCTATGGCTGAGCAAGGCGGTGGATACGCGGGCAGAAACGATCTTTTGCCTGGAGCAGGCCGCCCGCCTGCAGCCTGAGAATGCCGAACTGCGCAGCGCCGTGGAACGGATGAAGATCCGGCGCCCGGCCGTCCCGGCTGCCCGTGGACCTGGACCGGTTTCGACCACGCCAGTTTCACCCGCGCCGCTGCCGCAAACCGCTGCGCGCCAACCAGTCTTACCCCAGCTCACGCGTAAACAGGCGCTGATCAGCGCGGGGATGGTTTTGCTGGCCTTGCTGGCAGTAGCAATCCTCTTCTTCCGCACCCGGCCGCAGCCCGCGCTGACCAGCATCGCCGCGGGTGGAACGTATACCTACCCTGACGCGGTGTGGATTGAAGTTCCGCCCGGGGCGCTGGCTGACGGCGACCGGGTCAAGATCGTTCCGGCTGTGCCCGAGAACTGGGCCGCCGTGCCGGATTTCGCCCGGTTTTGGGAAATCAGCACGCTGCAGGGCAACCCGAAAAAGGCGCTGACAATCACCTTCTCGTATGCCGGGCTGGCAAACAGCCGCGTCACCGATCCAGGCCGGGTGTTTGTAGTGCACTGGAACGGCGAAGTATGGGAACTGGTGGACGGCGAGGTGAACCTGGAGCAGGAAACAGTGACGATTAAGACCAAAAGTCTTTCACCGTTTGGGGTAACCGTCATACCGCATATCCAAGAAATCGTAGATGGCTTTCACACGCTGGTGTATGGGATTTGCGCGGAAGATGATGAGTATATTCCGGTGGTTGAAGGTATCGTTCGCGCGAATTCTCTTCCCATCCCGGGCATCATCATCTGCAAAAATGAATCGATTCCGAATGCTGAGGCAGACAATAGCGATCCGCAGCAGTTGAAAATTCAACTCAATCCAAACTGGCTGCAAAGAAAGGTGTCGAGCCTGCCGGAAGCGGATGGCGAACTGCTCATCCAGGCAGTATTTAGCCACGAACTATCTCATATAGTTCAGGGGAGCGCCTCAAACAAGGATGCGTCCACGAGGGGAGATGTTATCACTCCAAATGTAGTGCAGGCTGTTGAGCAAAGCCTGGTAAAGGAGCAAATATATCCGGAAGGCACAATCCCTTTCTCTCTCATGCGTGAAATCCAGGTTCTTTTCAATACGGCATCGAAGAAGAATTTAACAGTAGAGGAGATAAATCAAAAAGGCAAGGATATTCAACAAGAACGCAAGAATATCTATGAAAGCTACCGAGAAGCCAATTTCCAAGAAATTATCGCTGACCGGGATGCCGTTCGCTGGGCAGGTGAATACAATGAACAGAAGAAACGCACGGCCTTGCTGATGATTTACAGCTTTTATGTACCAGGCGGCAGCCTGCACAATTATATTCATCCACCAGATGATGTACGCGCGGCTGTCGTCGCAAAGGAAGCCGGCCTGGGCGAGGAGGGCGGCATTCTGGGGCAGGTGACCCTGTCGGATTTTGAAACGGATTTATGCGGCACGACTGTCCAGTTCGATGGGCAGCCCGCGGTGGAGACCGACTGCGAAGGCCGATTCTTCAGCGTTCTGCCAGGCGGCGAGCATACGCTAATAATTTCAAAAAGTGGCTATCAAACCAACACCCTGACTTTATCAGTACCATCGAAAAACGTGCTGGTATTGCCGCGATTAGATACCGAGCTGGTAAAGGAAACGGATATCCACTTCCCACTCAACCAGCCGGTACCGGCCCGGTTGGCCTATACTGGCAAGGATTACAACATATACCTCTACCGCATGGACAGCGGCGCAATCACCACGGTAACACACGATGGAAATAACCAGCGCTGGTACGGATCACCGCGGTTCTCTCCAGACGGCAGCCGGTTGGCCTACTGTCACAACGTTTCAGATTCGGGGCTGATGACGCTGTATGTCGCCGGGGCAGATGGATCAGACCTCAGGCTGCTGGCAGATAATACCACCTGCCAATACGACTGGACGCCGGACGGGAAATCGCTGACAATCAGCCAGACGGATACGCGGTCTACACAAATACCCGGCGCGCTGTTAAGCCCCGGCGGATTGTGGAATGTAGACGTGAGCACTGGAGAAAAATCCTTGCTCCTGGGCCCGATCAGCCCATACCCTTTGATGCTGCCTGTCTGGTCACCGACCGGCAAATGGCTGGCGCTAAATGAAATTACATACATCGAAGGCTCGGGAAATCTGCTCTTGTGGAGCCCGCAAACCGGGGTTCAGCGTGATGTATTCATGGGTGACATGAGCCGGACGGGCTTTCTCAGCTTTTCGCCTGACGAAAAGCAGGTGGTATTTAATGAGGCCACCTATGTACCTCAGTATGGCAATGGCGTATATATCGCCGATGTATCCGGTCAGAACCGGCGCAAAATCTTTTCCCGGTCGGACGGCGGGGTTGGATTGGTCAACTGGTCGCCGGACGGCCAGCGCATCGCCTTCACATTTGCCAGCGGTGATCCATTTCTGTCGCGTTCTTCGTTGATGGTGATGAACGTGGATGGCTCTAACGTGCAGGCGATCGTACAAGATCTCCAGGGTAGTTATTTGTGGGCGGCAGATGGTCAGTCGCTGTTAATCAATCAAGAGGGAGATATATATCTCTATCAACTTAACAGCGGCGTAACCAAACACCTGGTGCATGGCAATGCTTACCTCGGCATGGACTGGTACGCACCCGCCGGTACGCCCGTTGAAACGCCAGCAGAAGCGCCAGACGCAGATATGGAAACGCTACTTCGGGTGGCACAGGCAGATATTCGCTCGGGTTCGGTTGATTTTCTTTCCGACTACGCGGCGGAGCAGGTGCATTACAAGCCGTGTTGCAGCGACTTTGCGCTGAGTAATGATCAATGGCAAACAAAAGAAGACGCGCTGCAACAAATTTCAAATACGTGGGGATTTATTGAACCACGCAACTGTCGCTATATGTATCAAGAAGTTGAGGCTCTCAGTGGAACGACGGCAGCGCCCTTCCGGTTTCTTATTATTATGGTTGGCGATCAAGTATCCTTCACCTTTACGAACGAATCGCCCACAGGCAGTTTGCTATGGACAGAGTATTCTTCGTATCCATCCGACGCGATGGACACTTCTCATTGGGCGGTATGTCCTGAAAATTAAGGATGCTTTTCGAAAACAAGCATCTTTTTCACGATACATCCAATCCCGATAAAGAATACAAACAGCCTACCCGCGCGGGTAGGCTGTTTGTATTCTT
>DATCUC010000439.1:0-4513 GCA_036567625.1 Anaerolineaceae bacterium | reverse complement strand
CATCTGGCGCTGGTGGGGCGCAGTGGCGAACAGAAGCTTTCTTCCGCTTCCCGCGCTGCGCTGGAATCACTGCGCGAGAGCGGCGTGAATGTAGTTTCTTTTGCCGCGGATATTTCGACCGCAAGCGAAGTGGCAGCGATGATGGGGCGCATCCGTGCCGAAATGCCGCCGCTGCGCGGGGTAATCCACGCCGCGGGCGTGCTGGATGACGGAATTCTGCTGCAACAGACTGCGCAGCGCATCCATACCACTTTCGCCCCCAAGGCAGGCGGTGCATGGAACCTGCACTGCCAGACGGACGGTCAGCCGCTGGACTTCTTTATCCTGTTCTCCTCGGTCACCGCCCCATTTGGCTCTCCGGGCCAGGGAAATTATGCTGCGGCCAACGCCTACCTGGATGGGCTGGCGCAGCAGCGCAAGGCTGCCGGGCTGCCCGCTCTGAGCATCAACTGGGGGCCGTGGGGGCAGATTGGCCTGGCAGCGCAGCGCCACGAAGGCGGCCTGCAGGGGCTGACCGGGCTGAGCATGCTGGATCCGCAGGACGGGCTGGCTGTTTTCGGCCACCTGCTGGCCTACCCCGGAGCGCAGGTGATTGCCACCGGGCTGAATGCAGCGAAATGGGTAGAATCTCACCCGGCTGCCAGCCGTTCCAGCCTGTTCGCCGCCCTGGCGGCACTCGCCGCGCAAAGCGCAGCGACCGCCGAAGAGAGCAGCCAGCGCGCCAAAATCCTGGCCGCGGAGCCCGGACGTAACCGCCGCGCGGTGCTGGAAGAGTTTGTGCAGGGCCAGGCCGCCGTGGTGCTGCGGCTGCCCCCCGCGCGCGTAGACGTGCTGAAACCCCTGCGCAGCCTGGGCATGGATTCGTTGATGGGTATTGAGTTCCGCAACCGCCTGGAAAGCAGCCTGGATGTAACCCTATCGGCGACGCTGGTGTGGAACTACCCCACCGTCAACGACCTGGTGCCCTTCCTGGCGGAAAAGATGGGCATTACCCTGGAAGAAACCGCACCGGCCACCCCGGCAGAAGTACCTGCCGCGCGCGAACCGGAGCTTTCTGCCGATATTGAGAACCTGTCGGATGACGACCTTGCGGCATTGTTGGATGAAGAATTGAAAGGACTTGATGATCTGCTCTAACCGCGCGCCGTACACCGGGTTTTTCTCCGCGCGCCAGTTCTGCTACAATAAGGCGCATTGGGGGAATTCTCAGTTTTTCTAGCAAGCCAAACGCATGATCAACACGCGGTTACCCGGTATGCCAGTTCGCGCACACGAAGGATAAGCAGCCATGACGACCGATAGCGACAAAACCATCCAATTAAAACGCGCTCTGCAGGCGATCAAAGACCTGCGCGCGCGCCTGGAAAATGTTGAGCAGGAACGCCGCGTGCCAGTGGCGGTGATCGGCATGGCCTGCCGTTTCCCCGGTGAGGTGAATTCGCCCGAGGCGTACTGGAGGGTGCTCAAGAACAAGGTGGATGGAATCACCGCTGTGCCGGCTGACCGCTGGGACGCGGACCTGCTTTTTGATGCCGACCCGGACGTGCCAGGGAAAGTTGCTACGCGCTGGGGCGGCTTCCTTTCCAATTTGAAGGACTTTGACGCCCCTTTTTTTGGCATAGCGCCGCGCGAAGCCGACCGCATGGATCCGCAGCAGCGCCTGATGCTCGAAGTGGCCTATGAAGCCTTTGAAAATGCCGGCCTGCCGCTGGAAAACCTGGGCGGCAGCCGCACGGGCGTGTTCGTCGGCCTGCACAGCCATAGCAGTGATTACTACCTGATGCAGTTGCAGGATCAGGATGACATTGATCTGTACACCGGCACGGGAACATCGCACAGCGTGATCAGCGGACGCATTTCATACCTCTATGACCTGCAAGGGCCAAATATTTCTCTGGATACGGCGTGTTCTTCATCGCTGGTGGCAACCCACCTGGCGACGCAAAGCCTACGCAACGGCGAGTGCGACCTGGCGATGGCAGGCGGGGTAAACGTGATGCTCACGCCGCATTTCACCGTTGCCGCCTCGCGGATGCGCATGATGGCGCCGGACGGCCGCTGCAAGGCGTTTGACTCGCGCGCCGATGGGTTTGTGCGCAGCGAGGGCTGCGGCGCGGTGGTGCTCAAGCGCCTGCCAGATGCGCTGCGCGACGGCGACCCGATCCTGGCCGTGATCCGCGGCTCCGCGATTAATCAAGACGGTCACAGCAACGGGCTGACTGCGCCAAACGGCCTGTCGCAGCAAGACGTAATCCGCCGCGCGCTGGAAAATGCCGGAGTACAGCCGGAGCAGGTCAGCTACGTGGAAACGCACGGCACGGGCACGCCCCTGGGCGACCCAATTGAAGTAGAAGCGCTCAGCGCCGTCTACGGGCAGCCGCGGCCGGATGGACTGCCGCTGGTGTTAGGCTCGGCCAAGAGCAACCTGGGCCACACCGAAGGCGCGGCGGGCGTCGCCGGGCTGATCAAAACCGTGCTGGCCCTGCAGCACCGCACGATTCCCTCTAACCTGCATTTTGAACAACTCAACCCACACATTTCGCTGGCCGGCACGCGGCTGGAAATTGCCGCGGCAGAACGCGCCTGGGAAACGCCCGAAGCGCGCCGCTATGCCGCGGTCAGTGCTTTTGGCTGGTCGGGAACCAATGCTCATGTGCTTCTGGAGGAAGCCCCGCAGCCTGCCCCGGCGCAGCCGGTTGAAGCTCTGCCGGACGACGCGTATCACTTCCTGCCGGTTTCGGCCAGCAGCAAAGGCGCGCTTTCCGCGCTGGCCAGCGCCTTCGCGCAGCAGTTGCGCGCAAATGCCGCGCCCCTGGCAGATGTCTGCCGCGCGGCGGCCACCCGCCGCAGCCATAAGCAGGAACGGCTGGCAGTGGCCGGGCGCACGTCCGAGGAACTTACCGAACAGTTAGAGGCTTTTTCTCGCGGTGAAGCCCGCCCGGGGCTGGCCAGTGGTAGCCGCTACCAGGGCCGCCTGCCGGGGATTGTGTTTATCTTCCCCGGGCAAGGCGGGCAGTGGTTGGGCATGGGCCGCCAGCTTATGCAGGCCGAACCGATTTTTCGCCAGGCGCTGGAACGCTGCGAGGCGGCGTTCCGGCCGTACGTCGATTGGTCGCTGCTGGAACAAATCAACGCCAGCCCGGAGGCTTCGCGGCTGGAAGAGATCAATGTCGTTCAGCCGGTGCTGTTCGCGTTCCAGGTGGCGCTGGCCGAAGTGTGGCGTGCGTGGGGCATTCAGCCCGGTGCGGTGATCGGTCACAGCATGGGCGAGGTTGCCGCGGCGCACTTCTGCGGCGCGCTCAGCCTGGAAGACGCGGCGCGAGTGATTTGCACCCGCAGCCAGTTAATGCGCCAGGTAAGCGGCAAAGGCGCGATGGCGGTGGTGGGGCTGCCAGTGGACCAGGCCGAGGCGCGGATTGCCGCCTTTGCCGGGCAGCTTTCGGTGGCAGTGAGCAACAGCCCGGCCTCATCGGTGGTGGCGGGTGACCCGCAAGCGCTGGAAACGGTGATGGCGGCGTTAAACGCGGAACACATCTTCTGCCGGGCGGTGAAGGTTGACGTGGCGGCGCACAGCCCGCATATGCAGCCGCTGCGCCCGCTGCTGGTGGACGCGCTGCACGGGATTACGCCGCGCGCGGCTACGGTGCCGTTTTACTCAACCGTCACTGCCGCGCGGCTGGAAGGCACAGCGCTGGACGCCGAATATTGGGGCCGCAATTTGCGCCAGATGGTGCGCTTTGGCGATGCCACGCTGCGCGCGCTGCAAGATGGCAATGCCATCTTTATTGAAATGAACCCGCACCCGATCCTGCTCAACGCCGTGGAACAGACGGCGCAGGCCGGGGCGGTGGAGCAGCATCTGACCCTGGTGGCCTCTACCCGGCGCGGCGAAGACGAGATGCTGAACTTGCGCGCCGGTTTGGGCAGCCTGTACTGCGCCGGGTGCATCCCGGCCTGGGATGCGGTGCTGGCTCCAGGCAGCGGGCAGTTCGTGCCGCTGCCGCACTACCCCTGGCAGCGCGAAAGCTACTGGCTGGAAGAAACCGCGGCGGCGCGAACAGGCGCGGGCGCGGTGCAGGTAGTGGAAGAAGCGCACCCACTACTGCGCGAACGGGTAGACCTACCAGGGCGCAGCGGCTATTTCTGGCAGAAAATGCTCAAGCCGCGCGAATTCCCGGCCTTATTTGAACACCGCCTGAATGGCATGGCCCTGCTGGCAGCTTCTACCTCGGTGGAAATGGCGTTGGCCGCTGCCCGGCGCGCGCTGCCTGACCAGCCGTGGGCAATTACGGATATCCACTTCCAGCGCGCCCTGACGCTTTCTATGGACGATAAACAACCCAGCGCGCTGCTGGTTTCACTGACCCCGGAAGACAGCGGTTTGCTCACCTTTGATGTCTACAGCCGCCAGGGCGACCAATGGCAGGCGCATGTCAACGCGCGGGTGCAGCCGGAAGACATTTCCGCGCCTGCGCCGCGCGCTCTGCGCGAAATTCAATCCGGGTTAAAGGCA
>DATCUC010000438.1:0-6493 GCA_036567625.1 Anaerolineaceae bacterium | reverse complement strand
CGGTAGCCGAGCATTCGCGCGCCCTGGCCGTTGACGCGCTGATGGCCCACCCGCTGGTGCTGTCGTATTCCCGCGCCCAACCGCTGGTGGACGCCTACCTGGACGCCCACCGCGCGTATGTTGGTGATTGGAATTGAGCCTTACCCCGCTTCCGCGGCCCCGGCAATCTCAACCGGGATCATTTGCCCGGCCACGTAACTGAGCAGCGTTCCGTCCATGCACAACCCCGGCTGGCTGGTGTACATCCGCCGTACTTTCTCAAAATCCGGCGCATCCGCCGCGGTCAGCGCCGCTGCCTCATCCAGCAGCGCAAAATCGCCGTCGTCCAACCGTTCTTTGAGCATTAGCCCCCAGCAGTCCCACGGCAGCAGTTCCATCCGATTGAGCGCTGCCAGGTCGCGCAGTAAGTTGCCCAGGATGAACCCCAGCCCCCTCATCTCGAAGATGCCAAAGCTGTCCGGGTCGGCCTGTCCACTGCGCGCCATTTGCCACGCCTTGCCCCCCACGATGAACTGGTCACGCGGCACATCCAGCGGGTTGAACGGAATCTGCAGCGCTTCGCACTGCAGCGCGTCGAGCTGCGCGTCTACCATCACCCAACGCTTCTCATCTGCGTTCCAGTACTCGCCAACCCAGTGGTCTTCGTAATGGTTGGGCTGAAAATACACGCCAAACCCGCAGCGCGCCCGGGCCGGGATACCCTGGTGCCGCAGCATCGAAACCAGCAGCAGTGAGTGATCGCGGCAGTTGCCCACCAGTTTTTGCTCTACTGCGCGAGGCTCGGTCAGCGGGCGTGGATCAAGTTCCAGCGTGCGCGCCAGCCGCCGGGGCATCTGCCGCAGCTGCACTTCGGCCTGGCGCTCGTCACTGAGGTCAACGCCGTAGCGTTTGGCCCAAAACACATGGATCGTCGTGCCCTGCACAATGCGCACCAGTTCATCGACCCGGGTTGGGAGATCCTGGTACAGTCCAACCATCTCCCCAGGGTGTGAAATCGGCCCCTGGCCGGTGTAGTAAGCACTTTCGGATTGCATGCTTGCTCCTTCTGATCTATGCGCTCGTACGTCTTCGCCTTGAAAATCTTTTTGAATCTCAGGCTTCCAGCGCGCGCTGAATTTCCTCCGCCGAGCCTTTCCACGGCCCCGGCGTCTCTTGCTTGACCGATGTCACCTCTGCCGCCCAGCGGCAGGCAGTTTCGGCGCTGCCGTCCAGCCGTTTGGCAATATAGGTCGAAAAGCACGTATCGCCCCGGCCGGTGCGCCCGGCCAGCGAGCGCGGGTGGAACGCCGCCCAGCAGGTATTGCCGTTCACCGAAACCGTCACCCCGGCAGATTCCGTCAGCACGATCTCTTTTGGCCCCATCTCATGCAGCAGCCGCGCGGCGGTCGCCAGATCAGCCGCGCCGGTGAGGAATTCGGCTTCGGCGCGGTCAACTTTGAGATAAGTAATTTGCGCCAGCCCGTCGCGCATTTCCGGCCACGGTCGAAAATCTAGCCCATCTTCTACGGGCACGCGGATGAAGCCCTGGATGTCCATTGCCACCGGGGCGCGCCGCGCCAGGTTTTTCAGCAGCGGCAGGTCTACCTCCCCGGCGTACAGCGGGCTGAGCATGATCACCCGCGCCTGCAAGTCCGGGATCTGGCGCGCGTCGTACTTGCCGCCAAACCCAATCGGCTTGCAAATGCGCCGCTCCATGTCGTTTGACTGGTAATAATTCGCAATGCCCGAGGTGCCTTCCGCGGCCGTCGGGTATACGGCAATCCCTTCCCCCTTCAGCTCGTCCAGCCGGTGAAAGTCGTCCGGGTGCAGCCGCGTGACCACCGCCACGCTGTGGCCCAGGCGTTTGATCACTACGCTGCCGTAATACACCCCGCCACCCGAGGCAATCTCTTCCACTCCGTCAACGATTAGCTTGTCTTTGGCAAAATTGCCAACCATTAAGACGTCCACATCAGGCATTCGCGCCCTCCATGGGAATCGCCTGGATCAACGCTTCGGGGAAGCGCACCGATACCTTTGAACCGGCCGGGAGCACTTCCATGTGGGTCGGGTCGGTTTCTACGCCGGAGATCACCTGCCCACTCACATCCACTTCGTATTCCACCAGGTTGCCCAGGTATACCGCGCGCTTGATCGTGCCCTCGTAGCCGCCGCCGTTTTGCTGCACCTGCACGATTTCCGGGCGAATGATCAGCGTCACCGGCTGGCCCGGGGTAAAATCGTGCCGCGCTTTCTGCACCTGCAGTACTTTTCCCAGCGCGTTGATCGCAAAACCGGTGGCCGTGCGTTCTTCCACCACGCCGGGCACAAAGTTGGCCCGCCCAATAAAGTTGGCCACAAACCGGCTGCTCGGGTAGCGGTAAATTTCCACCGGCGTTCCGGTCTGCTCGATGATGCCGTTGTTCATGATCACAATCTTGTCTGACAGCGTCATGGCTTCAATCTGGTCATGGGTCACGTATACGCTGGTGATGTTCAACTCCTGCTGAATGCGCCGGATTTCCATGCGCATTTCTTCTCGCAGCTTGGCATCCAGGTTCGACAGCGGCTCATCCATCAGCAGCACCTTGGGCTCCATCACCAGCGCGCGCGCCAGGGCCACGCGCTGCTGCTGCCCGCCCGAAAGCTGGTTAGGGGCGCGGCTGCCGTAGCCTTCCAGGTGTACCAGGTCGAGCGCCTTATCCACCCGCCGCTTAATCTGGTCTTTGGGCAGTTTTTGTACGTTCAGCCCGTAGGCGATATTCTCAAACACGGTCAGGTGCGGGAAGATGGCGTAGCTCTGAAAGACCATCGACATATCCCGTTTGTGCGGTGGAAGCTGGTTGATTTGCTTGCCGTCCAGCACAATCTCGCCGCTGGTGGGGAATTCGAATCCCGCGATCATGCGCAGGGTGGTCGTCTTGCCGCAGCCAGACGGGCCGAGCAGGGTCACCAGCTCGCCCTTATTGATCTCCAGGTTCACGTTCTTCACCGCGGTGACTTCGGTAGCGCCGCCGCGCGGGGGGAAAACCTTGGTGATGTTCTCTAAAGTCAGGTACATGGCTCTTTCCTCATCCTGTCCGGTTACATAGTCTGGCTGATATCCACGCCGCCCCGCCCGCGCAGCATTTTCGCCGTGATCAGGTTCAACACGGCAATTGCGAGCAGTACCAGCACGATGATCACAGTCGAGTACGCCGCGGCGATGCTCACGCCGCCTTGCTCCCATTCGCTCAAAATCGATGCGGTGACGATGCGCCACTTGGCGTTCACCAGGAAGATGATCGCCGACAGGCTGGTCATGTGGCGGGTAAAGCTAAAGATCAGGCCTGCCAGCAGCGCGGGTAAGATCAGCGGCAGCGTCACCTTGCGGAAGGTATACTGCGCGTCTGCCCCCAGGCTGTTGGAAGCCTCTTCGATCGAAGGGTCAATTTGCTGCAGCGAGGCCACGCCCGCGCGCACCGAGGCCGGCAGACTGCGCACGATGTACGCGGCCATGATGATGTACGCGCCGCCCACCAGCGCAAAGGGAATGCCGGTGAACATCAACGCGCACGGCACGGCCAGCCCCAACACGCCGCCGCCGATGCGCCAGCCGCGCTGCCGCAGGCTGTTCAGCACCATCACCCCCACCACGAACAGCGCAATCGCCACCAGCGACGGCGGCGGCTGCAGCAGTGTTTTCAAATAATCGGCAAACTGGAACAGCGCGTTGCTCCAGAACCCGCGCTCCATGGTGCGCGTGTAATCGCTCAGCGGTTTTGCTATCTGCACCGCCCAGTTGGTGCTCATCACGTACACGCCCACCAGCGCCACCACCACCGCCGGCCAGAATTTCTTGTTCGCCACAAAGACCAGCCCGCCCAGCAGGATAAACAGCCCGCCCAGCGCGAAATACATGGTCTTTGCTTCCAGCCGGGTCAGCGCCACCCCGCCCAGCGTGCCGAGGATCAGGATCGCCAGGCGTTCCGCGGCGTTCTTGCCCACTACCTGCGCGTAAAACAGCGCCAGCAGTGCGTAGATCGCCACTGCCAATGCCAGCGGCGGCTTGTTGAATGCCATGATGAACCCGATGCCCAGGATGGTGCCGGGAACGGCCCCACCCAGGTTGGAGCTAAAGTCGAGCACCTCTTTGCCGCTGAAGTTCTTGCGCACCACCAGCCAGGCGATCACCATGCCCAGCAGCGCCGCGAACGGCGTTGCCAGCGCCGAGAGGAACGTGGTGTCGAGGATCGCCTCCACTCCGCGCGTCACCGTCAAATTCCAGTGCCGCAGGGTGGGGGTGAAGTCCACGCCCCAGGTGAAGCTGAACGAGCCGTAAACGATGGTCGCATACAGCAAGATCACAAATGCGCAGATCAGGTACGTCAGTCCGTTGAAGCCCCAGCGGATGAACGGGTCTTTTTCCGTGATTTGCGAAATCGCCGGCTTGCCGGTGACCGAAATGTACGAGCGCCGGTTGACGTAATAGCGCTGGACGAGGAACAGCACCAGCGTGGGAATGATCAGCACAAACGACAGTGCCGAGGCTTTCTGGTAATCATACTCGCCGATTACTGCCAGGTAGATTTGCGCCGAAAGCACCGTCTTATTGCCGGCGATAAACAGCGGATTGCCCAGGTCGGCCAGCGATTCGACGAACAGCAGCAGGAATGACCCCGCAATGCCCGGGATCAACAGCGGCAGCGTCACCGTGCGGAAGATATGTATGCGGCTGGCCCCCAGGCTGGCCGCGGCCTCTTCCATGGCCGGGTTGAGCCGCTCCAGCATGGCGCGCAGGATCAGGTAGGCCACCGAGAAGAAGGTGATCGTCTGCACCAGCACCAGCCCGTCCATGCCGTAGATGTCGTTCATCCCCTGCACAAACTGGATCCCCAGCAGCTTCTTGGTGATCAAGCCGTTGCGGCCAAAGAGCAGGATCAGGCTCAGCGCCAGCGCAAATGGGGGCGAAACGGTCGGCAGCAGCGCCAGCCAGTGGATGATCTTTTTCCCCGGCGGGCTGCAGCGCACCGTGGCATACGCGAAGATAAAGCCCACCACGGTGCCAAACACTGCGGTCAGCAGGCCCATGGTCATTGTGTCATAGAACGCGCGGCGCAGGTTTGGCCCGTAATAATTGTCAAAATAACGCGCGAAATACTTCAGATCCCAGACACCTTCTTTATCAAAAAATCCGCCCGACACGGTGCGGTAGATGGGCAGGACGACGAATAGAAAAATGATGATACCGGCGATGAGCAGGCTGAGGAATAAGACCGGGTCGCGCGAGATCAGCGAGAACTCGCGCACGCGCCTGCGTAGCCCTGAAAAAGTGCGGCCTGGGGAAGATGTTTCGAGAGTAGACATAAATATCCTTCTCCAATAAGCTGTGCGGCAGACCGGGCTGGGAATAGTCGCGGGGTGATACCTGGATCATTGACTGCCCGGATACCACCCCCGCGAGATTTGCTCTACAAATGAGCATTCTGGGCGGCCAGCGGCCGCCCAGAACAGGTTGATACACAAATTACTCTTTCAGGCTCTCCGCGCCGGCGATTTCGTTGGTGAACTTCTCAACGAATGCCTTCTTGTTGGTACCGGCCCAGATGAAGTCGTAGTCGATCAGGTTGACCTGCATCAGCTCGGGGTGCGAGAGTTCCACGCCGCCCACAGTGGGGGCCTGATAGGCCGCGTACTTCGGGCCCAGGGCCTGGGCCTCAGGGGTCAGTGCCCAGTCGAACCACAACTTGGCCGCCTGCATGTTCTTGGCGCCCTTGATGATCGCCATGCCGCCGATTTCATAACCGGTGCCTTCTTCGGGGAAGGTCAACTGCAGCGGCATCTTGTTGTTTTCGATCTCGTTGACGATATCGTGCGAGAAGACGATCGCCACCGCGGCTTCGCCCTGGCCGACGAACTTGGCCGGAGCAGCGCCCGACTTGGTGAACTGCGCAATCTGGCCTGCGTACTGCTTCAGGTATTCCCAACCGGCTTCCTCGCCCTTCAACTGCAGGACGGTAGCCATAGCGGTGTAGGAAGTGCCCGAGGTGGACGGGTGCGCAACCATGATCTGGCCCTTGAATTCGGGCTTGAGCAGGTCATCCCACGAAGTGGGGGCCTTGGCGTCCGGGTGCGCGGCCAGCCAGTCGGTGTTGGTGGCGAAGCCCAGCGTGCCAACATACACACCCGCCCAATAGTTTTCGGCGTCTTTCATCTTATCGGGTTGGGTGATGTTGGCCAGGTTAGGGGAATCGTAGGCTTCAAGCAGGCCTTCTTCTTTGGCCGCCACAAAGCTGTCGATCGGGCCACCCCACCAGATATCAAAGGTGGGATTGTCCTTTTCTGCCTGGAGGCGGGCCACAGCTTCACCGGCGGACATGCGTACATAGTTGACCGTTATGCCATACTTGGCTTCAAATTCCTGCTTCATGCCCTGGCACCACTGTTCCTGGGGCGTGCACAGCAAGTTGAGTTCGGTATCGGTGATTTCCTCGGCAGCCGGTGCTTCCGTCGCCGCAGGGGCCGCGGGTACTTC
>DATCUC010000437.1:0-2893 GCA_036567625.1 Anaerolineaceae bacterium | reverse complement strand
CCCATCCCGGTGAACTGCGCGCCGTGCCCGGTGAACAGGAAGGTAACATCCGGCGGGCGCGCCGCCGATTTTGCCGGGTGGATCACTGCTTCGTTTGCCGGGTCAGCGCGGAAGGCTGCCAGTTTTTGGCGCGCTTCCGCGGCGCTGGCTGCCACCAGCGCCAGGCGCTGCGGCAGGCTGGCGCGCGTGGTGTTGGCCGCGTACGCCGCTTCGGCAAAGTCCGCTTCCGGCAGCCCGCCCAGGAACTGCTCGTAGCGCGCGGCCAGGTCTTGCAGCGCTTTTTCCGTCTTGGCCGAAAGCGCCAGCAGGTGCAGGTCTTTGTTTAGCGCCGGTTTCTGGACAGAATCCGGCGTGTAGGCTTCTACGATCATGTGCACGTTCGTGCCGCTAAAGCCAAACGAGCTGATTGCGCCAATCCGCCGCCCACTCCAGGCCGTGCGCGTGGTGGGGATGGTTATCGGCAGGTCTTCCCAGGGAATATGCGGGCTGAGTTCTTTCAGGTGCAGGTGCGGCGGAATTTCGCCGTGCTGTACGGCCAGGATCAGCTTTATCAACCCCGCCACGCCCGCCGCCGATTCAAGATGGCCCATGTTGGTTTTGACCGAGCCGATCATCAGCGGGTTGTTCTTGCTGTGTCCCGCGCCGTAGGCCGCGCCCAGTGCCTGGGCCTCAATCGGGTCGCCCAGGCTGGTGCCTGTGCCGTGCGTTTCCACATAGCTCACCTCGGCGGGTTCCAGGCCGGCATCCGCCAGCGCCGCGCGGATCACCGATACCTGCGACGGCCCGTTGGGGGCAGTCAGGCCGTTGGAGCGCCCGTCCTGGTTGATGGCCGTGCCGCGAATTACTGCCAGGATGGGGTCGCCGTCAGCCTGGGCATCCGCCAGGCGCTTGAGCACCAGAACGCCCACGCCTTCCGAGCGCACAAATCCGTCAGCATCTGCGGCAAAGGCTTTGCAGCGCCCGTCCGATGACATCATCTTGGCCTTGCTCAGCGGCAGGGTTACATCTGGCGAAAGGATGGCATTGACCCCACCGACCAGCGCCATGCGGCATTCTTTGGCGCGCAAGCTGCGGACGGCGTAATGGGTAGCCACCAACGAGGATGAGCAGGCCGTGTCGATGCTGATTGCCGGGCCTTGCAAACCGAGAACGTAAGCGATGCGCCCCGAGATGACGCTGTGCGCCCCGCCGGTCGCCATGTACATATCCACCGTTTCCAGTTGCGTGGTGAGCAGCATGTGGCCGTAATCACCGTTGCACGCGCCCACAAACACCCCGGTAGAACTTCCCGCCAGCCGGTCGGGGGCATATCCGGCGCGCTCCAGCGCTTCCCAGCTTGTTTCCAGCAGAATGCGCTGCTGCGGGTCCATCGTCTGCGCCTCGCGCGGGGTAATGCCAAACAGGGCCGGGTCGAACTGGTCAATATTGGAAACGAACCCGCCCCAGCGCGTGGTCAATTTCCCCTCGGCCTCTACGTCCGGATCAAAATACGCCTCGGCATCCCAGCGGCTGCTGGGAATATCGGTGATTACGTCCCGGCCTTCTTGCAGCAGTTGCCAGAAGGCTTCCGGGCTGTTGGCGTCGCCCGGGAAACGGCAGCTCATGCCGATCACCGCGATCGTCGATTCATCCGCGGAAGGAGCGGCGCCGCCACTCTCCAGTTCGGAGAGCCGCTGTTGGAGTTCCATCGCCAGCAGCACCAACCGTTTTTGCGAAAGATTGCTGATGCGTTCGTAGAAGTCGCTCATGGTTACTTCTTCCCCTTGTTCATTTCGGCCAGCCGCCGTTCGACATCATCGTCCGAAAGGTCCTCGATGCTTTCGAGCATGGCCGTCTTGCCGCCGCCGGGTTTTTGCTCTGGCGCGGCGGGGACTGCGGTTTGCAGGTGCAGCACTTCGGCAGCCAGGTACCCGCTGATGGCCGTGACGGTGGGATAGTCAAACACCATCGTCACCGGCAGCGGGCGCTTCAGGTCTAGAGCCTTGCCCAGCAGATTACGTAATTCTACCGCCATCAATGAATCCAGGCCCATCTCATTCAGCGGGGTGTGTTCTCCCACCGCGCCGATCTCCAGCCCGAGCACTTTCGCCGCCTGTTTCTGTACGAAGTTCAACAGCACGTTCATCTTGCGGTCGGCCGGCGTTTCCGCCAGCAGCCGCAAAAATTCCGGCTGCGCCGGCGCGGCGGGTTTGTCTTCCACGGCCTGCGCCGCGGCTTTGGCGGCAGCGCGGCTGCTTTCCGCGGCCATCGACCGCAGCAGCGGCGGGACATTTTCGCCGTAGCGCTGTAAGAACTGCGGCCAGTTGACCGGATTGACGGTCACCTGCGCCGCCGCCGAATGCAGCAGCCGGTCGAGGATCGCCATGCCTTCCTGCGGATGGATGCTTTCCACGCCCTGCTCAGCAGAGCGCTCCACCTGGCCCAGCCCGGCGGCAATGCCAACCTCGGCCCACACGCCCCAGTTGATGCTCAGCCCGGGTAGTCCTGCGGCGCGGCGCTGGTGCATCAGCGCATCCATCGCTGCATTGGCCGCCGAGTGATTCGCCTGCCCCTGCGAGCCGAAGATCGAAGCCACGGAGGAGTATGCCACGAAGAAGTCCAGCGGGCAGCCGGCAGTCAGCCGGTGCAGCAGTTCCGCCCCGGTAATCTTTGGTCCCAAAACGTTCTCAAAGCGTTCCCAGGTCTGATTGAGCAGCGCGGCCGGGTCCAGCCGCCCGGCGGAATGGATAATCCCGCGCAGCGGCGGCAGGCTGGCCTGAATTTGCTCCAGCACGCGGCGCACATCGGCTTCTACCGAAACATCGCCGCGAGCCACCAACACGCGCGCGCCCTGTTCTTCCAGCTTACGCAGCTCTTGCGCGGCTTCTGGCGTGGGCTCACTGCGGCCCATCAG
>DATCUC010000436.1:0-4556 GCA_036567625.1 Anaerolineaceae bacterium | reverse complement strand
GGGGTTTCCGCGCAGCAGCTTAATCGCGCGCGGCAGCGCTCGGCCAGCGCGCGCGCCTACCTGGATGCCGCCCTCAAAAACCCCTTCCCCACCATCCGCGCCCACACCGACCCGTTTGAACCGATCGGCGCGGCGCTGGATTTCCCGGCGAATTACTCATCGATAGTCAGCCCGATGCGCGCCGGGGATACGGTTCTGGGGGTGCTAGCCCTGGCGCACCATACCGCGAACCGGTTTGGCAGCGAGGCGCGGGATATGACCGCCACTTTTGCCAGCTACGCGGCGATCGCCATTCACAACGCCCGCCAGTATTATGAATCGCAGGAACAGGCCTGGATTTCCACCTTGCTGCTGCAGGTAGCCGAGGCCAACCAGGCAGTGGGCACGCTGGAAGAAATTTTGGATAATACCATCCAGTTGCTGCCGCTGCTGGTGGGGATCAAGAAGGCGGCGATATTCCTGTGGGAAGCGGAACAGGATGCCTTCACGCTTAGCGCGGCATACAGCATAGACCAGCCGGCCACCGGGACACTCTTCCGGCCCAGCGAAGCGCCCGCACTGGCCAGCCTGATGGCAACGCGCGCCCCGGTGTATTTGCAGAATGCCGCGCGCGAACTCAACCTGCCCGCTGCGGATCAGCATGCGGCCAGCACGCTGCTTTTGCTGCCTTTGCAGGCACGCAACGAACTGCAAGGCGCGCTGCTGGTGATGCACCAGGATACCGCCCACGGTAAAAACGGCGCGGCGCTCAACGACCGGACGCTGGCGATCCTGCAAGGAGTAAGCCACCAGATTGCCACCGGCGTAGAAAACATTCGCCTGGTGGAAGCCCGCCAGGAAGAAGCCTACGTCACCGCGGTACTGCTGCAGGTGGCCCAGGCAGTGGTCACCCTCAATAATTTGAACGATATTCTGGATACCATCACTCACCTGATGCCGATTCTGGTCGGTATCGACGCCTGTGTGATTTACCTGTGGGATGCGGAAAATAGCGTGTTCACGCCCAGCGAGGCGTTCGCCGGGCTGCACCAGCAAGAACGCGATATCCTGGGGCGCTCGTATGGGCCGGGCGAGTTTGAACTGCTCGACCAGGTGCAGCGCAGCGACACGCACATCCTCAGCCCGCTCAGCAACCCCGACCTGCCGCCCAGCCAATGGCCGGCGCTGCCGTGCCTGCCGCCCGGCTCGCTGCCCACGCCGACGATGGCATCGATTGGTTCGTGGCTGATTGGCGTGCCGCTGTCGATCAAAGGCGAGGTGTACGGGGTAATGCTTGCCAAAGAAACCAATACCCTGGCCGCGTTCCGCGAGCGGCGGTTGGAAATTATCAGCGGAATTGCGCAAGAAGTTTCGCTGGCGATCCAAAATGACCGGCTGCAGCGCGAAATGGTCCTGCAAGAGCGCATGGAACGCGAAGTACAACTTGCACGTGAAATTCAGCGCACCTTCTTGCCCGAGCATATGCCGCAAATCCCCGGCTGGGAAGTGGACGCGCGCTGGCAGACCGCGCGCACGGTGGGCGGTGATTTTTACGATATCTTCCTGCTGGATCAGGACCGGCTGGGAATTGTGATTGCCGATGTGGCCGACAAGGGTATGCCCGCGGCGCTGTATATGACCGTTACCCGCACGCTAATCCGCGCCAGTCTGAAAACCATCGATACCCCGGCGCGGGTGCTCGAACAGGTCAACGACCTGCTGGTTCCAGACGCGCTGAACGGCATGTTCGTCACCGCGGTGTTCGCCATCCTCGACCTGCGCAGCGGCGAACTGACGTATGCCAATGCGGGCCATAACCTGCCGCTGATCATTCATGGCAGCGGCGGCGTGGCGCTGCTCAAAAAGGGTGGCATGGCGTTGGGCGTGATGGAAAAAGTGCCGCTGAAAGATGAGGCCATTTCCCTGCAGCCGGGTGACGCGCTGGTGCTGTATACCGACGGGGTGACCGAAACTTTTGCCGCGGATGGAGAGCCATTCGGCGAGGAACGCCTGAGAGCGGTGCTGGAACGCGCCAACAGCTGCAGCCCGAACGAGGCGCTGAGCGCCGTCGACGAGGCGCTCAAGACCTTCCGCGGCCCGCAGCCGCTTTCCGACGATATCACCCTGATTGCAGTCTACCGCAAGCCCTGATCAGGAATCATCGCCCAGGAAGAGCGCTTTCCACACCTGCCAGTTTTCCACCTTCTCGGGGGTGACGACGATCTCGGTTGGAACCGGCGCGGTATAGTTCGGGTCGGCAATCGGGTTGATCACGTGATCACCCGGACGGATCTTCTTGCCTTCGCCATAAGCCCAGATTTCGACCGCGTCGGCGGATTGGGCGTAGGCCATCTCAGTTTCCTGGGCAACCCGGGTTTGCTCAAGGAGCGTCACCTCGGTGGCCTGTGCGTCGCGCTGCTGCGAGAGGCGGAACAACTCAGTCAACCGGTTGTTGAGGTCCATCATTAAGAAGGCAACTACCAGCAGCACGACCAGGATAATGATCTGTTTCTTGTTGCGCAGGATTGTGTTCATGCTTAAATCTTACTCGGAAACGTGGGCTGAATCAAGACACAGGTTTGCAAGATTGGTGCCGGAATCAGCCGCCAGGGGTGATTGAACCGGCTGCCATGAACCAGAAGATGGCCACATCCTGTAAGAAGTGAATAAACCAGGACCAGAAGAAGCCGCGGGTTTCTACCATGGCTTTTCCCAACAGCCAGCCGAGGAACGAAGCCATTAATACGCCAACAATCCCATACGGCACACCGTAAAAATGGCCGATGCCAAAGAATAACGCCGCAATCCAGATCGACTGGCGGCCCAGTACCGGCTGCAGGGCGCCCAGCAGGCTGGAGCGGTAGGTCAGTTCTTCATTAAATGCATTCAAAGTGGCAAAAAGCAGCACGGCCGGAATGTAAGCCAGCGATTGAAGCAGCACCCCTGCCGAAGGCCGCCCGGCCAGGAATAGAAAGAGCAGCGTGCCACCGGTGATTGCCAGGCCCAGGTTGCGGCCCAGCCTGGTCCACGGCTCGCTGGCGTTGATGCCCAACCATGCGACCGGCTCGGCGGGGGCGCGCAGGTCACCTCGCGCCAGGTAAAAGCGCTGGCGCGTCCAGCCCAGCGCGACCATGGCCGCAATCATCAGTATTGAAACGCCCAGGCGCGTCATCTGCGCGCTGAACATGCTTTGCACAAATGGGGCATCCGGCCGGCCAAAGATGGAAACCCAGAAGGGCTGCGCGGACACCCAGTTCATCAGCAGTTCGGTCAGCATGATGGCAATAAGGATGAAGAAGAACCCGCGCAGCGGGCGTATCCATTTCACCACCAGCGACAAGGCCAGGGCTGCACCTAATAGCCCCAGGCGGGCGGGGAGCAGCCAATCCGTGCTGGCGTGAAAAATTTCCAGCAGCAGGATGGTTGGTAGCAGGCTGCACAAGAGCATGAAGATCCACGCGGCGGCGGTCAGGCGAATTTCAGGTTTTGCATGAGCCAGGTTGAGGGTGCTGGCGGAAGTGTGATGCATAGGGTTCTCCCAGGGTAGCGGCGGGTAAACAGGCAAGCAAAATATAGCACGAAATGGCATTCGCTATGCAACTGCTTTAATCAGAAAATCCCCGCTTTCGCGAGGATTTTCAGTGCCGAAGGAGGGATTTGAACCCTCACGAGCGTACGCCCACTACGCCCTGAACGTAGCGCGTCTGCCAGTTCCGCCACTTCGGCATGGGCAACTACAGAAAGGATTTTATCCGAATTTTCATTTTTGTCAACCTTTTCAGGAAAGTCACAGGCAGAACGCTTATGCTATAATCGAATATACGAAAGCAGGGGCATGGACACATTTTTGCAGCAGATCTTTACGATTCTCACCACCCAGCCGGGGAACATTGTCTACCACCTGATTCTTGCATTTTCCGTGGTCGCTGGCCTGCAGGGGGCAATTATCGCGCGCAGAAACAACCCCGACGCGGTGCCCACGCGCCTGCTAACCGGATTGAGCATATTGCTGGCTGCGCAGCTGGTGCTGTTCTTCAGCAGCGGGCTGGCCTGGCAGCAGGTGGCTGATCCGCAGCGCTATTTGCCGCCGCTCGACCGGTCGATTACCACATTTAGCCTGGCGTGGATCATCTGGCTGTGGTGCTTCCCGCGCCCATCGCGCGCCGCAGATGCGGTCACGGTGATTCTGTCGCTGGTGGTGATCATCCTGGGGCTGTTCACCTATTCGAGTTGGTCGCAGGAAACCCCGGCGGCAGCCTTCAACGGCTCGTGGTACGACTGGGGCTGGCAGATCTTTGCCCTGGCGCTGAGCATCCTGGGGTTGCTGGTGTTGATTATTGGCCGCCCACCCGCCTGGGGCACCGGGCTGGCCGCTCTGGGGCTGATCCTCGCGGGGTATATTGCCAACCTGCTGCTGGCCCCTACCTCTGGCTTTTTCTCCGGCGTGGTGCGGCTGGCGCAGTTGTGCGCCTACCCACTGCTGCCGGTGCTGGCTCACCGGCTGGTGCAGGCTCCCGCACCGGCCGCGCCGCTAGAACCGGAAACGCGGCAGACCTTAGAGCCGCGGCTGGTGCAAT
>DATCUC010000435.1:0-2411 GCA_036567625.1 Anaerolineaceae bacterium | reverse complement strand
GTGTCTGCGCAAAATCCATTTCTTCCGGCTGTACCTTCAACGCCCGCCCCGCGTTTCGATTTCTTCAACCCGCAAAAACGAAAAAACGAATATTCTCTCTACCAACCGCGCAAAAACGAATCGATACGAAGAAATACGAATCCCCCATGCGGCGGGTTAGTAGTCTTAGAACCCAACAAACAAGATCGTACATCATCTCCTCTATAGAAAATGATAAGGCTCAGCGGAGAAGCGCCCAATGGTTTTGGGGGACGGTGGGATCAACCCTTTACGAGGCAGGTAGTGAACCCAGCCTACGATTATATTAGTACGCATCATTTCTGGCTCTTCCCAAGTGCAAACCAAACAGATTACGCAATTTAGCGCATGGCTGGGAACGCTCAAAGCGCACCGGCTGGCGGGGCAGCTCTTTTCGAGGCAGAGAGGAAAGATGCCCGGAGGCCGCTAAATTTGCATGGGTTTTGCGCGTCTTTTTCTTACATATGACAGGATTGTGCCACTTCTCACATCATGCTACACTTAGCATTGGGTAGATTTGCGACTTTTCTCGTCCGTCAATGGCTTTCCCCTTTTCGAAAAACAACCATCCCCTGCCTGGAGGAATTTATGAGCGCTGGAAAAATCATTGCCTACATCGTCGCGGCGATAACGATCTTCTTTGGCATCCTGTTCATCTGGGGCGCGTTCAGCCCCAGCGGTTCCAACGGCTGGATCATCGTTGGCCTGATCTCGGTCGGCATTGGCCTGGCGCTGATCTACTGGGCGGCGCGCCGCCCGGCGTCCACCTCGAACGATGTGACTCTCAAGATCGATCTGCCGGGGAACGTGGGCATGGACACGTTGAAGTGCAAATCCTGCGGCGGCACGCTTTCGCCCAAAGACATCAGCATGATCGCCGGCGCGCCGGTAGTCACCTGCCCGTATTGCAAAACCACCTACCAGCTTACCGAAGAACCCAAGTGGTAAACGTTCCGGGGGGAACCGTTATTTGTGGAGGGAACCGCATGAAAAGACGATTATTGAGCCTGTTTGCCGTTTTTACGCTGCTGGCGGTGCTGGTAACCCCGGTCTTCGCCCAGGATTACCTGTTCCGCGTCGACCGGGTGGACGTGAACTTTTACGTCAACCAGGATGGAACGGCCTCGGTGGAGTACACCTACGATTTCACCAATACCGCCGGGGGGCACGTGATCGACTACGTCGACATCGGCCTGCCCAATGAGGAGTACGACCTGGGCAGTATCACCGCCGAGGTCGACGGCCAGCCGATCAGCGATATTGAACGCTCGTCCTACGTGGATCACGGCGTGGCGCTGGGGCTGGGGGCAAATTCGATCCAGCCGGGGCGCTCGGGGCGGGTACACGTGTGGGTGCCGGTGATCCGCAACATGCTCAACCCGGCCACCGGCGATGACGCCAATTACGTCAGCTTCCGGTTCTCGCCCAATTACTTTGGCTCGCAGTACGTGCAGGGCAGCACGGATATGGCGGTGACGCTGATCCTGCCGCCCGGTTTGACCGAAGACCAGCCGCGCTACTTCCCGCCGCAAAACTGGCCGGGAAATGATGCGCCCGAATCCAGCTTTACCCAGGATGAGCGCATCATCTACCACTGGCAGTCGAGCGACGCCGACAGCTCGAGCGAATATATTTTTGGCGCAAGCTTCCCGGCGGCAGTGGTTCCAGCCGGGGCGATCGTGCAGCCGTCGACCTCGCGCTCGTTTGAGGTTTCGGAAGATACCGGCGGCTTTCTGTGCTGCGGCGCGTTTGGCCTGTTCTGGGCCGGGGTGATCGGGTTCAGCATCTATTCAAGCCGCAAGCGCAAGCTGCAGTACCTGCCGCCCAAGGTTTCAGTCGAGGGCCACGGTATCAAGCGCGGGCTGACCGCCGTGGAAGCCGGGGTGTTGATGGAACAGCCGGTCGACCGGGTGATGACGATGATCCTGTTCTCGGTGGTCAAGAAGAACGCGGCGAAGGTGATTGACCGCGACCCGGTGAAGATTGAGGCGATCAAGCCGGAGCCGGAAGGGCTGCACGGCTATGAAGTAGACTTTATCCAGGCGTTCAGCAGCGCGGATGCCAACCAGCGGCGCAAGAAATTGCAAGATGTGGTCGTGGGGCTGGTCAAATCGGTGACCGAAAAGATGCGCGGGTTCAGCCGCAAGGAAACCGTGGCCTACTATGACAATATTATGAAGCAGGCCTGGGCGCAGGTGGAAGCCGCGGACACGCCCGAGGTGAAGAGCCAGAAGTTCGACGAATACCTGGGCTGGACGATGCTGGACAAGGATTACACCGGGCGCACGCGCCAGACGTTTGGCACCGGGCCGGTGTTCTTGCCGACCTGGTGGGGCAACTGGGACCCGACGTACAGTTCTTCGTCGTCTTCCAGCCCGGTGAGCACCGGCGGA
>DATCUC010000434.1:0-6635 GCA_036567625.1 Anaerolineaceae bacterium | reverse complement strand
CGCTCCACCTGGGGCGGCCCGCCGGTCACTTCTTGATCCTGTCAAATTTTTGCGTTCCGCGCGCTACTCCCCGCCTTGCGCGTGGAGCTGTGCTTCCAGGTCGGCCATGCGCTGCAGCCGCTCCCAGCGCAGCCGGGCATCTTCTCCGGCTTCATTCATCAACATTTCGGCGCGCTGTTCGTCTCTGTTCACCAGCATCTGGTAGCGCGTCTCGTTGTAAGCATAATCCGCCACCGGGATGCTCGGTGCTTTGGAGTCGACCGTCAGCGGGTTCTTGCCTTCCTTCGCCAGCGCCGGGTTATAGCGGTACAGCGACCACGCCCCAGACTGGATCGCCAGCTTTTGCTGTTCCAGGCCCTTCTCCATGCTGATGCCATGGGCGATACAGTGACTATACGCAATAATCAGCGCCGGGCCGTCGTACGCGTCGGCTTCCAGGAAGGCGCGCAGCGTCTGCGCGTCCGAATACCCCATCGCCACCCGCGCCACGTAGATATTCCCATACGACATCGCGATCAGCCCCAGGTCTTTCTTCGCCAGGCTCTTGCCGTTGGCCGCAAACTTGGCTACCGCGGCGCGCGGCGTGGCCTTCGAAGCCTGCCCGCCGGTGTTCGAGTACACCTCGGTGTCCAGCACCAGCACGTTCACATTATGCCCACTGGCCAGCACGTGATCCAGCCCGCCGTAGCCAATATCGTACGCCCAGCCATCGCCGCCCATAATCCACACGCTCTTGCGCACCAGGTCATCCGCCAGGCTGAACAACTGCCGCGCCGCGGGCGCCGGGTCAGCCTGCAGCAGCCGTTTCAGTTCGGCCACCCGCGCGCGCTGCTCGCGGATGCCGCTTTCACTGCTCTGGTCGGCTGCCAGCAGCGCCTGGGCCAGGTCTGCGCCAATGCGCTCCGCCACCCTGCGCACCAGCTCGCAGGCAAATTCGTATTTCTTCTCTGCGGCCAGGCGCATCCCCAGGCCAAATTCAGCGTTATCCTCAAACAACGAGTTCGACCAGGCCGGGCCGCGGCCTTCTTTGTTCACCGACCAGGGCGTGGTGGGCAGGCTGCCCCCATATACCGAAGAACACCCGGTGGCGTTGGCCACGATCATCCGGTCGCCAAACAACTGCGAGGCCAGCTTCACATACGGCGTCTCGCCGCACCCGGAGCACGCCCCCGAGAACTCGAACAGCGGCTCTAAAAGCTGCGCATTCTTGATCGTCGCCAGCGACAGCTTGGTGCGGTCCACGTCTGGAAGTTTGAGGAAGAAGTCCCAGTTCTCGCGTTCCTGCTCGCGCAGCGGCGCCTGGGCCGCCATGTTGATCGCCTTCACCGCCGCGTTGCTCTTGCTCTTGGCCGGGCAGGCCGAAACGCACAGCGAGCAGCCAGTGCAGTCTTCCGGGGCAACCTGCAGCGAAAATAGGGTGTTGGGGAACTCGGTAAACTTGGCCGGCATCGATTTGAAGCTGGCCGGAGCGCCTTCCAGCAGCCCCGGGTCGTACACCTTCATGCGGATGGCGGCATGCGGGCAAACCAGCACGCACTTCCCGCATTGGATGCAGATCGACTGCTCCCATACCGGGATTTCCAGGGCAATATTGCGCTTTTCCCACTTTGCCGTCCCCGAAGGATACGTCCCATCCGGCGACATGGCGCTCACCGGCAGGCAGTCGCCGTCAAATGCCAGCACGCGGTCGACAACGCGGTGCACATACTCGGGGGCCTCAGCAGGCATCCCGCTGCGCATCCGCACCGCACCGCCGGTATCTTCGGGCAGTTTCACCTCGAACAGGTTGGCCAGGGTTTCATCCACCGCCTCAAAGTTCTTGCGTACCACCGCCTCGCCGCGCTTGCCGTAGGTTTTTTCGATGCTCTTCTTAATCTGCTTGATAGCTTCATCCTTGGGCAGAATCCCGCTAATAGCGAAGAAGCACGTCTGCATGATCGTGTTGATGCGGCTGCCCATCCCGGCCTTCCGCGCCACTTCGTACGCGTCAATCACATAGAAGCGCAGGTTCTTGTCCAGGATCTGCTGCTGCACTTCCACCGGGATCTTCTCCCACACCTCTTCCGGCCCGTACAGGCTGTTGATCAGGAACACCCCGCCCGGTTTTGCGAACTTGAGCATATCCAGCCGTTCGAGGAAGGAGAACTGGTGACAGGCCACAAACTGCGCGCAGCCCTCGCCAATCAAATACGGCGCGCGGATCGGGTGCGGGCCAAAGCGCAAATGCGAGATGGTCACCGACCCAGATTTCTTCGAGTCGTAGACGAAGTACCCCTGGGCGTAATTGTCAGTATCCTCGCCGATGATCTTAATCGAATTCTTGTTGGCGCCCACCGTGCCGTCCGCGCCCAGGCCGTAGAACATGCACTCCACAGTTTCCGCCGGCAGGATCGAGAACGTGGCATCGTACGGCAGGCTGTTGTGGCAAACATCATCCTCAATGCCCACGGCGAAATGCGAAGCCGGTTTTTCCTTGCCCAGCTCATCGAACACCGCCTTCACCATGGCCGGGGTAAACTCCTTCGAGGCCAACCCATAGCGCCCGGCCACGATCTTGGGCGCTGCCGCAAAGGGCGCCAGGCCGTTGGCGATGCCTTCGTGCACCCCGGCGACCACATCCAGGTACAGCGGCTCGCCCATCGAGCCGGCTTCCTTGGTGCGGTCCAGCACCGCAATGGCCTTCACCGTGGCGGGCAGCGCCGCCATCAGATGCTTCACCGAGAAGGGCCGGAACAGGCGCACAGCCACTGCCCCCACCTTCTCGCCGCGCGCGGCCAGGTATTGGGCGGTTTCGGCGGCGGTTTCCGCGCCGGAGCCCATCAACACCACCACGCGTTCCGCATCCGGCGCGCCAAAGTAGTCAAACGGGTGATACTGCCGCCCGGTGACCGCGGCAAAGCGGTCCATCGTCTTTGCCACAATATCTGGGCAGGCGTTGTAGTACGGGTTGACCGATTCACGCCCCTGGAAGTACACATCCCAGTTCTGCAGCGTGCCGCGGATGAAAGGCCGCTCGGGCGACAGGCCGCGGTTGCGGTGCGCGATCACCAGTTCGTCGGAGATCATGGCGTGCAACTGCTCGTCCGTCAGGTAGGTAATCTTACTCACCTCGTGCGAGGTGCGGAAGCCGTCAAAGAAATGCAAGAAGGGAATCCGCGCTTCCAGCGTAGAGGCCTGGGCGATCACCGCCATATCGTGCGCCTCCTGCACCGAGCACGATGGCATCAGCGCGAAGCCGGTGGCGCGGGTAGCCATCACGTCCGAATGATCGCCGTAGATCGAGATCGCCTGGTACGAAAGCGCGCGCGCCGCCACGTGAAAAACAGTGGCCGTCAGTTCGCCCGCAATTTTGTACATATTAGGTATCATTAACAGCAGGCCCTGCGAGGCGGTGAAGGTGGTAGTCAGCGCGCCGGTTTGCAACGAGCCGTGCACTGCCCCGGCCGCGCCGCCTTCCGACTGCATTTCTGCCACCAGCGGCACCGTGCCCCAGATGTTCTGCTTAACATTCGCCGACCATTCATCCGACAACTCACCCATGCCTGAAGAGGGGGTAATTGGATAAATCGCAATGACTTCATTCGTCCGGTACGCCGCGTTGGCGGCAGCCTCGTTTGCATCCACGGTTATATGCGCATTTGTCATGGCCTGTCATCCTCTTTCTGAAAATGTTACTTGAAATCGCGGGGAAACGCCATATAATGTATATGTTATATTATATACGATTACGGGCATTTTCCAACCGTCAATTTTGGATTTTGCCGCTTTTACCCTGGTATGGAGATTGATTATGAGCTCGCTTTCACCATTAGACGATACCCCCTCTCTCGACAAGCTGGCGTATCAAAAGATCAAACAGGCCATCCTGTCGTTCCAGTTTTTGCCCAACCAGAACCTGGTAGAAGGCGAACTGGCCGCGCAGCTTGGCATCAGCAAAACGCCCGTGCGCGATGCGCTGCTGCGCCTGGAACGCGAAGGCCTGGTTTCGCGGCTGCCGTATAAAGGCACATTCGTTTCCGACATCAATAAGCAAGATATGGTCAACATCTTCGAGATTCGCATCGTACTCGAAGGGCTGGCCATGCGTCTGGCAGCCGAGCACCTGACCGAGAAAGATTATCGCCACTTAGACCGGCTGATTAGCGACCACGCCGACGCGCTCAGCGAGAAGGATTATGAACGCGCCTCTGCGCTCAACGGCCTGTTCCACTCGGGCATTGTGCAAAAATGCCATAATGACCACCTTGTGCAAATGATCACCAACCTGGATGATCACCTCAAACGCTACCGGCTGCTTTCGGTCACGCAGGGCATACGCGTGGACAAATCCGTTCCCGAACACCGCCAAATTCTCGACGCCCTGCGCGCGGGCGACGCCAATAAAGCCGAAGCCGCAATGAAAGAGCACCTTACCAGCGCCATGCGCGATCTGTACGATCAGGATTTTGAAGAGTTGGAACAGGTTTTTCTGCAAAAAGCGCAGTCATAATATCGACAGCGCGAAAAGGCGGGCCTGGTTCCCCGACGGGAAAAAAGGCCCGTCTTTTCGTTTTTCATTCGAAAGAATACCTCGACCCACAATTCCGGGAACAAAATGCCAGTCAGAATGAAAAATTGGCTCTTGACAAACCGCTAGATAATATATAATATATCTTATATAAGATATATTGTGCCTGGCAGAAGTCTGTTAGCGTGCCAGGTTTTGTGTATCTTCTTCCCCGGTAAACAGTTGACTTAGCCGTAGTACCCGAGGCCTACCACTTCCCCTGGTGGTGAAAACTGTTTTGCTGTCCCCGTTTTTCACTCTGTTGCTTGAATTAAATACAACCCTTACTGAGACAACCATTTTGTGATTTTGCCAATAAGGAGGAACCATGCCTAAGATTGTCGTGATTGGTGGAGGTTGGGCAGGCTGCGCGGCTGCGCTTTCCGCCCGGGCTGCCGGCGCAGAAGTTGTGGTGCTGGAACGAACAGACTGCTTGCTGGGCACGGGCCTGGTGGGTGGCATTTTCCGCAACAACGGGCGCTTTACCGCCGCCGAAGAAATGATCGCCATGGGCGCTGGTGACCTGTTCCACTGCATGGACAAAGTAGCGCGCCACAAGAATATCGAATTCCCCGGCCACAAACACGCCAGCCTGTACGACGTCAGCCTGATCGAACCCCTGGTCAAGCAGTACATGCTGGATAAAGGCATTGTGCTCAAAATGCAGTACCGCGCCACCGACGTCATCCAGTCGTGCGAAACCATTCGCGCGCTGGTGATTGACAGCCGCGAAAACATGGATGGCGACGTCTTCATTGAAACCACCGGCACCGCTGGGCCGCAGGGCAACTGCCTTAAGTACGGTAACGGCTGCGCCATGTGCATCCTGCGCTGCCCCAGCTTCGGCGGGCGCGTCAGCATTGCCGGCCGCGCGGGCATCCCCGAAAAGATTGGCCGCAAACCCGATGGCACGCTGGGCGCGATGTCGGGCTCATGCAAGCTGCACTTCGACTCAGTTTCCCCGGAAATCGCCGAGCGGCTGCATAAGACTGGCGTGGCCGTGGTTCCCATACCCGCGGAACTGGTGCACACCGAAAAGCTGGCTTCCAAAGCCTGCCAGCAGTACGCCCTGCCCGAGTTCGCCGAAAATGTGGTGCTGCTCGATACCGGCCACGTCAAGTTGATGACCCCCTTCTTCCCGCTGGAAGAACTGCGCCAGGTTCCGGGCATGGAAAACGCGCGCTACGAAGATCCCTATGCTGGCGGCAAGGGCAACTCCATGCGCTACCTGGCCCTCTCCCCTCGTGATGATCATCTGCAGGTTTGCGGAATGCAAAACCTGTTCTGCGCCGGTGAAAAAGCCGGTCTGCTGGTTGGTCACACCGAAGCAGTTGTCACCGGCGTGTTGGCCGGTCACAACGCCGTACGCCAGGCTTGCGGCCACCCGCTGATGACGATCCCCACGTCCACCTGCATTGGTGATGCAATCACCTTCGTCCGCGAGCAAATGGAAACCGAAGAAGGCATGTCGCAAAAGTACACCTTCTCCGGCTCCACCTACTTCAACCGGATGAAGGCCCTGGGCCTGTACACAACTAACATTGCGGCGATCCAGCAGCGCGTAGCGGATGCCGGCATGACCAATGTATTCGCCCAACCGGTAGCCTGATCAATCCATTCACTCCGTGGAGGTAAACCCATAAGCGAAATGCACTTCCAGTAACTGCTTTTGTTCACTCAGTACCAGCAATCAGACCTGCGTTCGTTTGGAGGAGTGTTCTCATGGAAACAGTTACGCTTACCGCAGCCCATTGGATCTACGCTGCCTTCGTTATCCTGATTTTTGTTGCGATGGCAATGAAACGCGACACGGGTATCGTTGCTATCATTGCTATGTTCCTCCTGGGATGGGTCACCCTGGGAACGCCTATCGGCGGCCTGCAGACCATCTTCAATGGCATGGTGCGCGCAGGCATCGTTTTGATCGACGTCACGTTTATCATCTCCGTGGTGGTTGCCCTGGCGAAGGGCCTGGAGAAAATCGGCGCAATTGAGTTGATGGTGTCGCCGTTCAAGAAATTCATGCGCGGTCCGCGCCGCGCCTGGTGGTTGGTGGGCGTCCTCATGATGGTTTTTGCCCTGTTTATCT
>DATCUC010000433.1:0-6391 GCA_036567625.1 Anaerolineaceae bacterium | reverse complement strand
CGCGCGTCGGCGGCCTTCTTCGACTGCGCCCGGCCCACGTGCGCCACAATGACCGCCAGCAGCATCATTGCCGCGTGCTCCGCGCCAAAATAGCGCGTCAGCGGCGCAGACATGCTGCCCGTCCCGTTGAGCAGCGCCATTGTCGTTGGGCTGAGGAAGACGTACAGGATAATGCCCACCAGAAGCTGCAAATCCAGCATGATGGTAAAGAGCAGGCTGACGCGGTCATCGGCCTTGCTGTAGGCTTTGCGGCCCATCCAGCCGCCAAAATACATGCGGATCAGCGCCAGGACGGCCACAATCAGCACCACCCAGCGCAAAATATTATGGAGCGATAAAAAGACTTCGTACATGCATCCCTCTCTTGGAAGTGATATTTCAGCGTTACGGTTCTATTATAGAAATTTCACCCGGGGAGTCAAGAAAAGGTATAGCCCGGCGCGAATTGTGCGAAATAATTACCTGTCCGGCAGGTGGCCCGTGCTTTTCAATCCACAGCAATCACCCGGAAGGAGACCGAGCCGGGCACCGAACGGCGCGCCATGAACTTGGCCGCGTAAGACCGGCTGTAGCGCTGCGCGTCCTCTGCGCTGTCCCAGGCGTACCACCCTGAGAAATCACCGCTGGCCGGGCTGTACAGCCACAGCTTCGAGCGAAACCCGGGCAGGCCGATGAAAAATGGGACCGGCAGCCACGAAAAGAGCATGTTGGCGCGCGCAGACATGCCGCGCAAGTGAAACCGCGGCTGGAAGTTCGCTCCCGGCTGCAGCTGCTGGCCTGGGCGCGGGTCGACCACGATCTCGCGGAAGATGAGCCAGGCTTCACCGTCCAGTTCAAGGCGGTGGCCCACGCGGCCGCGCGGAAAATGCACCCGCCGCTGCAGCAGCAGGGTAAGGCTGTGCGCCAGTGAACGCAGAGGATTGAGGTCTTGATCCAATACAGGTTTCAAATCCGGTCTCGGGTGGGGGATGTGCAAAACCGGCGCGAACGCCGGTTTTGATCTATTCAAACGCTGGTGCCTGGGCTTACGGTGTCACCGTCACCGTAGGGGTAGCGGCTTGCGTGGGCTGCACGGTGACCGTGGCGGTAGGCGCCGGGAGCGTGGGGGCAAGCGTGCCCGGCCCGACGACTATGATCTTCAAGTAGATCGGCTCGTTAAAGTTACCGCGCAGTTCATTGGCCATCACCCAGTCGGAGCGGTACTCGCCCGGTAGAGCCGGGGCCTTCATCGGGATGGTGATGTCCACCACCTCACCCGGCGCTACTTCCTGGTTGAGCAGCACCTCAGCGGGCGCGCCAAAGCGCTCGCCGCTCCAGTGGCGCAGGCGGTAGTTGGCACTCCAGGTGGTGGTGCCAACATTCTGCACGCGCCAGGTCATATTGAACGTGGAATTGGGCGCCATGCGCGTGCCGTCATCGATGATTTGCGAGACCCACTTCAAACGGTTGCCGCTGCCTGCCTCACCCGTGCCACCCGGAACCGTCGGCGTGGGGCCGGTGGGCGAAGGCGTGACGGTTTGCGTGGCAGTGGGGGTAACCGAAGCGGTAAAGGTGACCGTGGGCGTCATGGCGCAGTATTCAGGAACGCGCGCCAGTACTGTTGCCGCAACTTCCGTCCGCAGCAAGTTCAGGTCGGCAGTCGGGGCGGCGGGTGCGGCTGTCGGGGCGCTGCAGGCGGCCAATAAAAACAGGCTGAGCAGCATCCAGTATTTCCCGGCTATTTTCAATGTGCGTAACATGATCTTCTCCATTGAGCAGTTGCACAAACAGCGTGCTGAGAATGGGTTATCCTGATTGTCAAACGGAATGCAGTGATTGTCAAGGGGGTGAGAAAACGCCTCATTCCGCTGGGTAGGTTACCGTGGCGCCTTCTACCCGGGCAAATGGGGTCATGCGGTGCGGCGTGCGGCTGGTTGCGCTCATAATATTTTCCACGCGGTGACCGCGCGCGGTCAGCGCATCGCCAATCAGCGAGCGATGGCAGCGCCAGGGAACTGCCTCGGCGCACATCACTGCCGTGGGCCGCTCGGCGGCCAGTTCCAGCAGGTGCTCGATTCCCGCGGCAAATTCGGCAGTTTGCATGTAATCAGCATAGCCGCGGAAGCTTTCGTTGCGCCAGGCAGAGTTAATCGAATCGGGGCGCGGCTTGCGCAGCCCGCCCAACTCCGGCAGGTGAATGTAGCCAATCCCGGCGGCGGCCAGGCTGGCAGGCAGATTCTCGCGGCTAAATTGCGGGTTGCGCCGCGAGCGCGGCACGGTGCGCACGTCCACAATCAGCTCCACGCCGTGCGCTTTGAGCATGCCCAGAAACACTTCAATGGCATGCGTCGAATGCCCGATGGTCATTATCGTAATCGCTTCCATAGATATAGCATAACACGTTCTAAATATTAGACGTCAAACGGCGCATTCTGGTTCCAAAAACGCTTGACAGACAGGTTATTTCGCTGTATGATATGCATACTGGTTTGCGTTACAAACTTGTATGCGGAGCGAACATGAAAAGTGAGATCGATACCGTCATCCAGCGCACGCAGCGCTACTGGTACGTCGATGGGCTGGGCGAAATGGCCGTTGGCCTGATGCTGGCCATCTTCGGCCTGTACTTTTCGTTGTTTCCCCTCTTCGAAAACCAGAATCTGGGCCTGGCCGTGGCCCTGGGCCAGCCGGTCTTGCTGCTCTTGCTGTGGTGGTTGGGCGGCAAGGCAGTGCGCGCGCTCAAAGAGCGCATCACCTACCCGCGCACCGGCTACGTGCTTGTGGCGCGCAAAAAGAAACCCCTCAGCCGCCTGGCGCTGGCCGCCATCACCGCCATGGTCGTAGGCGCGCTGGTCGGCCTCATCCAGGCTTTTGCCGCCGGCAGCCGGTTGATCATCCCCACTGTGGTGGGCGCTTTCCTGGCGTTTAGCGTAGCCATCATTGGCCGCCGTTTTGGGCTGGCGCGCTTCTACGTGCTGGCAGCCTACACATTCGGCATTGGGCTGCTCACCGGCATTCTATCGCTGACCGAAACCCAGCAAAACACCTTTTTATTCGCCATGTTTGGCCTGGGCTGGATTATCTCCGGCGCGGTGACCTTCGCGCGCTACCTGGCCAGCACCCGGCCGCCCAACGGAGATATCCCATGACGGCCGGTCTGCACAGCATCAGCGGCGTAGACCGGCTGATCCACGAACCGGCGCGGATGATGATCGTCACCATCCTCTACGCTGTCGAAGGCGCGGATTTCCTCTACCTGCTGCGCGAAACCGGACTGACCAAAGGCAATCTCTCCGCGCACCTGGGGAAACTTGAAGAAGCCGGTTACGTCAAGATCGAAAAGATTTTTCGCGGCAAAGTGCCGCAGACTCTGCTCAGCCTGACCCCCGGAGGCCGCGCGGCTTTCGAGACCTACCGCGAGCAGCTCAAGCAAATCGTCCAAAGTCTTTCGAAGGAGTGATGCGAATGAACTCAATTATCCGTACCGAAGCCCTGGTGCGGCAGTTTGGTAACGTCCGCGCGGTTGACGGCGTGAGTATCGATGTGCCGCCCGGGATCGTATTCGGTTTTCTCGGGCCAAACGGCGCGGGCAAAACCACCACCATCCGCCTGTTGTTGGGCCTTTTGGAACCCACCGCGGGCCGCGCCGAAGTCTTTGGCCTGGATACCCGCGCTAGCGGCGCCCAGGTACGCGAGCAGTGCGGCGCGCTGCTGGAACATACCGGGCTGTACGAACGCCTGACCGCGCTGGATAACCTGGAATTCTACGGCCGCGTGTGGCGCATGAACTCCGGCGAGCGCCTGGCGCGGGCCAAAGAACTACTGGAAAGCTTTGGCCTGTGGGAGCGCCGCAACGATACCGTCAGCGGTTGGAGCCGCGGCATGAAGCAAAAGCTGGCCGTGGCGCGCGCCCTGTTCCACCGCCCGAAGCTGATCTTTCTGGACGAGCCCACTGCCGGGCTGGACCCGGTGGCCGCCGCTGCACTGCGCGATGACCTGCAAACCCTGGTCAGCCGCCAGGGGGTGACGGTGTTCCTCACCACCCACAACCTGCCCGAAGCCGAAAAACTGTGCGCGCAGGTGGCAGTCATCCGGCAGGGCAAGCTGCTGGCCGTCGGTTCGCCGCAAAGCCTGCGCGGTCAGGAAAACAACCGCGTGGAAATCACCGGGCGCAACATCAACGAGAGCGCCCTGGCCGCCGTGCGCGCGTATCCCGATGTCACTGGCGTCGAACAAAAAGACTCTCGCCTGACGATCACCCTGCTTCCCGGCGCCGATTCAGCCCCGATTCTGACCGCGCTGATGCAGGCTGGCGTGCTGGTTGACGAGGTCCACAAGGGCCGCGCCAGCCTGGAAGAAGCCTTCTTAGACCTGGTAGAGGAAGAAAAATGATCACCGATATCATCACCATCATTGGCAAAGAATTCAAAGAGATCTTTTTGCTGCGCGGCAGCTTCCGCAGCACAATCCTGAACCTGTTGATCATCGTCGGGCTGGCGGGGATATTCTTCCCGGCGCAAATGGGCACCACCTGGCTGACCAACCCCACCGGGCTGCTCACCTGGTCGTGGCTGCCGCTGTTCCTGGTGATGGGCGTAGTGGCCGATTCGTTCGCCGGTGAGCGCGAGCGGCACACGCTGGAAACGCTGCTCGCCAGCCGCCTGCCCGACCGCGCCATCCTGTTTGGCAAGATTTGCGCTGCCGTACTGTACGGCTGGGGCATGGCCGTCGTGACCATCCTGCTCGGCGCGATCACGGTCAACGTAATGCACCCCGGCGAAGGCGTCCGCTTTTACCCGCTGAATTCTTTTCTGACGGCAGTTGCGCTCAGCTTTCTGGCGGCGCTGCTGATCAGCAGCATCGGCGTATTGGTGTCGCTGCATTCCGCCACCACCCGCCAGGCCTACCAGAAGATGAGCATGGGCTTCCTGATCATCTGGTTTATCCCCCTGCTCTTGCAGTTCCTGCCAGAAAGCATCACGCGCCCGATGATCCAGTCGCTGGCGCACCTCAACCTGGGCCAGGTGATGGGCGGCCTGCTGACAATCCTGGTCGTCGCCAATATCGTCATGCTGTTCTTGGCAGTCAACCGCTTCCGCCGCGACCGGTTAATTCTGGATTAGTCCTATCCCGGGGAAGCGCATCCTTTGGGACGCGCTTCCCCGCCCCGTTACTGCACCTGAAACTGCACCGGCGGGGTTTCCACCTGGTTCCCGGCCAGATCGGTGATCACCGCGCGCACTTCGTGGCTGCCGCGGGCGGCATCCCAGGGCAGGCTGAACGGCGCGGCGGTGTTCTCGCCCACTGCGCGCCCGTCGACCAGCCATTCCACGCGCGCCACGCCAATATTATCGCTGGCGTCGATTTGCAGGGTCACCATGCCCTGCGCGGATGGTTCGGCAGCCGCGCCCGGCGTGGGGTAAAGGATGCGCGCCTGGGGCGCAACATTATCCACCGTCACTTGAATAATGGCCGTGTCCAGCCGGTTTGAAGTGCGCTCCACCTGCAGCCGCAGCGCCCACAGGCCGTCGAGCCCGGTGGTATCCCAAATGCCCAACACCCCATTTTCCACAGGCTCCGTCCGTGAATCGCCCAATCGCAGCCAGCTTTGCGGGTTCAACCCTTGCCCCACCTGAAGCTGGTACGAAACAAAATCTTCCCCGCCGGCTGTGCCGCCGATCTCTACCGGGCCGCGCACATAGGCGAACATCCCCGGCTGATCGATTTGCGCGTTGAGGTTAGCGCGCGCCGGGCGAATGGCGTCATATTCCTGCGGGGGCTGCGGTAAACCGGCGCTCTCGGCCCAGGCGCGCGCCTCGGGCGGGATGGTCAGAAAAACCTGCTCTTCCACAGCGCCCGGCGGGGTGAAGACAGTCGCCCGCCGGCCGGTTTCGCGGTTCACCTGCACCCGGCGGTACAGAGTGTCAAACCCCTGCGGCTCGCTGCCGCTGAGGAACAGCTCGCTCACCACCGTGGGGCAGTCCGGCGTGGGTAGCAGGCCCGAAGGATCGCACACATCCACCGTGACCACGCCGGCCGGAATGGTCCAATCTTCGGCAGGCAGATGCGCCACCGCGCTGAGCATTGCCGCGCGCCAGATCCCGGCGGCCATCACCGGCTGCAGTTTGCCTTGCGCATCCGCCGGGAGCGCCAGCCAGGCCAGCGCCAGCCGCTGCGGAGTATACCCCACCGCCCACACCTGCCGGCCATCATCCGCCTGCCCCGTTTTTCCGGCAGCCGGGCGGCCAATTTCCAGCGGATCGTTCTGGCCTAGCGTGTCGCCGCGCGCGGCTTCGTCGCGCAGAATATCATGGGCCAGGTATGCCAGGTCGCCGGCTAGCAGGCTGATGGTTTCCGCCTGGGGCGCTTCTTGCAGCAACCGCCCATCCCCGGTTTGCACCGCGCGCACCAG
>DATCUC010000432.1:0-5614 GCA_036567625.1 Anaerolineaceae bacterium | reverse complement strand
ATTGGCGAAAGCCCGGTGTGTTTATCTTGCGGCGCAGTGTATATCTGCGCTTTTGGCTATAATATCCCTTATATTTCAATTGCCAGTTTCCCAGGAGAGGACGTGCTATGCGCGCGGTAGATATCATTATCAAGAAGCGAGATGGCGGCGAACTCAGCCGTGACGAAATCAAGTTTTTTGTGGATGGCTTTACCCGTGGGGAAATCCCCGACTATCAGGTTTCTGCCTGGGCCATGGCGGTGCTGCTGAAAGGCATGACTGCGCAAGAAACCACCGATCTGACCCTGGCGATGGCCAACAGCGGCGACATCCTCGACCTCAACGGGGTTGTGCCCATCGCCGTCGATAAGCACTCCACTGGCGGGGTGGGGGATAAGACCACCCTGGTGGTCGAGCCGTTGGTGGCGGCCTGCGGGCTGCCGGTTGGCAAGATGTCGGGGCGCGGGCTGGGCTTTAGCGGCGGCACGCTAGACAAGCTTGAGTCCATCCCCGGCTACCGCACCAACCTCAGCACCGAAGAGTTTATCGAGCAGTTGCGTACCCTCGGCCTGGTGTTGACCGGCCAGAGCGCAGACCTGGCCCCGGCGGACGGCAAGCTCTACGCGCTGCGCGATGTGACCGGCACAGTGCAGTCTACCCCGCTGATCGCGTCGTCCATTATGAGCAAGAAAATTGCCGCCGGCGCGCAGGCCATTGTCCTCGACGTGAAAACCGGCAACGGCGCTTTCATGCAGACCATCCCAGCCGCGCGCGAGCTGGCCGAAGTGATGGTCTCTATCGGCGAACTCAGCGGCCGCAAAGTGGTGGCCCTGCTCAGCGATATGAATCAACCGCTGGGCTGCGCCGTGGGCAACGCCCTGGAAGTCCGCGAGGCCATTGAAACCCTGCACGGCGGCGGCCCGGAAGATTTCCGCGAGCACTGCCTGGTAGTGGCCGCGCACTTGCTGCTGTTGGGCGGGCGCGCCGCGACCGAAAGCGAAGCCCGCCGCATGGCCGAAACTGCCGTCGCGGACGGCAGCGCCTGGGACAAATTCCTGGTGCTGGTCAAAGCCCAGGGCGGCGATGTGCGTTTTGTGGAAAACCCGGATCGAATGCCCGCCGCCCCGTTGATCGAAACCGTGCCCGCCCCGCGCGGCGGCTACCTGGCCCAAATCAACGCCCGCGAAGTTGGCGAAACCGCCGTCGAACTGGGCGCTGGCCGCTCGCGCAAAGAAGATTCTATCGACCACGCGGTGGGCATCGTCATTCACCGCAAAGTGGGCGACCATGTTGAAGCCGGCGCGCCGCTTTTCACCATCCACGCCAATAACGCCGCCAAACTTGCCGCCGCCCGCGAGCGCCTGCTCGCCGCCCACCAGTGGAGCGACACCCCCGTCCAACCCCTGCCGCTTTTCTACGCCGTAGTGGGATAAGCGCTGTCCTTGCCAGTTGAGGCGCAAAGCTATCGTTATGTTGCCGGGCGGGCTGTGCGTTCTATGCAGAACCCGCCGCTTTTTCCCATTCCTCAACCTGCCTTTCCAATTGATTTTTCCGCCCGGTTGTGGGATAATTACGGCACAAAAGCCATGATGGAAACGAGTACGCGCTGCCTGCGCCGTCAGCGAACCCGGGATTGGTGAAAGCCGGGGCGGCGGGGGGCGCGGAAAATCCTTCCGGAGCTGCAATCTGAACGCGAAATTCGCCAGTAAGTGCGCCGGTTTTGCCATCCGTTACCAGGGCGCGGGTATTAATGCAGTCGCAGGCGTACCCGGACGAGCGCTCACCGCCAGGTGAGTAGCAGGGTGGTACCGCGGGTCAACTTCCCGTCCCTGATTGACAGGGGCGGGTTTTGTTTTTTTGGAGGCTGAATGTTCAAACCTGTTTCACCGAAACTCAATGTCACCTTGATGGAAGAAGGCGTGCTGCGTTTCTGGAAATCGCACGATATCTTCCACCGCTCGATGAGCGAGCGCAAAGGCGGCCCGGAATACGTTTTTTACGAAGGCCCGCCCACGGCCAACGGCCGCCCGGGCGTGCACCATGTGCTGGCGCGCGCCTTCAAAGATATCTTCCCCCGCTTTAAGACGATGCGCGGCTTTCACGTCAGCCGCCGCGGCGGGTGGGATACGCACGGCCTGCCGGTTGAGATTGAGGTGGAAAAGAAGCTGGGTTTCACCAATAAGCAGCAGATCGAAGAGTACGGCATCGAAAAATTTAACGCGCTGTGCCGCGAATCGGCCTTCGCCTACATTCAGGATTGGGAACGCCTCACCGATCGCATCGGTTACTGGGTCGACCTGGAAACCGCCTACGTTACCTTCACCAATCCCTACATCGAGTCGGTGTGGTGGATTCTCAAGAATCTCTGGGACAAAGACCTGCTCTACCAGGGCTTTAAAGTCGTTCCTTACTGCCCGCGCTGCGGAACGCCCCTCTCCGATCACGAAGTGGCCCTGGGCTACGAAGAAACCGACGATCCCTCGGTCTTCGTGCGCATGCCGCTGGTCGATCAACCCGGAACTTCCCTGCTGGTGTGGACTACCACCCCCTGGACGCTCCCCGGGAACGTGGCGGTGGCGGTGCATCCCGACGTGGATTATGTAGCCGTGGAACTGCCCCTCCAGGAAGGCGGCACCGAGCGGCTGATCCTGGCGGAAGCGCTGCTGGGCAAGCTTTTTGGCGAGCATCTCCCGCCGGTCGTCGATCGCTTTAAGGGCAAGTCGCTCAAGGGCAAGCGCTACCAGCCGCTGTTCACCTTCATTCCGCCCAACAAACCAGCGCACCGCGTGGTGCTGGCCAATTTTGTTACCACCGAAGACGGCTCCGGCCTGGTGCATATCGCCCCGGCCTACGGCGCGGACGATATGCAGGTTTCGCTCGAAGAAGACCTGCCGGTGATCATGACCGTCGCCCCTGACGGAACGTTCATCTCCGAGGTGCGCCCCTGGGCCGGAAAATTCGTCAAGGACGCCGACCGTTTTATCATCGAAGACCTGGCGGCGCGCGGCCTGTTGTTCCGCACCGAAATCTACACTCACACGTATCCTTTCTGCTGGCGCTGTTCCACGCCGCTGCTGTATTACGCGCGCCCCACGTGGTATATCCGCACCAGCCAGTTCAAAGACCGCCTGGTGGCGCTTAATGAACATATCAACTGGTACCCTGGCCACATCAAACACGGACGCTTTGGCAACTGGTTGGAAAACAACGTCGACTGGGCCCTGGGGCGCGAACGCTACTGGGGCACGCCGCTGCCGGTGTGGGAGTGCGAAAGCTGCCACACGCAAGAGTGCCTTGGCTCGGTAGCTGATCTTTCGCAGCGCGCCGGGCGCGATCTGTCCGCGCTCGACCTGCACCGCCCGCACGTGGACGAGATTGTGCTTCCCTGCCCGGAATGCGGCGGCAAGATGCGCCGCGTGCCCGAACTGATCGATGTCTGGTTCGACTCGGGCTCGATGCCGGTAGCGCAGTGGCATTACCCGTTTGAGCATGAGGAAGAATTCAAGACCTATTTCCCCGCCGATTACATCTGCGAGGCGGTCGATCAAACCCGGGGCTGGTTCTACTCGCTGCACGCTATCAGTTCGCTGCTCTTCGACCAGGAATGCTACAAGAATGTCATCTGCCTGGGGCTGATCCTCGACAGCCAGGGGCAGAAGATGTCCAAAACGCGCGGCAATATCGTCGATCCGTGGACGGTGATTAACGCCAATGGCGCTGATGCGATGCGCTGGTATCTCTACACCGCCAGCCCGCCCGGTCAGGAGCGCCGCTTCTCCAGCGACCTGGTCAATGAGGTGGTGCGCAACTTCACGCTGACTCTGTGGAACACCTACAGCTTCTTTGTCACCTACGCCAACCTGGATAAGTGGAAGCCGGCCGATGGCGCGCAGGTCGAATACAGCTCGCTTGACCGCTGGCTGCTTTCGGCGCTGCACACGCTGGTGCGCGACGTTACGCAGGCCATGGAAAACTATGACGTGCTCGGTGCAACGCGCCCGATCCAGGCCTTTGTCGATCAGCTTTCCACCTGGTACCTGCGCCGCTCGCGCCGCCGCTTCTGGAAGAGCGAATCGGATCTGGATAAGCAGGCGGCTTATGCTACGTTGTATGAAGCGCTGGTCACTGTCGCCAAGCTTCTGGCTCCGTCGATGCCTTTCCTGGCCGAAGAACTGTACCAGAACCTGGTGCGCTCGATGGACGAAACCGCGCCCACCTCGGTTCACCTGGCCTTCTGGCCCGAGTACAACCCGGCGCTGATCGATGAAGAACTCAACCGCGAGATGACCCTGGTAACCAAACTGGCTTCGCTGGGGCACGCTGCGCGCAACAAAGCCAACCGCAAGGTGCGCCAGCCGCTGGCCGAAGCTGCCTTTGCCGTTGGCAGCGCCGACGAACGCCATGTTGTCGAGGTCTACGCCGATCTGCTGGCCGACGAACTCAACGTCAAGCAGGTTGTCCCGCTCAACACAGCCGGTGAGGCCGTCTCCTTCAGCCTCAACCCGCTGCCCAAGCAGTTGGGGCAAAAGTACGGCAGCCGCTTCCCGGCTGTGCGCCAGGCGCTGCTGGCTCTCAATGCCGAAGACGCCGCGCGCAAGTTGATGAACAGCCAGCCGGTTGATGTCACTGCCGCGGGGGAAACCTTTAGCATCCAGCCGGATGAAGTGGAAGTGCGGGTGCAGGCACGCAGCGGTTATGCCGTTGCCGCCGATGGCGCTTACCTGGCCGCTCTGGTGACCGACCTGACGCCCGAACTGGTGCAGGAGGGCCTGGCGCGCGAGTTTGTTCGCCGCGTGCAGGACCTGCGCAAGCAGGCTGACCTCGATATCAGCGACCGCATCCGCGTTACATACACCGCTACGCCCGGTCTGGCAGACGCCGTCCAGGCCTTCGCCGAGTACATCTCCGCCGAAACCCTGGCTTTGGAACTCAAGCCTGGCGAGGTGACCGGCGACATGCCCAATGTGCACGACACTTTCGATGGTGAAACGGTGACGGTCGGGTTGGAAAAAGTCTTTCACTAAAACCTGTTGAAAACCTGGAAACCGGCCCGCATTTAAGCGTGGGCCGGTTTTGATTCGCCTGTATGAGGTCAAAGGTTGTGCATCCTTGCCATTTTCTGTCAATTTGATAGAATACATATACGATTGGAGCGAGAAGATGACCAGCGGGGAGCTGATGAGAAACGCCAATACGGAAAAAGTCCAGCCACGGTCACGCCAACCGTGGCCTGTTTTTCGGCGCGCGTGGTGGCTCATCTGGCTATTCGTTCCCCTGCTGCTGTGGTGGACGCTGCGCCAGGTCCCTCTCGCCGAAACCCTGGTTGCCTTGCGCGGGCTGCGCGGCTGGCAGATCGCTCTGCTTCTGGCGCTCAATACGCTCGTCCTGCTGGGCATGGCCGCGCGCTGGCGCGTGCTGACCGGCGGCATGGGGCTAAAAATCAGTCTCAAAGACCTGGCGGCCTACCGGTTGGCCAGTTTTGGCGTCAGCTACTTTACCCCCGGGCCGCAGTTTGGCGGCGAGCCGCTGCAGGTATACCTGCTGGCGCGCAGCCATCACACTGGCACACCGGCGGCGGTTTCCAGCGTCTTTCTCGATAAGCTGCTGGAAATTCTGGCCAATCTTTTGTTTTTGA
>DATCUC010000431.1:0-2457 GCA_036567625.1 Anaerolineaceae bacterium | reverse complement strand
GCGCACCTCGTCTATTTTGCGGCGCAAGACCCGCGCCAGGTCGCGGCCTACTCGCGCATTTTCGAGGCTGTCTCAATTGAAGCCGTCCCGTCTGTCTCCCCGTGAGAAACACAAAATCTGGGGTACAATGTAGGCACTTTGCATCGGGAGATCGGCGTTTGAAAAAATATATCCGCGATTACGCGTTTTTATTCGGGCTGGCCGGGGTAATCATCCTTCTGGACCAGGTCACCAAGTCGTACGTGCGCAGCCACCTGGGCGTGGGTGAATTTTGGTCGCCGTGGGATTGGTTGACGCCGTACGCACGGTTTATCCGTGTCCACAACACCGGCGCGGCTTTTGGCTCGTTTCAGGGCATGAATAACGTTTTCAAAGTGCTGGCCGTCGTCGTCGCGCTGGCGATTGTCTATTACTTCCCCCAGGTTCCGCGCTCCGAAACCGCGCTGCGGATCGCGCTGGGAATGCAGCTCGGCGGCGCGGTGGGCAACCTGATCGACCGCTTCACGCAAGGCTACGTCACCGATTTTATTTCGGTGGGCACCTTTCCGGTCTGGAACATAGCCGATTCCAGCGTAACCGTGGGGGTGGGGGTGCTGCTGCTGGGCATCTGGCTCCAGGAGCGGCACGAGAAGAAGGCGGCAGCCGCGGCGGCCGCGCGGGCTGAGGAAGATGAGAACGAGCCGGACCCGGCGGCGGATCAAGAGCAGGCGCTGTGAGCGATCAGGTTGTTACCTTCACCTATCAGGGCGAAAAAGGCTACCGGCTGGATAAGTTCCTGGTCGAGCAGTTGCCAGAGTTATCCCGGTCGCGTATCCAGGGACTAATCCATGATGGATTTGTGCGCGTAGCCAATGAGGTTATCACCAAGGCCGGCGCCGGGCTGGAAAACGGCCAGCCGGTCGAGATTCGCCTGCCACCGCCGCAGCCCTCTGGCATCACCGCCGAAGAAATTCCGCTGCAAATCATCTTCGAAAACAAAGACCTGATGGTCGTTAACAAACCGGCCGGTATGGTGGTGCACCCGGCCGTGGGGCATTCCAGCGGCACGCTGGTCAACGCGGCTCTGGCGCACGCCCCGGATATCGAAGGCATCGGCGGCGAGCAGCGCCCCGGTGTCGTCCACCGGCTGGATAAAGAAACCTCCGGGCTGATCATTCTGGCCAAGAACGATCAGGCCCACCGCTGGCTGCAGGATCAATTCCGGCTGCGCAAAGTGAAAAAGGTCTATTTGGCCCTGGTAGATGGCCTTCCGCCCACGCCGAGCGGCGTCGTCGATGCTCCGGTCGGCCGCGACCCGAGCCACCGCAAAAAGATGGCCGTAGTACCCCTCCAGCGCGGGCGTGAAGCGGTGACGGAATATCACACGCTCGAAAAATTCGACCAGCACACCTTGATTGAGGCTCACCCGCTGACCGGGCGCACGCACCAGATCCGCCTGCACATGGCCTTTTTGGGCTGCCCCATCGTCGGCGATACTTTATATGGTCACAAGCGCGTGTCGCTGCCGCTCAAGCGGCATTTCTTGCACGCCGCGCGCTTGACGATCCATTTACCGGGGGAAAGTCAGGACCGTACGTTCGAGGCTCCGCTGCCGCCAGAACTGGAACAGGTGCTGGCGCAACTGCGCGGTCACTAAATCATCTTTGCCAGGAGCAGTTGCTATGGAAATCGTTGATCTTCGCTCGGATACTGTTACCAAACCCACGCCCGCCATGCGCGCCGCGATGGCCAATGCCGAAGTCGGCGATGATGTGATGGGGGAGGACCCCACCATCAACCGCCTGCAGGAGATGGCCGCCGAACGCCTGGGCATGGAAGCCGGTATTTTTGTGCCATCCGGCACGATGGGCAACCTGACTGCCATTCTCACCCACTGCAACCGCGGCGATGAAGCTATCATGGGCAAGCGCGGGCATACCTTCCTGTTTGAGGCTGGCGGTATGTCGGCCCTGGGCGGTGTCATGGCCGCGACCATCCCCAACCAGCCCGACGGTTCGCTGGCGCTGGATGATATCACCGACGCGCTGCGCAATGTGGACGATCCTCATCACCCGCTTTCGCGCTTGTTGATCCTGGAAAACACGCAAAACCGCTGCGGCGGCACGGTGCTGACTCCCGAATATACCCGCCAGGCCGTTGACTTGGCTCACGCGCACGGCCTGTCTGTTCATATCGACGGCGCGCGCATTTTCAATGCCGCGGTTGCGTTGGGCGTGCCGGTCAGCCAGGTTGTGGCCGGAGCCGATTCCGTCACCTTCTGCCTGAGCAAGGGTCTGTGCGCGCCGGTTGGATCGGTGCTGTGCGGTTCGCGCGAGTTTATTAACCGCACCGTGCGCATTCGCAAGCAGTTGGGCGGCGGCATGCGCCAGGCGGGCATCCTCGCCGCGGCGGGCATCATCGCCCTGGAGCAGATGGTCGACCGGCTGGCGGAAGATCACCGCCGCGCCTGCGATCTGG
>DATCUC010000430.1:0-1947 GCA_036567625.1 Anaerolineaceae bacterium | reverse complement strand
GGCTGCTGCTGGCCGGTGTGCTGCTGGTGTTCCCTGTGTGGTTGTTTCTGTACAGCAGCGTGGGCAGTTACAACCTGCACTACTGGGCGCGGTTGGGAACCGTGCTGCTCTTTGCCTTTTTTGCCGGGCTGCTGGTTTTTGAGCGGCGCGGCGCGGCGGGTTGGCTGTTGGGTTGGGCCGCGCTGGTGGTATTCTCCGGGGCGGTGTTTGCCGCCTTTAGCTGGCTTAACCGAGTGACGGCCTACCCATTCTCGCTCACCTGGTCAGAAGGCAACCGCCTGTGGGATTACTCGATGTTGTTTGGCAGCGGGCGCTACCAGTTCCCCGGCGAGCACCAGACGTTCACGTTTATCTCCGCCGGGCGGCAGTTCCTGTGGGGCCTGCCGTTCCTGTTCTCGTCGACAACCATCTTTGGCGCGCGGTTATGGGATGCGCTGCTCTGGATTCTGCCCGGCGCGCTGCTGGGCTGGGCGGCTGTGTTCCGCCAGCCCGCCGCCCCTGGCGCGTGGGCATGGAAGCTTGGCCTGGGTGTGTGGACATTTGTCTTCCTGGCGCAGGGGCCGATCTACGCGCCGCTGTTGGTGGGGGCGCTGCTGGTGGTGCTGGCGCTGCGCGCGCGCAGCCTGGCGCTGGCGGTGGTGATCATCCTCGTTGCTGCCTATTACACCAGCATCAGTCGCACCACCTGGACCTATGCGCCCGGCCTGTGGGCCGGTATGCTGGCGCTGATCGAAGCGCCGTCGCCCAGCCTGCACCCGCGCCAGTGGAAAAAGCTGGTGCGCCCGGTGGCGCTGGGCATCGCCGGGTACGTGGGCGGGCAGTTTCTGCCGCTGATCGTGCGCCGGTTGACCACCCCGGAAACCGCAACCGGCTCGCTGACGCTGGTGCTGGACCCCGTTTCGCAGGTGACGCGCCAGCCGCTGCTGTGGGAGCGCCTGCTGCCTAACCCGACCTTCGCGCCGGGCATCCTGCTGGCCACGCTGTGGGCCGCGCTGCCGGTGATCCTTTTTTTGGCGGTAATGCTGGCGCGGCGGGTCTGGCGGCTCAACGGCCTGCAGATCGCCGCGACCGCGGCCATCTCGCTGGCCTTCCTGGCGGTTGGCATCGTTGCCAGTACGAAAATTGGCGGCGGCAGCAACCTGCACAACCTGGATATGTTCTGGGTGACCCTGGCGCTGCTCGTGGCCTGGATGGTGAAAGATCTTATCCGGCGCGGGGCCAGCGGATTGTTTGCCGGGGCGCTGCTGCCGGTTGTACTGGCCGCGGCCATGATCGGCCCAGTAACGTATACCGTCACCTACGGCGCGCCGCTGGGCCTGCCGCCCAAAGATATCGTTGCCACATCGGTGGCGTCTTTACAGAGCACGATCGGTGAAGCCGCGCAGCGCGGCACGGTGCTGTTTATCGACCAGCGCCAACTGCTGACGTTTGGCACGATCCAGGATGTGCCGCTGATCACGGATTATGAGAAGAAATACCTGATGGAACAGGCGATGTCGGGCAATCAGAAGTATTTTGACGTTTTTAAGAAAGACCTGGCCGAACACCGCTTTGCGCTGATTGTCAGTGAGCCGATCCGCACCGGGCTGGTGAGCGCTGACACGCGCAATTTTGCCCAGGAGAATAATGCCTGGGTAACATTTGTTTCCGCGCCGCTGCTGGAGTATTATACGCCGCTGACCACCTACGATGAGATTGGCGTCCAGTTGTTGGTTCCGAAAGAATAAACCGGGGGAAGGGTGGGGATGCTGCGCCGTTCAAAAGGACTGCTGATCGCTGCGCTAGGATTGCTGGCCGTAGAAGGGCTGGCGGTGCTGGTCCAGCTTGCGCGCATTCCGGCTGACCCAAAAAACAGTTTCCTGTTCGGCTACTCGCTCAGCCGCCTGGCGCTGATGGCCGCGGCGCTGGTCGCGACGCTGCTCAGCGGGCTGCTGGCCGCCGTCCTCT
>DATCUC010000429.1:0-2810 GCA_036567625.1 Anaerolineaceae bacterium | reverse complement strand
GCGGCAGGGGCCGGGCACGGCTACCTGGGCATCAATGCCGGGGGGCAGGGCGTGGAGCAGGGCCAGCAAATGAAACGCCGCCGGGCTGGACGGGGCGTACGTGAGAGCCCAACCGTCATACAGCACCCGCGGCGGCGCGATCATCCTTTTCGCCTGTTAGAAGCCCCAGGAACCGCGGGCAAAGCGTTCTTCATCCCAGACATCGGCGTCATTGTGATAGCCGGCCTGCTCCCAAAAACCGGGGCGGTCGGTTTCCATCAAGTCCAGGCGGCGCAGCCATTTGGCGCCCTTCCACAGGTAAGGCACTTTGAGGTCGCTGCGGCTGGGGATAGCGCCGATGACGCCGCGCAGCGGGTAGCCGTGATCGGGGGTGATGGGCTGGCCATTGAAGTGCGTGGCGAGCAGGAAATTCTCCTGCATGACCACGTCCAGCGGCAGGTTGACGGTGAAGCCGTACTCAGCATACTGCAGCACGTATTTTGCGGCGGTGAGGGGCTTGACCAGGCCGCGCTCGACCAGGGTGCGGAAAGCCACGCCTTCCCAGAGAGTATCAAACTTACTCCAGCGGGTGACGCAGTGCAGGTCCATCGTCACCTGCGCGCGAGGGAGCTGGTTGAACTCATCCCACGAGAGGCGCAGAGGTTGCTCGACCAGCCCGGTCACCTGAAAATCCCAGGTTTCGGGGTTGAAGGACGGCACCGGGCCGTAGTGCAGCACAGGAAATTTTTCAGTCAGCGACTGGCCGGGAGGCATGCGGCCCTCAGTCCGGAAGCGCTGTTCATCTTCTTTTCGGCGGAATACATTGTTAAACATAAGCTGCTCCTGGGGGTATTATAGCATTTCAGCGATGAAGGCGACAGGTGGGGTGTAAAAGGTTGTATGTATAGGGTTGAGCCGCGGAGCCGGGCATTTCAGGACAGATGCCATAAGGATTAATTGACGAATGTCACCTGTTTCGGGTAAAATTAGCGCGTGGAATCTTCACCTCACCCGCCTACTTTATCGCGCGAGCAACTGGAAAACCGCCTGGAAGCGCTGCACGAAGCCAGCCTGGGGCTGGTGCGTAACGTTTCTCTCGATTCGCTGCTGGAAAATATTGCCACGCTGGCCTGCCAGCAAGTTGGCGCGCGGTACGCGGCAGTGGGCGTGCTGGATGCTGCCGGGAAGTTGGAGAAGTTTATTCCGGTGGGGATGACGAAAGAGGAAGTGGCGCGCATGGAGCACCCGCCGCGCGGGCTGGGCCTGATCGGCCACCTGATGCGCCATGAAAAGACGATCCGCATTCCGGATATTGAAAAAGACCCGCGCGGTTCGGGCTTTCCGCCGCACCACCCGGAAATGCACAGCTTTCTGGGCGTGCCCATCCGCCAGGGGAATACCAGCCTGGGGCAGATTTACCTGACCGATAAGGCCGGCGGGCAGGAGTTTACCAGCGAAGACCAGCGCATGATCGAAACCCTGGCAACGTACGCGGCGGTGGCGATCCAAAATGCGCGGTTGTACGAAGGCATGGTGGCGCGCGACCAGATTCTGACACGGCGCAACGAAAACCTGGCGCTGCTGAACGACCTGGCTTCTACGCTGGCATCTTCGCCGGATAACGATCAAATTCTGGACCGGGCGCTGAACCAGGTGATGGACTACCTGCGGCTGGACGTGGGCGAGGTCTTTTTGCGGCTAGAAGAAGGGAAACTTCTCAACCTGGTGCTGCACCGGGGGGATGTGGTGCCGGCGCTGTTCGCCAAAAACCAGTACCGCATTGGCGAAGGCATTGTGGGCATGACCGCGCAGAACGGTCAGCCGCTGCTGCTGGAAGTGCCGGGGCCGGGAACCGATGGGCTGAGCGCCAAGGCGCTGGATGGGCGCTTCAACCAGGTGGCGTGTTTTCCGCTGGTTGGGCGGCGCGGGGTGCTGGGCGTGATGTGCCTGGGAAGCTGCCACGAGCAGCCGCTGGGCGAGCTGGAAATGCAGTTCCTCTCGGCCATCAGCCTGTGGGTGAGTACGGCAATTGAGAACGTGCACCTCAGCCTGCAGGGGCGGCGGCTGGCCGTGCTGGAAGAGCGCGAGCGCATTGGCATGGATCTGCACGACGGCATTATCCAATCGATCTATGCCGTGGGGCTGACGCTGGAACATGCCCGGCTCTTATTAGATGAGGCCCCCACGCAGGCGCGCGCGCGAATCGAGCAGGCGATCAACGACTTGAACAGTACCATCCGCGATATTCGCGCGTATATTCTCGATCTGCGCCCGCGGCAGCTGCACGATGAAAACTTGATGCAGGGTTTGCAGCGGCTGGCGAGCGAGTTTCGGGCCAACACGCTGCTGGAAGCTAACCTGCAGGGCCCGGCGGACGGGCTGCAGGCGCTGCCGCAGCCCAAGGCGTTGGCGCTGTTTCATATCACCCAGGAAGCGCTGGCCAATATTGCCAAGCACGCGCACGCCAAGCGCGTGTCGGTTTCGCTGTGGTCAACGCCCGACCGGGTGCTGCTGGAAGTGAGCGACGATGGCCGCGGGTTTGACATGAGCATGGTCAACCTCACGCTGGGCCATGGGCTGGCGAACATGCAGACCCGCGCGCGCAATGTGGGCGGCGACGTGGAGATTTCTTCTGAGCCGGACGCCGGGACGACGATCCTGGCCTGGGTGCCGCTGGAATGAGCGCGCCGGCCGCCAAAGAGGAACGCGCGCGCTACGTGCGGGGAATGTTTGCGCGGATTGCGCCGCGCTACGACCTGATGAACCGGCTGATGACCGGCGGGCAGGATATTCAGTGGCGCAAAGAGGTGATGCGCCGCGCGGCGCTGCCC
>DATCUC010000428.1:0-2696 GCA_036567625.1 Anaerolineaceae bacterium | reverse complement strand
AGCCGCGGATCGGCCAGCCCGTCGCGCTCCCACTGCTCCAAAAAGCCAACGATCATATCCACAATGCGCGCGCTCTGCCAGGGCAGGCTCTTGGGCAGCTCGCGCTGAGCAATCTGCCGCGCCAACTCAAACTGGTGGGCCTTGTAATCCACATTCAACCCATAATGCGCGCACAGCACCTCATCCGTGATCGTTTCAGACCACTTGCGGTGGAAGCGGCAGATGCCGGTGTTGTCGCTGAAGAGCTCATAGGTCATGCGCTCGACGTTTTTGCGGCCTAAATCGTAGGGCGGCACGAAGTCGTTGCCGTAATACACGTAATACTTGCCCATGACCGGCATTGACGAGAGCATCCCCGGCACCCAGTACTGGTTGGGGACCATGTGGCCCTCATCCCCATGAGCCACAAACACCGCGCGGTCGACCGAGCGAATTTTGTGCTTGCGGTCCAGCGCGTGCGCGGCGGCGCGGATCCCGCGGCGGAACACGGCAGCGCGCGGCTCGAACAGGATTGCGTCGGTCACGGCCATAGCGTAATTGGCGTTCTTCAGGCTGCCCGCCACCACGTCAAACTGCGCCGCATCGGCGGTGAAGTGGAAATCCATCTCGCCGGCGGGCGGCAGCCCGTACTCGGCCGGGTCGATCAGCCCTTCGGCCACCAGTTCCATGATCCAGGCCAGCGTTCCGCCGGTCTGGATGGCGTCAAAGCCCATCATATCAATGTGGTCGTTGAGCAGTTCGGCGGCGCGCTGGTCGAAGACGCCCACCTGCGGGCCGAGCGCGTGATAAGGTTCGTAATCCTTCTTATACTTGCCGTACAGCTTCTTGCACACCACCGGGCACGGCTCGCCGCAGTGCATAAAGTTCTTGGCCTTGATCGTTTCTTCATTGAACTGCACCAGGTAGTGCTTGAGGATAAAGTCTTCGTGCTGGCGCAGGCGGTCGGCGTCGCTGGCGTAGATGCTGGTGTAGTTGTAGCTGAGAATGCGCTCGTTCAGTTCGCGCATATTCACGCCAAATGTGCCGCCGGTTTCAAATTCGGGCACGTAGCGGTACTTTTCGGTCACGGCGATGTCGGTTTGCAGGGTCTTCTTGCCGAAATGCTCAAGGAAATAGGCGTCGATCTCGGCGGAATCGCGCAGGTCGGGGTCTTCCCATTCACCGCCCATGACGATGCCCGCGATCTGGTGGAACTGGAGCAGGCGGCTGCCCAATCCGCCGCGCCCGGCCCAATCGACCACCGGGCTGAAGGAAATTTCCTGCCCCTTGCGCCGCACCGGGTTAGAGCCAATCGCGCCCTCGTCGGTGTACAGCGCCGCCGGGCCAACCGTCAGGATGCGCACTTTCCCCGGCTCATACTCCCCCGCGTAGCGGTCGTACAGCGCCTGCTGCAGCGCGTAGAAGCCGGTCAGCGCTTCGCCTTCCGGGCTGGCGTAGCGCGTCCAGATCAATTCGGCGTTCACCGGCTCGAGCCGCACGCTGATCTCGCCGTGCTTATGGTTGAGGAGCAGCACGCTGGGGGTTGGCGCGCGCCCGCGCAACGCCACGTAGTTGACGCCCACGCCGTGGAAGGTGTAGGCCGCGCCGCCCATGCTCGACACATAGAAGCCGTCCCACTGCGGGCTCCAGCCGCAAAATACCAGCCGCCGCGAGCCGGGGATGCTGCTGCCTGCCAGCAGCCCTTCGCCAAAGGTGAAGCTGTCGGGGTACAGGTTATAGCGCTGCCAGCCGTAATCCACCGGGCCGAGGATCTGCGGGTCTTCCACCGGGCGCAGATACCAGTTGCTGTTATTGAGATGAATGGTCAATTCGCGCTGGGTGACGGGATAGGTCATAAAGAGCTCCTGTAACGAAACGCCGCGGCTGCGCGGCGGAAGGGGTATATACCAGAATGTACGCCGGAGATTATACCATCCCGGCGCGGCGTGGATGCAATGGCGGCTTTGCGCTAGTCGCGCAGATACACGCGCGGCACGCGCGGCTGCGCCAGTGTCACCGCCGAAAAGCTGGCTTTCCACCTGGCTTGCAGTTCTTCTTGCAGGATATTTTCCGCGCCCTGTTCGCCAACCAGCACCACTTCCGTTCCCGGTGGGTAGTATTGCGGCAGGCGCACCATGGTTTGATCCATGCACACGCGCCCCACTACCGGCACGCGCTGCCCGTCGACCAGCATTTCCAACTCCGGGGCGCGCTGGTAGCCGTCGCCGTAGCCCACCGGCACCACGCCGATCCATTCTTCGCCGCTGGTGTGGTAATCCTGGTTGTAACCCACGCCCCAGCCGGGCGGCAGCCGGCGGCAGCTTAAGATTTGCGCTTTCCAGGCGAAACCACGCCGCAGCCGTTGGGTGAACGGCGCCGGGCTGGGCCCCATGCCCTGCCCGTAGAGAATGCCCCCGGCGCGCACCAGATTAAAGAAGCTGTCCGGCTCGTGGATGATGGCCATGGTGTTGGCCAGGTGCACCCAGCGCGGCTCGACGCCCGCGGCGCGCACCCCATCCAGCGCCTGGCGAAAGCGCTCAAGCTGCAGGCGGCTGAAATCGGCGTCGTCGCCGGCCTTGGCGAAATGGCTGAAGATGCCCTCGATTTGCAACCCTTGCAGGCCCTGCGCGCGGCCGGCCAGGGCCTGCGCTTCCTCGGCAAAGACGCCAAAGCGCCCCATGCCGGTGTCGATCTTGATATGCACCCGCGCCGGGCGG
>DATCUC010000427.1:0-1695 GCA_036567625.1 Anaerolineaceae bacterium | reverse complement strand
CCGCTTCGGCGGCGTCTTCGCGCTGCGCGTAATCGCTCTCCACCTGCCGGTAGACTTCCACCCAGTCGAAATCGCGTTCATCCACGCCCAGCAGTTGGTCAAAAATATGGTTGGTGAGCGGGTAGGTCAGGGGGGCTTCGGCGTTGGTCAACGCCACCACGCCCAGGCCCTGCTCGGGCAGAATGCTGATCAGCGTGCGCATGCCATCTACGCCCCCGGCATGGTAGACCAGCTTGCAGCCGCGGTAATCCTGCATGCGCCAGCCCAGCCCGTAGGCGCTGAAACGCGGGGCCACCTTTGCCAGCACTGCCGGGCCAGACGGGTTGGCAGTAGCGATCTGCGCCGCGTGCAGTTCGGCTGCCGTGCGCGGGTTGATGATCTGTTCCGCGCCGTACGCGCCGCGCCGGATGTGCAGGCGCAGGTACTGCGCCAGGTCCCACGCCGAGGCGTACAGCGAAGCCGCCGGGCCCACGTTATCGTGATCGCGATGCGGGATCGCTTCCATTGCGCCACTGCTGCCGTAGGGCAGGGGCGCGTGCGGAGCGGCCATATTGGCATGCGCCCAGGCACGCGCCAGGTTGGGGCTGCTGTCGGCCATGCCCAGCGGGTCAAAAATGCGCTGCTGGATGAAATCATCCCAGCTTTGCCCGGACAGCGCGCTGACGATCTGCCCGGCCACCAGGTACATCACATTTTGATAGGCAAATGTGCTGCGAAAGCTGGAACGCGGCCGCAGGAAGCGCAGCCGCCGCACCACCTCGGCGCGGTCCAGGTCAGAGCCGTACCAGATCGTGCCGCCCGAAACCTCGCCCAGCCCGCTGTTGTGGATCAGCAAATCGCGCACGCGGATCTCTTGCGTGGCGAAGGCATCCATCAGGCGGAAGTCGGGCAGGATGTCGGTGACGCGGTCATTCCAGGCCAGCTTGCCGGCGTCGACCAGCATGGCCAGGGCCGTGGCCGTGAAGGATTTGGAGATTGAGGCGATGGCAAAGGTGGTATGCTCATCCACCGCCGCGCCGGTGGCATAGTCGCGCGCGCCATACCCGGCGCTGAAAACCACCTCATCGTTTTGAATGACCGCCAGTGACAGGCCGGGTACCTGCAGCGCCTGCATGGCATTCAGCACATACGCTCGAAAACCGGGAGAATCAAAAGAGACCATGGGGAACCTCGGAGAAAGGTGCAGGGATTGCTGCGGTTCATTGTAGAACAAAGGTGAGCGGGCGTCAAATGCGGCTCGCACGCACCCTGCGCATGGCGCGCCCGGCCCGTTTTGTGCTGGCGACCGCCGGGCGTGCTACAATCAAACCATCCTGATTTTGAAAGCATGACTATGGACCCCTATCTGCTGCCGCTTGATTCTCCCTTTGCCACCCTGGACCGCGTCGGCGGGAAGGGCGCCAACCTGTCAAAGCTGGCGCGCGCCGGGCACCCGGTGCCGCCGGGGTTTTTCATCCCCGTGGAAGGCTACCGCGCGGCGCTGCAAGAATATGGGCTGGAAGAGGCGATCCAGGCGGCGCTGGACGAGGCGAACCTGAACGATCCTGTTGAACTGGAGCGCGCCGCGGCCCAAATCCGCGGGCTGTTCCTGCCTTCGGTGCTGCCGGGCGGGCTGGCGGTGCAGATTCTGGCGCAGTGGGAAAAACTGGGCTCGCCGCCGGTGGCGGTGCGCTCGTCGGCTACTGCCGAAGACCT
>DATCUC010000426.1:0-36983 GCA_036567625.1 Anaerolineaceae bacterium | reverse complement strand
CCCTTTTGCTTCTCGCTAACGTTCATCCGAAAATTGTCAGCGAACGTTTGGGCCATCAAGACATTCGCATTACGCTTCAGACCTATTCTCATGTGATTCCTTCGATGCAAGGGGAAGCAACTCAGATTATTGAAGGGTTGGTTGCGGGTGCTCCTGGTCTTACGCCTGTTACTCCCCCTTTGCCCGCCGAACGGCCGTCATCCAAGGTTTTTGACCTTTAGCACAATTGCAGGCAAATTGCAGGCAACGACGCAAAACCCATGAAAAATCATCCTGAAATTCGCCTGGATCTAGCATATGTGGGGGTCGGATCTCTCCGAACCCCCACATATTCGTGCGCCCCCGGCGGGACTCGAACCCACAACCTACTGATTCGAAGTCAGGCGCTCTGTCCATTGAGCTACGAGGGCAATGCTTTTCTATTTTACCACGAAGCCATCCGTTCTCCCGCTTTACTGTCTGCATCCGCTGAACTTTTTTCAGAATCGTACTAAAATCATTGCATCCCAAAAACGTACGCGAAAATCGACTACGGAGTGCAGTGCTATGAACGTGGTATGTTCGGAATGCGGCAGGCAAGAACAGCTCTCTCCCCGTTGCTGGCGTTGTGAATGCAGCGGCGCTTGGGAACCACTTTCGCCGGAGCGCTTTGCGCTCAACCCTTCCGGCGCCGGCCTGTGGCGCTATCTTCCGCTGTTCGGCGTTGATTTTGATACGCCAGGCGTGCTGATGGGGAATGTATGCACTCCCCTGGTTCCGGTGCAAATCCACAATCGCCCGGTGCTCTTCAAATTGGAGTACGTTTCGCCGACCGGTTCGTTCAAGGATCGCGGTACAGCAGTGATGATCAACTTGCTGGCTGCGCAGGGCGCGCGCCACGTGATCGATGATTCTTCGGGGAATGCGGGGGCTTCAGTGGCGGCATACGCTGCCCGAGCCGGGATGAAGGTAGATATTTTCGTACCCGCTTATGCTTCTCCGGTAAAGCAGGCGCAAATAACGGTATATGGCGCGCAGATTCACGCCATCCCAGGCCCGCGTGTGGCGGCAAAACAGGCCGCCTTCGATGCAGCCGTGGGAGACGCCGTCCTGGCTTCGCATGCCTACCATCCCGGATTCTTGGCCGGGCAGCAGAGTACTGCCTGGGAAATCTGGGAGCAGCTCGATCGGAACGTTCCGGATTGGTATGTTGTCCCGGTTGGCCAGGGGGTGCACCTGCTGGGCGCGTGGATGGGTTTTTCGCTCTTGAAGCGTCTGGGGCTGACCAGCCGCGTTCCGCGGATGATCGCGGTGCAGCCGGCTTTGCTGGCTCCGGTCAACCGTGCATTCAGCCAGGGTCATGATACAGTAACGCCGCTCGAGCAGGCACAGCCCAGCGTAGCCGAAGGGCTGGCGATCACCGCCCCGGTGCGCGGCAGGCGCGTGCTGCAGGCCATTCGTGATTCAAACGGCGGCTGTGTCACGGTCGAGGAAGATCAGATCCTGGCGGCGCAGCAGCAAGCGGCGCACATGGGCTTTTTCGTTGAGCCAACCTCGGCCACGGTGCTGGCGGCGCTGGAAGCGGTGCTGCGCATGGCGCGGCCAGATGACATCATCGTTGCTCCGCTGACCGGCAGCGGGCTGAAAGGAGCTCCGAAATCCATGTACCATTCCGCAGCCTAGATCATATGGTTGTCGTTATCCAGGCCCAGCACCGGCGTTCCAATAAATCTGGCAAAGGCAATTAATTCCTGCGTATAGTCACCGTAAACGAGCGCCAGGTGATGCTCCAGGCCGTGCTGCATCAGCCGGTCGAAGAACGGCTGCGCGCCGCCTTCCACGCGCAGCACACCGGCCGTGCCGCCGAACGGCTGCGGTTCGGCCAGCATTTCTCCTCGGCCAAGCACCAGCCGCAGCCCCGTCGCCGTCCGGCTCACTCGCGCCAGCGTGACGATGCCGGGCTTGAGCGCGAAGTCCATCACCAGCGGCAGCTTGCGGTTCGAATGCAGCCCGCCGCGTGGCCGCCTGCCCGGATCGGCCATCGACAGCGGAGCCAACCCGCAGTGCCACACGGCCACCCGGTCGGCTGCCGGGTCTATTCCAACGATATCCGTGCCAAATGCCGGGCAGCCGGATAGCTGCTGCAAGATCCACTGAGTCAACGTGCAGTTGATGTCGGCTTCACAGCTGCAGGGCAGGGGACGTTCCATCCCAAATCCATCGGAAAGCATTGATAGCGCCCCGCATGCGGCGCAGCCCAACTGCGTAAAGAACTCCGGCCAGCAGCGCACCGCCAGTCCGTCTAATCCCTCCTGCGCCGCCAGTTCGCGCAGCGCGTGGTAAACGCGCAGCGTGCCGGAAAGCGGACCGGCTTCCAGGGCAGCAAGTCCATCTACCCGATCTTCAAGGGCAGCGCGCGTGGAAGCCACCCGTTGACTAGTCACGTCTTTCGCGCGGGTAAAAATTTCTTCCAGCGCAATTTTGCGCACCCGCACGCCGAACGCATCCCGCAGAGCGGTTTCGTCCAGGTGACACGAATCCAGCCCGGCAGGATGATTGCCCACTACACCCAGCCGGGTAGCGCGCAGCCTGCGTTGCAGCGCTCCGGCCGCGGCCAGCGTTCGTACCTGCCGCAGCACCGGTTCATCCCCCGGCGCGCCGTAACCGTATGCATACCGGATGCCGTGCAAAGACAGCGCGTGCCCGGCCAGGTTGATGCCGCACAGTGAGTTGAGCCGCAGCCGCTCGCCAGTCCACGGCTCGAGAATAGCCCACAGGAAGATCGGCGCGGCCCATCCCTCGGCCAGCGCGGTGATCAGGCTGCTGTCGGCAAAGGTGGCCTGAAAGATCAATAGCAGGTCTACCGGTTGATCCGCCAGCGCGCGCGCCGCGGCCTGCGCCTGGATCAGGTCGCAGACCGGTTGTTCCGGCTCCCAGAGCGCAAAGCCGGCCGCCAACAAGGATTCGCGCGCCTGGCGAATCAGCGCTTCTGCAAAGGGAACATCGAACGTGGTGCGGACAATCGGAAGAAAGGCGATGCGCGGCGGTTCCACGGAACACCTCGCCCGGCGCGGCAGTTTCACCAACCTCGCCGGTTTTTGGAAAGGAATGTGCGATCAACGTATTCTATAATTGAGTTGCGGGTGTGTCAACGCGGGCACTTCTGGCGGCCTTTCCACTGAGTAAATCAATCTTGCAAGAGAATGCTGCGTCCTTCCACACGGATGTTATTCGATTCTTTCGTGCTTCTTCCGGCGATAAGGAGATTCTATGGCAACTCGATCCGCGGTTCGGCCTGTGCGCTGGTTTAACTACCTGTTTATCAACGCCAACTGGTTCGCGCTTACCCTGCGCTCGCAGGTGCTGGCCGGGCTGGTGATCCCGCTGCTGGTGCAGGGCTTTGTGGGGGAAGCACAGAAAGGTAGTTATTACGGCACGCTGCGCCTGTGGGGATTGATGACCGCGCTGTTGATGCAGGCGCTGTTTGGGGTGTTGAGCGACCATTCGCGCCTCAAGTGGGGCCGCCGCCGCCCGTTCATCTTCCTCGGCGCGCTGCTTGAAGCGGTGATCATTCTTAGCGTGATCTGGATCGCCGGTTTGCAGGGCATGACCGGCTACGCCGTGCTTTTTGCTGCCTATCTGTTCTCCATGGTCAGTTCCAATATGGCGCAAGCCGGCACGCAGGGCCTGATCCCGGATGTGGTGCCGCAGGAGAAGCGCGGTATCGCTTCAGCGGTGAAGATGCTGCTGGAAGTGCCGCTGCCGCTGGTGCTGGTCGGCCTGGTGATCTCGCGCATGATCAGCAAAGGCAGTATCCCCGCCGCGCTCATCGTCACCGTCAGCGCCATGCTGGTTTGCATGGGCCTGACGATGCTGGTGAAAGAAAAACGCCACACCGTAGCAGAACCGCTAAACTGGCGGCCGTTCATTAGCCTGGTGTTGATGACCGGGGTATTTACCGGCATCATCCTCGGATTAGGGCAAATTGTCAAATGGATTATCCCCGTGTTGGGCAGTGCTTCGCACCTGGCATTTGGCGCAGTGGGAGTCACGGCCATGCTGATCGCCGTTGTGGCGGGGATTTTCGCCAGCCTGGCCGTTCACCTGGATAAATCCGTACGCCAGAACCGGCCGTTTATCTGGCTGGTCATCTGCCGGCTGGCAGCGCTGGTGGCAGTCAATAATATTTCTTCCTTCCTGCTGTATTTCGTGCAGGAAAAGTTCAACCTTCCGGGAAAGGAAGCCGCCGGTCTGGCGGGGATGCTGCCCATGGTGCTGGGCGGGTTTGTCATCGTCTTTGGGCTGGGCGCGGGCTGGCTGTCTGATCGTTTCGACCGCCGCCTGCTAACCGCGATCAGCGGTGTGGTGGGCGCGGTGGGCGTTGCGGTGATGGTGCTAGGCCCTTCATTCGCTTTGATGTACGTCGCGGCGGCGATCATCGGGCTGGCATACGCATTGTTCAACGTTGCTTCCTGGGCGCTGGGTACGGATATTATCCCGCAGGAGCGCGCGGGAGAATTTTTGGGGCTGCAAAACCTGGCCGGGGCCGGGGCCGGGGCAATCGGAGCCTATATCGGCGGCGTCATCGCTGACCAATCCGGCTATATGTTGATGATGGCCATGTTCGCGGTCATGTTCCTGCTCGCATCCATCGCGGCGCTTTTGATCCGCTACCGCAAGGCCTGACCGCGGCTCCGTGAGGAGGATATATGCCTCGCATAGGTGTGCTGCGCATAGAAACCAATAACGACGCGGTGACGGTTTTCCTGGGTGATCTGCCAATCCTGCGCCATTCGACGCAGCAGCCGCTGCTGGAGTTTGGCAAAGCCGATTTTCACTTTACCCACACCGGCGGCGGTCTGAGCCGCATTCGCAATGCGGTCAGTGGCTGGGTGCGGCCGCGGGGCTGCGCCGTGCAGGAGAACGGCCTGCGCTTATTTGAAGGGGAAACCCAGGCAGAGGTGACCCTGGAACCCGGCGAAGATGGTTTTTGCCTTTCCTGCAAGCTTCCAGAGGGCTTTTCCTATGCGCGGCTAAATATTCTGGCTGAGCGCGATGAAGCAGTATATGGTGGCGGGGTGCAGTTTGGCAGCCTCAACCTGCGCGGGCGGCGCTTTCCCATGTGGACGATGGAAATGGGTCTGGGCCGCCACCCGTTGCGCCCATATACCTGGCTGGCGAACTGGATTGCCGGAGCGGGTGGGGAATACTGGAATACCTACTTCCCGCAGCCTTCGTTCTTGTCCACGCGCGGTTACGGCTGCCTGGTCGACACGGGCGGTTACAGCCGGCTGGATTTCTCCGGCAGAACCCAGCATGCCGTGGAACTTCTCGAATCTGGACGCGTGCATTTCTTCACCGGGCAAGGGCTGAGCGGGGTACTGGGCGGGCTGGCGGCGCGGGTGGGAATTATGCCCGAGCCGCCGCGCTGGGTGTTTGAAGGCGGCATTTTGGGTATTCAAGGTGGACTGCCGTATGTGCGCGAAACCGTCGAGCGGGTGCTGGCCGCCGGAGCCAAACTTACCGGCATTTGGACCCAGGATTGGACCGGGGTGCGGATCTTCTGGCAGGGTAAGCGCCTGTTTTGGAACTGGACGGTAAATGCCGAACTTTATCCAGGCTTGCAGGAGGAAATTCGGCGCTGCGCCGGCCAGGGCATTCGCTGGCTGGCGTACCTCAACCCATATTTCAATTGTGAAGGCGAGCAGTTTCAGTTTGCCCGGAACGCAGGCTACCTGGTCAAAGACGAGCAGGGCGAGGCTCTGGTTCATCCTGTGGCCGGCTTTCAAACCGGCATTTTGGACCTGACCAACCCGGCCGCGCGGCGCTGGTATCAAGAAACGGTTATCCAGCAAAATCTGCTGGGCCTGGGCATCCGCGGTTGGATGGCCGATTACGGCGAGGATATTCCCGAGCAGGCGCGGTTTTTTGACGGGCGCACCGGGCGCGAGATGCACAATCTCTATCCGCTGCTGTGGGCGCAGTTGAATCGCGAGGCGGTGGAAGCGGCGGGGCTGCAGGATGACGTGCTTATCTTTCACCGCGCAGGGTATACCGGCGCCACGCGCAGCATGAATATGCATTGGGGCGGCGATCAAGTCGTTTATTGGAACAAGCACGACGGCCTGCCAGCCGGAGTCACCGGCGCCTTGAGCGCTTGCCTGTCTGGCGTGCAGTATTCTCACACCGATGCGGGCGGATATTTCTCATTTCGCTGGATCAAGCGCAGTAAAGAGGTTCTGCTGCGCTGGTGCGAGGCCAACGCTTTCTCGCCGGTGCTGCGCACGCACGAGGGCAACCGCCCCTGGGCCGGGGTGCAGCCCTGGCAAGACCCGGAAACATTAGAACATTTTGCGCGCGCCACGCGATGGCACGCGCTGCTGGCCCCTTACCTGGCGCACGTTTCTGCCGAAGCTCAGATCAGCGGGGTGGGGATGCTACGCCCGTTGTGCCTGCTGGATTCCGCTGCGCGCTGGCGCAGCAAAACGGATGCCTACAGCCTGGGAAACGACCTGCTCGTTTACCCGGTACTGCGCCCGGGTGTGACGCGCATGCGGGTAGAGCTTCCCAGCGGCGAATGGGTGCATGTCTTTCGCGGAACGCGCCACGGGTCCGGTCCGGCTCGGGTTGAATGCCCGCCGGGGCAGCCCGCGGTTTTCTACCGCGCGGGGACGGCCTACCTGGATGTTTTTGAAGGACTGCGCTGGGCTTAATCCGCGGCGGCGAACTCGGCATCCGGCAGCGCGGCAGCTTCCGGCGCGGTTTTCTGGTAGAAGCGGTAGCAATACCCATCCGCGCGCACCAGGTAGAAATGCCCGCCGCTGCAGGCGTAGTGCAGGATGACAGTATTCTGGCGTTCGGCCATTTTCACCAGGCTTGCAAAGGTGAGTACATCCACCATGTGTGCCCGCGGTTCGGGGTCTGCATCGTGCACGTCGACTACGATGGAGCCGTATTGCAGTTGAATGAGGATATGCGGCTGAGACCGCGATGCGCGGTAGACGAAAAAGCCGGCCACTGCCAACCCTGCCAGCGCGCAGCCCAGGCCAGCGGCTGCCGCGGCGCGTAGCGAACGCACTTCCATTTGCCAACCCAACAGCCCGACTGTATTTGCCACAATTCCCGGGTCGGCAATGGACCCTTCTTTTTCGGTGTGCAGGGGGTCGGTCTCACTATTGTTTTTGGATAGGGAGAAATGCAGCGCGTCAAACTTGAACGTCACGGACGGTTGAAAACGATCGCTGAAAATATGCCCGGCGAGTTTTCCAGCCACGGCCACATTCGCGCTGATGCGCAGCGTGTCCGCGTTGAGCGAATACCCGGTTTCGTCCTTGACAGTTTGCAGCAGAGAACCCACCTGGCATAGATCCAGAGCGGCGGTGGTGGTAAAGGTATTGCCATTGAAAGAGGTTGTCCCGGTCAGGGGCAAAGTGCGCCGCCACCCGGTGCGCGTGTCGATCACGGTGGCCAGGATTTGCTGAGTGCCGGCAATGTTTTCGAGTTGTTCACCGGCCAGGTAGTACACAAACCCCAGGTTGAGCGAGCAGCTAAGCTGGGTGAACACCGGTTCGCCGGACTGCACCGAACCAGTATCGTACACTTCCGGTGTGCCCTCGGCGGTGTAGAAAAAGTTGCCCATCTGCTGGTATTTGATCGGGTCAGCCGCGCGGGTCAGCGGGCGAGTGAATGCAAAAATGGCCAGCCCCAAAAAAAACAGCCCGATGAATGCGAGCGCGTACAAACCCGTTTCCAACAGCGAGGACGGCCCGCCGGCCGCCGCTTTCTTCGAACCTTTTTTTGTCGCAGTTTGCGTCATATTTAAGAACATAACCACCCCCCCCACAAGCCCTACCAGCAGCGCCAGTTGCAGCGGCTTGCGTATCCACTCCACAACCCGGCCGGCTTTGGGAAGTAAGATCCAGTACTTCCCGATCACATCTCCGGGTTGAGGATGGTATTCGTCGATCCAGGCATTGTTATCACCCTGGGTGATAAACCGGCCTTCTGCTTCTGCGATGATGCGATGGATGACCTGCGAGCCCAGGTCGTTATCGCGGAAGGTAATGACATCGCCCACCCGGTAGGTTGGACTGCGCCGGACCAGTACCAGGTCGCCCCGGTAAAAGAGCGGCTGCATGCTGGTTCCGTTGACGAGAACAAACGCGGTCTGCCCTCCCAGGTTTACCGGGCCAAAGGCCACCCACAGCGCTGCAATGCAGGCGAGCAACACCAGGTTTTGCAATTTGAGCGAAGCGCGTAAGAGAGCCATTTTCGTAGATCGGGGGATGGGCTAGACCGTGTTTATGGACAACAGGCCTGGCAGCGCCAGGCCTGTTGTCCTACAAGAGCCGGCTTACTGTAAAGTCGGGTCTCTTAGTTGTCTTCTGGGTTGAGGCTGCTGCTGGCGACTACGTCGAACTTGGTGATATCCGTCAGGGCGATGGCGGGGGTGAAGGCGCAGACCGCGGTACCGAGGTTATACGAGCAGTCTTTCCAGCTTTCCTCGCTGGTGACGTTCAGTTTGACCAACGCTGGTTCGACGCTACCGGAAATCGAGAAGGTAATCTGGTTCACCAGTTTGGGATTGGCATCGTCGAGGTTGTAAACAACATCACCGATGGTGTAGCCGCTGATGGTGCTGGTGCCGTAGCCGGCATTGGATGGGGCAATGGTGTTGTTAGCGGCGAAGGCGTACGCAGCGCCAGCGATGGTCAGGATAACCAAAACGAACAGCAGGGTCTTGAAATTGCGGAACATGGCTTTTTCTCCTTGGGGCAGCCGGTTCTACCGGCTTTCATGGTAACGAGTTGATGAAGGATTTATCAGCCATCCGATAAAAAAATGGCTTTCAATTGCAAAGCCAAATATCACGCCAAACGAGATGTGATCTTCGGCAACCTGGCAGTCATGGCCGTTGGAACGGCGGTAGACCCATGGCTTTGCGTCGCCGGCTTTCGCCGGTTATGCCTTTATCGGATGATTTTTCACACTGCTATGAAAACTTGTGATCCGTTTGCGTGATTCCCCCTCCTCTCTACAAGTTGGTGATGAATTTCTTTCGCGATGTCCAGGGGTCTGGCTGGCAGGAAATGGGAAGTTCTAGCATAACTAGCAGCATCGTTGCTTTGGGCAGCCAGCCTTGCGCCTATGGGTCGAGTTTGGTGGAGTAGTATCGCCTGAGTGACCCCCGGACGGCGCGCTTACTGTGTATATCATCGCAGATTGCAGGATTGCAAGGAATAGGGGCAAACCCTACCTTTTGGCCCATACTGCCCCTACATTCTGGCAAAAAAATACTACCCCCCACAGGGGATGGGGGGTAGTCTCTGCGACACGGGGAAGCAGAGTAGAAATGGCAGCCGGTGGATTACTTGCCAGGCCGGGCATTCACCTTCACAAAATCTTGTACGTTCTTGGGCTCAGAATATGGGAGCAGGATATCGACCTGGATCCCGTCCTGGTCGGTGCGGTTGGAAAGCCGGCATTCGCCGTTCGCGCCCCATACCAGCGCGGCCACGGTTGCCAGCCCCAGGCCCATCCCGTCAATTTCGCCGGTGAAATACTTTTCGGCCTGAAAATACGGGGTAAACATATTTGCCAGTTGGTAAGGCGAGAGGCACACGCCGTCATCCTTGAACGTGATCAGCGCCATGCCCGCGTCTTTGGCGCAAACGCTGATTTCAATCCGCGGCGAGAGTTGCGGGTGGAACTTCTTGGAATTTTCGAACAACTCGGTCAGCACAGTTTCCAGGGCCGGCCCGGAAAAGCCCAGGTGCGCCCTGGTGGATAATCTCTCATCCATCGTCACGGAAATATCGGCGACGTTCATTTCTACAGCGATCTCCGCCGCGCGATCCGGCAGATCGCCCAGGCGAATATTTTGCTGGCCCTGCGTCAGCGCCGGTGTGTGGACGAATTTGAGGATATCGTCAATCTCGCGTTCCAGGCGCTTGCTGCTGGCCTGCATTCCGCGCAAAATTTCGGTCACTTCTTCGGCGGGCAGGCGGTCATGGTGCTGGAGGAGAATTTCGGCGCCAAATGTCAGATTGGATACCGGGGTGCGCAGCTTGTGGGTGAGGAACGAGTGGAAATTCCACATTCCTAACAGCGAATTAATCTGTTCATTCACCTGGCTGATGCGCAGCAGCCGGTTGCGATTGGCAGACCCGGGCAGGCGCAGCGTGCGCAGCTCTAACCAGATGGGCTGGCTGGTGGGCGTTTCAGGCTGGATCAGGTAAATAGGCAGCGGCTCGTAGGCATTATCATCCCGCCAGGTCTGCCAGGCGCTTTCTGGCTCGCAGCGGAAGCTCTTTTCGACGAACTGCTGGAAGGGTTGGTCAAGCAGCGCGTCTTCGCCCGGGGGCAGTCCCAGCAGCACGCGAACCGATCGATTGGCGTAGAGAATACGGTCGTTCTCGTCCAGGATCAGGTAGCCTTCGCTGGCCTGCTCTACTACCCAGGCAAAGCGCGCTTTTTCCAGTAGCAGGCGGCGGTAGCGGTTTAACCGGGTGATGGTACGCACCCGCGCGCGTAGTTCAACGCGGTCGAACGGCTTGGTGATGAAATCATCCGCGCCGGCTTCGATGCCCTTCAACCGCGAGTCGCGGTCATCCAGCGCGGTGACGATCAGAATCGGGACTTCTTGCAGCAGAGGGTGGGCGCGCATCTTGCGGCACACTTCAAACCCATCCATATTGGGCATCATCACATCCAGGAGGATCACATCGGGGGTGCCTTCCAGGGCGTGGTCATAGGCCTGCTGTCCGTTTTCGGCAAACAGCAGCTTGTATCCCTGGGAGAAGAAAACACCTTCCAGGGCTTCACGCCCGGCCGGTTCATCGTCAACGATTAAAATTGTACTCTGCTCGTCCATGCATTTCCTCCGTGGGTGGCAGCCGCCCGCTTATTGGGCAGCAGCCGTCTTTTGGATTTCGGTTTCAATAATATCGGCCAGGTAACGCAGGCTGATGGGCTTACTGATGTACTCGTTCGCGCCGGCCTCCAGGCAGCGCTGCCGGTCACCGGGCATTGCCAGAGCGGTCAGAGCCACCACCGGCGTAGCGGCCATGCTCGAATCCATGCGGATGCGCCGGATGGCCTCAAACCCATCCATCCCCGGCATCTGGATGTCCATGAGGATAATATTGGGCCGCAGTTCACGCGCCTGCGCTACGGCCTCCGTGCCGCTGTAGGTCAGCACCACCTTGTAGCCGCGCGCGGTGAGAAAATCTGCTAAGGGGCGTACAGTGGGCTCATTATCATCCACCAGCAGGATGGTAGTTTGCGCGGCATGACTGCTGGACAGGCGCGCATTGATCAGGAAAACTTTGCGGATCAGGCTGGCGGTTCCCATGTTCGTAACCGACGATAAGACCTTGCGGAATTCCTGGCGCGTGAGCGAAAGGTTGAAGGGCATTACTCCCTGCGGCAGGTTCCAGCTTTCGCGCGGATCCGCCGGGTTGACCGAGATCAAAATCGGAATGGCCGCCGTGCGCGGGTCACTGCGGATTTTATTGACCAGCGCGCGGCATTCCGAGTTGGCGGGAATGTTGAGCACCAGCAGGTTCGGCTGCATTTGGATAATTTTCTCAAAGTTGCCATCATCCTGAAAATCGCTGACCAGTTCGATGCCGAACTCGGAGAAGAAGCGCTGCACCTTCATCCCCATGCTGCTGTAGGTTTCCAGGTCGACCGGGCGGGTGGGGTCTTCGGCCTGTGCTTCCGGGCCGGCATGCGCGCGCTCATCCCAATGCAAGGTAACGGTGAACTGGCTGCCCTTGTCCGGGTCGCTGCTCACTTGAATGCCGCCCCCATGCATTTCAACGATGTGATAAGCAAGAGCCAGGCCCAGGCCGGTACCTTCGTACTTGCGCGCAAGGCTGTTATCCAGTTGAGTGAAGGGCTTGAACAGGTTTGAAATACTCTCTTTGGGAATGCCAATGCCCGTATCCCAGACCATAAAACGCACCAGTTTGTTCTCGCGGTCGCCGCCAACGGCCAGGCCCACAAAGCCGTCTTCGGGCGTGAACTTGACCGCGTTGCTCAGTAAATTGACCAGCACCTGCTTCAAGCGGCGAAGGTCGCCCCAAATGTGCTTGACTTCCGGGTCGACCACCAGCGAAATCTGGATGTTCTTCTTGCGCGCAGTCCCTTCCACCAGCTTAGTACTGGCGCTGCACAGCGCGGCAACCGGCACAAGATCCATGTTCAGGTCAAACTTGCCCGCGCCAATCTTCGACAGGTCGAGGATGTCATTGATCAATGACAGGAGATGGCTGGCGCTCTCCTGCTGCGTATGGATTGCGCGCATCTGGCGTTCGTTCAGCGGGCCGTACACCTGTTCTTCGAGGGTTTCGGCAACGTTGAGGATTGTGTTCAGCGGTGTGCGCAGTTCGTGGCTCATATTGGCGAGGAAGGCATCTTTGAGCCGCACTGCTTTGGCCAGTTCGGCGTTGGCTGCGCTCAGTTCCGCGGTGCGCTCTTCCACCCGTTTTGCCAGCGAGGCGCGTTCCATTTCCAGGGCGCGCTCGGCTTTTTGCCGCAGTTCAAGCTCCATCTTCATCTGCTCGTTCATGTTCTTCAACTGCGCCGTGCGCTGTTCAACGCGGTTTTCCAACTCATTCATCGCGTCTTGCAGTTCCAGTTCGACTTTGCGGCGAAAGGCCAGCTCGGCGCGCACCTTTTCGTACAGCCGCGCGTTTTCAATGGCAATAGCCGCCTGGTCGGCGAAGGAGCGCAGGCGCTCCGCGTGGTATTCGGCATAATGTCCGCGGATGCTGCTGTTCAGGTTGATAAAGCCGATGGTGACGCCTTTGTGCCGGATGGGCGTGCTCAGGAATGACAGGATCCAGCCCGAGGTTGAAAAGTTAATCCAATCGTTGGATTGGCTGGTATCAGGTATGACCACGCTTTCGCCGGTTTGGGTCATGCGCACCAGGTTGGGTACAGCCGAAACTGCCCGGCGCTGGTTGAGGAGGACGGATTTATCTACCCCAAGTTTTTCGTAGCCGTGCACCGCGGTGATCCGCGCAATGCCATCTTCGACCAGCATGATATTGGCTGCGTCATGCGGCACCACTTTTTGGATCGCCCCCAGAATTAATTGCAAAACTTCATCCAGGTTCAACGACTGGTTGATCACATACGCAGTATCGCGCAGTGCCTGGGCCAACCGCTGCTCGCCATCGGCGCAGGCGCGCGGAGATATCGTTTCGGGAAGGGGAGCGTTCATGGGCTAAATGATCCTCTGACGGTGTATCTGTTTTTCCAGGTACATAGCAGAATCGGCGCGCTTCAGGGCCTCATCCAGATCCGCCTGATTTTCCGCGCTGGCTGTACCCAACGATAACATGACAAACGGTTCGCCGTTGCGCGCGTTGTCTTGTTCCATAATGTTGTAAATGCGGCGCACGACCAGCGCAGCGAATTTCGCGTGGGTGTGCGGCAGCAGCATGACGAACTCATCCCCGCCAATGCGGGCCACCAGGTCACCTGAACGCACTCCGGATTGTAAAACGCGGGAGGCCCGGCGCAGCACCTCATCTCCATTAGCGTGGCCGTTGTTGTCGTTAATCAGCTTCAATTGGTCCACGTCGCACATGATGATACTGACCGGAAAGCGATTTGACCCGCGCAGCCGCTCCAACTCTTCTTCAAAGTAACGCCGGTTGTGCAGGCCGGTGAGGGGATCGTGCATGCTCAGTTCATGGAACTTTTCGCGCAGGAGATGCTGGTAAACGGCCGCGCCGTACAGCGTCGCCAGGCGCTCAACAATTTCCAGTTCGGACGGGCCGTAATCCCTGGGTGAGTTAGCCACGGCAACCTGCCCTACTAACTGTTGGTTAAAGATGGCGGGCGAGGATAGGAAACGCCGGATGGGCACATGGCCTTCCGGCGTGCCCGAAGCGCGCGGGTCTTGATCAGGATTATTTGAGATTAACGACTGCTGGTTCTGTAATACCCAACCCCACAGCCCGGTGAAGGATTGAAATACCTGGTGCTGGCCCTGATCGTGGGACATTTGAAACGGCGCGTGACTGAAATTGGTAGAAACGAGAAAGCCGGTCTGCGGGTCGATGTAGCCCACAAACCCCATTTCGCTTTTGGTCAGGCGCATGGCATGCTCCAGCACCTTTTCGGGAATGTCCTCCAGCGAGGTTTCGGACATCAGCTCTTTGGAGAGATCAACCAGCGCAGCGTTGATGGATGATTCTTTCGCCAGCGAGGATTCGGCCAACTTGCGCTGGGTGATATCGACCATCATGGGGAAGTAATTGAGCGGCTTGCCATTCGCGGTGCGAATGAGCACCACCGAAAGCTGCACCCACACCGTCTTGCCCGAGCGGTGAATGTAGCGCTTGTCCATCTGAACGTTGTCGATCTCGCCACGCTCCAACTGCTTAAGCAGATCCAGCTCCTGGTCCAGGCATTCTGGGGCGGTGATATCCAGGAAGGTGCGGGTACGCAGTTCTTCTTGCGTATATCCAACGATATCGCAAAACACCTGGTTGGCGCGTTCATAGCAATAATCAAGCCCGACGATCGCTGCGCCGACCGGCGATTGATCAAACATGCGGTGGAACAGCTTTTCACTCTTCTGTAGCACTTCTTCATTCTTGCGGCGCGCCTCCAGTTCTTGCTTCAGGCGTTTTTGCAGGTCGCGAAAATGACCGGTGATGACGACCAGAAGCGTGATCACCGTCATTGGCACCCAGCCATCGTCGTACAGGTAATGGAAAAGAAATGCAGATTGAAACCGAGTGATCAGCAGGCCAAGAGAGATCAGCAGGAAGGGAACCGAGAGTAAACCCACTCGCACGCCGCGAAACCAGGTGATGATTACGATCGGCACCAGGGCGAAGGCGATTGCACCGGGGCCAAAGGCCTTCCAAACGGGCTCATAACCGGCAAGGATGACCGCCAGGATCAACCCGATGGTGAAATTCACGCAGATTTTCTTGGAAGGCAAAAAGTCCATGGCGGTTGGTCAGATTACAAATAATGAGTATCACCTGGGTCGGGAAAGCGCCGCCAGCGGCGGGGCTCAAACCACGCCCACCGGCGTACTCTGCGCGGTCGGGGGAAATTGACAATAAAACGAAAGTGGGGCCGTTTTGGCCGCGGGAATGGAGTTCACCAGGCCCGAATCTAAGCCAAGTACGCTGCACAAGAACACCTTTACCACGCGCGGATCAAAAGATTTGCCGGCTTCTTCGATCACATAAGCCAGGGCCTTTTCTTCGCTCCAGGCCGGGCGGTAAGGCCGGTAGGAGGTCAGCGCATCCCACACGTCGGCGACTGAGAAGATGCGCGCCGAGAGGGGAATCTCCTCGCCTTTCAGGCCGCGTGGGTAGCCGGTTCCATCCCATTTCTCATGATGGCAGTAGGGGATGTCGACGGTGGGGCGCAGGTTCGGAATGGCGGAGAGCAGTTGGAACGCATACACCGGGTGCTGGCGCATGATCTTCCATTCTTCGTCATTCAACGGGCCGGTTTTGTGCAGAATGCTGTCCGGCACGCCGATCTTGCCAATATCGTGCAGCAGCGCTCCCCGGCGCAGATGGACCAGGTCTTTCTCCGCGCAGCCAATGGCGCGAGCGATCTTCAAGGTGATGTCGCATACCCGGCGCGTGTGCTCTTCGGTCTCGCTGTCACGCAAGGATAGAATGCGGATCCAGCCGTCGAGCATCATTTCGTGGGTCTGCTCCAGAAGGGCGGCTTCCTGGCGCAGGTTTAGCGCGCCCTGGATATTCTGCATGGCGATCGCGGCAACGCTGGCCAGTAAGCTGAGCACCTCTTCGCCTTCGGGTACGAAGCGCCCCGCGCAGTACGCCTGCAAAATACCGATCACCGTGCCGCCCACCACCATCGGAACATACAAAATGGAGCTGTTCGGCCCACAGGCCGTCCCGGTGAGGATGGCCATATCGGTGACCTCGGGTAGATTGGTTACCAGCACTGGTTTGCTGGTGGTCAGCACCCGGCGCTGGACGCCCTGGTCAAACTGCGAGAGCGGCAGCCAGGGCAGCCGCAGTTCGGGCTGGTTTTGGGCGCGCGTTCCCGCGAAGATGTATCGCGTAGAGTCGGCGTCTTCACCGGTGAGCGAAACCAGGACCCCGTTTACCTCTGGCAGCAGATCGTGCACGGCCTGTGAAAGCAGCGCGCAAGCCCCTGGCAACGAATCTTTTTCGGTAATGGTGCGGCCTAATCGCCGCACCTGCGCAGCGCGCGAAAGGATCGACTGGCGCTCGGCTGCCAGTTGGTGGTGGTGCATGGCCCCGGCGGTAATGTCGCACAGATCATTGATCAGGCGCAGCCGGTCCTGGCTGAGCGGCTGCTGCGCATCCATCCAGATCACCCCGAGGTTTTTTCCGGCAACGCTGAGTGGAAACGCGTAAAAACCCCCTTCGTTTTGCTGGCTGGCGCGCGCCAGCGGGCTGTCTTTGGGGAACAGGTAAGCTTCCACCGAGCCTTCTTCGGCATGATCGGGGAACGCATAGCCGCCGTCGAACGAGAAGCGCAGACCCGCCAGGTTTTCCCACACGCCTTTCCCATACACGATCTCCCATTCACTGGAAGAAAGCGGGGCGGCCTGCGCAAATTCGGTCACCCCAAAATGTTCTTTTACGAAATGAAAAAGAGTCTCAGCGATTTGGTCTGTTCCACTTGTGGTAGCTGGAACTACCGCAAGCGTGCTGGCAAACGCGAGCATCTGCTGGGTCGAAGGCATTTTTGCGCCGGTCGATGGAGCAGTGGGAGCGTATTTGGGTTTTTTTTGAACCGCCCCGGGTCTGCGGGGCATGAGGGATGGGTGATATCTGTGCATCGATGCGGGCCTGTGCGAGGGTGTGATAACGATCGAAGAAAACGGGTCTACCTGGTTTGTTGACGGCAGAACAAATCGATCTGTTCGTGCAATTCAGTTTTATCCGCCAGATCATCAGCCCCGGCAGAAATGGCCAGCTTGCGAAATCCACTGTCAAGCAGCAGGCTCATGGCGTTGATCTTGCTCTCTGGCAGGATGGTTCTCATTTGATTGATCGCCTGAATGCCCTGGGCATCCGGCATATCCATGTCGATCAGCACCATTGCCGGGAAATATTCTTAGGCGCAGGCCAGGGCGCTTTCTTTGCAGGTGGTTCCAATGATCTGCGTGCCGGTCTGCCGGCTCAACAGCCCGGTGATGGCTTCTAAAAAGACCTGGTTGTCATCATAAACGAGGATACAGGCTTCTCACCCAGTTGCTGTGACGCTTTTATCCATTCTTGCCCACCTCTTGAGGATCAGGCTGATTAATCATTACATAACCGGCCTGTGGTTGATATAGGGTTTCACCCTACTATTGGCAAAGAACTGCCCCCATTTCTATGCGGTTGTTTGCAAGGTTCTTTGGGCCGCACTATTCGTCCAACGAGATCAGGCCGTTCTTGATCGCAAAGCGGATCAGGCCAACCATATCGTGGATATTGAGCTTATCCATCAGGCTGGCGCGGTGTTTTTCCACCGTCTTCTCGGAGATGTACATTTTTTGCGCAATGGCGGCATTGGTGTGGCCTTCGGCGATTAACTGCAGCACTTCACGCTCGCGCGGAGTCAATGCTTCGAAGGCGCTGCGCTCTTCCACCTTGGGCTGGTTGGAGAGGACATCGGCGAGCACTACGCTGGAAATTTCTGGGCTGAGATAAATCTCGTTCTGATACGCCGAACGGATGGCCAAAAGCAGTTCTTCGGTAACTGAACGCTTGAGCAGGTAGCCTTTGGCCCCGCGGTGCAAGATCTGGAAGATCAGGGTTTCATCAGAATACATCGAAAGGACGACCACGCGGGTGTTGACCTTCATGCTTTTCAGGCGGTCAAGCACCTGCGTGCCGTTCAGCCGCGGCATGACGATATCCATCACCATCACATCCGGCGCCAGTTCCTGCACCAACTCGATGGCTTGCTGCCCGTCAGACGCTTCGCCAATCACCTGGATATCCGCGGATTTTTCCAGGATAGCGCGAATTCCTTGCCGCACCAGGTTGTGGTCATCAACGATTGCGACTTTGATCATAATTTCCTCGTTTCTCAATAAATTCACCGGTAACATTAATCGCCGCCGTGATGCTGGTTCCCTGTCCGGGAATCGAATGCACCTGCATCACGCCCCCCAGCATTTCGATCCGCTCGCGCATGCCGACCAAACCCAGGTTCTTCAGCCGCGCGGGGCCGTCGTTTTTTGCAAATTCGCTCAGATCAAACCCCTGGCCGTCATCCCGCACCGACAGGGTGAGGATGCTGCCTTTAAGCTGGAGCATGACGTTGACGTGACTTCCACCGGAATGCTTTGCAGCGTTATTCAGCGCCTCTTGCAGCACCCGGTAGAGCGACACCCCGGCAATATCGGAGAGCGGCCCGGCCTCTGCGCCCTGATAGGTGATTTGCAGGTTGGTGCGGCGAGCAAATTCTCGGCAGTACCCGCCCAGGGTTTCGTTCAGGCCTAACGCATCCAGCGCTTGCGGGCGCAGGTCCTGGGCCAGCAGGCGGATGCGCTCCATCGTGGTTGATACCAGGTCGATTGCATCGGCCAGTCTGTGCTTTTCGGCGGCCAACTGCTCGGGGATATCGGCATGCAGAAGTTTGAGTCCGATGGAAAGCGCGGTCATCGCCTGGCCGGCTTCGTCGTGCAGTTCGCGCGAGATGCGGTGGCGCTCTTCTTCCTGGGCAACCACCACTTTGCGCGTCAGCGCCTTCAACCGTTCGCGGCCGGCGCGGATGGCCTCTTCGGTGCGTTTCCATTCAGTCACGTCGACGGCAAGCACAGCGACCGACATGACGATGCCGGCTTCGTTGATGACCGGATAGAGCATGTTGTCGTAATAGCGTCCGGCGCGCATATCGGTGTAGCGCAGCGGCTTAGCGGTCAGGAACACCTGATCGATATGGCTTTTTCTGCGCGCGGCCACATCCGGCGGGAAGAACGAATAGACGACCTTTCCCGGCAGGCTTTCCAGGTCCATGTCGAAGCGGTCAGCCAGCGCCTGGTTGCCGACGATGATCGTACCCTGGCGGTCAACCAGCGTGGCCGTTTCGGGCAGCGCATCCAGCATAGTTTGCAGGATGGCATGGCTCTGGTGCAGTTCGCGGGTGCGTTCTTCCACCAGCCGTTCCAGGTTTTCTTTGATCTCCAACAGCGCCTGTTCGGATTTCTTGAGGTCGGTGATATCATACCCCGCGCAGGCCATGCCGGTCACCGCGCCGGTTGAGTCAAATACCGGGTCAGCATAATAGACGTAATGAACCGGCATGTCGTTGATCAGTGCCGTGAACTGCTCAGACTGTGCTTCCCCGCTTTCCATCACCGCGTACTGAATGGCGAGCAGCGCTTCGCCCATGGGCGGCGGCAAGAACGCGTCGATGCGCTTGCCGATGATCTGTTCTTCGGGAATGCCGGGGTAGGGATGGCGAATAAAAGTGACGCGGCAATCCTTGTCGGTAGTGTAAATAGAGATAGGGGCTGTGGCCAGCGCAATGCGAATATTTTGTTCACTTTGCCGCAGCTTTTCCTCGGCCTGCATTATAGCAGTCATATCCATGCCAATAGCGATTACGTACTCTACCTGGCCTCTGCTGTCAAAAATGGCATCCACATTCCAGTTGATGTGCTGCACCTTGCCATCGCGCATCACAAACCGTTCTTCAAGTTGATCTGGAAACTTTCCACCAAAAAAGACATCTTTTGCGGGTACATTTTCAAATTTGCCGCGGGGCGTGTCTAGCAGGTCTGTATACAATTTACCGTGCATCTGCTCAGAGGTGAAACCGGTCAGGTTTTCCACAGCCTGGTTATGTTTGACAATGCGCCCATCCCGGTCAATCCCCAGGATCAGGCTGGTGGAGGTATTAAGCAATTTGTCGAGAAAATTGCGTTCCTCTTGCAGTTCATTGCGGCGCTGTTGAGCATCGTAATACAGCTCCATGTTTTCCTCGGCCACGCGCCGGGTTTCGGTCAGCGAGCGCGATAAACGGGCCGCCATTTGGTTAAAGGCGTCTGCCAGCCGGCCAAATTCATCCTGCGAGGTAACAGTGACGGGGTTGTCCAGTTCCTCGGCGTCAAAGCGGTTGACATGACTGAGCAGCGACTGGAGCGGCGTGATGATGCTGCGGCTCAACCGGTATCCCAGCAGATGCGCGACAATGAAAGTCAGAGAGGCGGCCAGCAGTAGCGCGCCATTAAAGCGCTGGATACCGGCGAAGGCGGCATCCTGTTCCTCTTCCACCAGAAGGCAGAGCTGCTGGTCGGGCAGCCAGGTGAAGGAACTGATCACGGCCACCCCTTGATAATTCTTGGTCACAATGGCGCCACTTTCGCCGGTGATGCAGCGCTGGACAGCCGGAGACGTGATGGTATCTTGCAGAACAACCGCCTGGGGGAATGCCCGCGGTTTGACGATTACCTGAGTTTGGCTGTTAACCACATATACATCGTTGCGCAGTTCGGCGCTGATACCGCGCTGCATAATATCATCGATCTTGTCCAGCCGGATGCGCACCGCCAGCACTGCCTTACCGCCGCCGTCCAGAGTATGAAAGGGTAAGGAAACGCGGATGATGGGTTCTTTCAACAGGCGCGAGATAAACGGGTCTTCAATAAAAACGCCGTCTTTTGCATTCTGAAAATATGCTTCTGCCAGGACGTTTTTCCCCATTTCTTCCGCGCGGGTAGACGCGAGGATGTCGCCGCTTTCCAGGTCGATCACCGTGAGGGCAGCGAAGGTTCTGATGGACTGCGTCCAGGTTCGCAGATCGTGGGCCAGCCATTCTGCTGCCTGCTGCCGGGCAAGGGTTCCGGCCGGCGCGCTGTACACATTGCGCAAATCGGCTTGCAGATTGGGCGCATTGACGATCCCCTCAATGATCGACAGTGTATAGCTTCGCCAGCCTTCCAGTGTCAGCCGCTTTTGCGCCGAAACGGCTTGCAGCCGGGCGATGGAATCGGCTTCGAGGATTCTTCTTCCGCCATAGTACAGGGGCACGGCTGTACAGATGAGGAGCAGCAATCCAAAACTAACCGACGTAAAGTTTAATTTGTGGCGAATACTGGTGTGGTAGCTGCGAAGTAGATTTGCGAAAGGCATGGTTCGAGGTTACCGGTAATTTTCCTGGTCAGCATGAGCCGTTGGAAGGTTTCGCGTTGAGGCTGCAATGATGATGCGCTTGCCCGCGGGTGGGCCGGCGGCCCGCCCCGCAATCTTCCGGTATTTCACATCACTTCTTACTCAATACCTTTCCAGACCAGGTACTTGCATAGCGATCTTGCTGGTGAAAACCATTAGCAAAAGCGATTGGATACGGATAAATTATATGTGTTTTCGTAGGATTTTAGAAGGTCACTTCGGCTAATTTGCGGGGGCTATCTTATTTGTAAGGGAATGCTGGTTGTTCAAAGGAAAACCTCAGATGCGGGCCTGGACGAATGTTTCTATTGCGCGTCTATTTTTGTTGTGCGATAATCGAAGCGCAGCACAATACCGGTACAGGCAAGGAGCGGTGTTGGAAAAAGCACAGCGATCTTGGCATATATTACATGTGGATGACGATGAGGAAGATTTTATCCTCGTGCGTGGAATGCTGGCCCAGGCGCAGGGCAGCAACGTCACCTTAGAATGGGCCGCGAGCCTGTCAGAAGGCCGCGATAAATTGCGTTCTCGCAATTTCGATGCTGCCCTGATCGATTACGACATGGGCGAGGGTACCGGTATTGAACTGATCCGCGACCTGGTGGCCGAAGGGTATGCCGCGCCGCTCATTCTCTTTACCGGGCGCGGCAGTTACGCTGTAGACGTCGAGGCGATGCAGGCTGGCGCGACGATGTATCTCTCGAAGAGCGAGGCTACGCCGCTGCTGCTGGAACGCATCATTCGCTACGCCATCGAACGTAAGCAGGCCGAGCAGGCGCAGCGCGAAGCCCAGGAACGCTTTCGCGCGGTGCTGGAGCATTCGTTGGATGTGGCTTATCGCCGCGACCTGATTACCGACCGTTATGACTATATCAGCCCGGTGGTGACGCAGGTGTTGGGTTTCACCCCTGAAGAGATGGACGCGATGAGCACTGCCGAAGTGTTCGAGCGTGTTCATCCGGATGATCTGCCCATGCTGCAAGAGGAGATGGGCCGCGCCTTGCTGACCGGGAAAGCGCGCGTAGAGTATCGCTTCCGGCGCAAAGATGACCAGTATCGCTGGGTCGCTGATCACGTCAGCGTGCAGGTGAGCGAGGATGGAACGCCGCTGTACCGGGGTGGAATTCTGCGCGACATCACCTCCAGCAAACAGGCAGAAGAAGAACTGCGGGCGAACGCGACGAAATTCCGCCGGATTTTTGACGTCGGTGCAATCGGCGTCCAATTGTGGGATGAAACCGGCACGCTCCACGAAGTGAATGATGCTTTCTTGCAGCTTGTAGACTACTCGCGCGAGGATTTTGAGGCCGGGCGGATCAACTGGCATAAGCTGACCCCGCCTGAATATCGCGCATTGGACGAGCGTGCCAACGTGGAGATGCGCGCCGGCCTCACGCCTACGCCTTTTGAAAAAGAACTCATTCGCAAAGACGGCAGCCGCGTTCCGATACTGATCGCGGTCAACCGTCTGGGAGAAAACCCGGACGGAACCCTGACCGGGGTGGCATATTTCTTCAATATGACCGAGCAGCACCTCGCGCGCAAGGCCCTGGAAGAAAGCGAAAAGCGTTTTCGTCTGGCCACGCAGGCCATCAGCGGGCTGCTGTACGATTGGAACCTGGAGACTCAGGAAATCTATCATTCCGAAGGCGTGGAACGGCTGCTGGGCTATCCCAACACGGTGACCACCATCCACAACTGGTGGTTAAAAAATATGCACCCGGATGATTATCCGCTGGTGATGCAGAAACTGAACGAGGTTTGGGAAAGCGATTGCGATATGTATGAGATGGAATATCGCCTTCGTCACGCAGATGGCTACTGGGTGCACATTTTAGACCGGGCTGTGGTGCAGCGCGACGCGCAGGGCAAGGCGGTGCGCACGCTGGGCTTTGCGGCAGATTTTACCGAGCGCCAGCGCCTGAGTGAAGAAATCCGGCGGCAGCGTGAACTGCTGGAACGCATGATGGCCGAAGCCCCGGTAGGAATTGCCTTTTTGCAGGGCCCGAACTACCGCTACCAGTACGTCAACCCGGCGTTTGAGCAGGTGGCGCGGGGCAAGGGCGAACTGATTGGGCGTACCGTCGCCGAAGTGTGGCCGGAGGCAGCTTCGGTTTTCATCGCCACCCTGGACGGCGTGTATCGCAGCGGAGAGTCGTTCCTCTCGCGCGATTTTTCCATCGCGGTTGATCACGGGTCTGGGCTGGAGCTGGCGCATTACGACCTTTCCATTATTCCGATGATGGATGCGCACGGTGGCATGGAAGGCGTGCTGCTGCAGTTAATCGAGATCACGGAAGAGGTTGAGGCGCGCAAGGCCATGCAAACTGAACAGGCGCTGCTCACCGCCGTGCTGGATCAAATGCTTTCCGGCGTAGTGATCGCTGAAGCGCCCACCGGCCGGATTCTCCGGCGCAATGCCAGCTTACTGCGGCTGCTGGGTATTCAAAATGACGAAATTCCCGGTGTGGAGGCATACAGCCGGTGGACAGCCTTTTTTGCGGATGGGCGCGCGGTTGCGCCACAAGACTGGCCGCTGGCGCGCTCAATCCTCCGTCAGGAGGTCGTCTCCGGCGAGGAAATCAATATGTTTTTGCCCACGGGCGTAGAGCGGATTATGAATATCCGCTCTACGCCGGTGACCGATGCCAACGGCCAGACTGTGGCCGCCGTGGCGACATTGGAAGATATCACCGAGCGCAAACGCGCCGAAAAGGAACTGCACCACTATATGGAGCAGTTGAAACACTCCAACCAGGACTTGCAAGATTTTGCCTTTATCGTATCGCACGATCTGCGCGAGCCGCTGCGCAAGGTGCAGGCTTTTGGCGATCTGTTGGTAAGCAACAATAGCGAGAACCTGACGGCCAATCAGCTGGATTACGTCCATCGCATGCAAGCCGCCAGCACGCGCATGCGTGCGTTGATCGATGGAATGCTCGAATACTCGCGCGTGGCTACCCAGGGCCGTTCGTTTCTCCCGGTTGACCTAAACGAGACGGTGCACGATGTGCTGCAAGATCTGGAACTGCTGGTGAAACAATCTCACGCTGAGATTGATGTCGGGCTGCTACCGGTGATTGCCGCGGATGGGCTGCAGATGGGGCAGCTGCTGCAAAACCTGTTGTCGAATGCGATGCGCTACGCCCGCCCAGGCGTGCCGCCGCAAATCCGGGTGAGAAGCGAGCCGCGGCCAGGCCGCCAGGTGGCAATCATTGTCGAAGACAACGGCCGGGGAATTGCCCAAGAACACCTGGCGTCGCTGTTCAAGCCGTTCTTCCGCCCGCAGGAAGCAGACCAGACGGATGGAATGGGCATGGGTCTGGCCATCGTGCGCCGCATCGCCGAGCGGCATAACGGCATGGTGACGGTAGACAGTCAGCCTGGTGAGGGCAGCAAGTTCACTGTGGTCTTGCCCGAGCGTCAGGAATAGCCGCCGTACTATTCCCGAATAGGCAACTCTGGCGTATACTGAACGGGATTTTCCATCATCCCGGCGACACGCGCAAGAACGTGCCTTTCACCGATACTTCATCCCAGGAGTGGTTGCATGGCTGCCTTCTTTAAAGCACTTCTCATTCTCGCCAGCATCATTGGTGTTATGGCGGTGGTCATTTGGGCCGGTTTGCGCGTGCAGCCTCGGCCTTTTGCACCGGTCGCTTTGCAGCCGGGCAGCATACGTGTGGTTCCTGTTCCGCAAGACCTTCCCGCACCGGTGCAGCGCTTTTACGCCACGGTGTACGGCAGCGAGATGCCGGTAATCGAAAGCGTGGTGATTAGCGGACGCGCCAAAATCCGCCCGGCAGGGCCATTCTATCTGCCGGCGCGGTTTCGCTTCACGCATCTTTCCGGGCAGGGATACCGGCATTATATCGAGGCGACATTCTTTGGCATCCCGGTTTTTCGGGTTGACGAGCGCTACGTGGACGGCAAAACGTTATTCGAACTGCCCTTCGGGGTTACCGGCGACAACCCCAACTCGCGCCAGGGCGCAAACCTGGGCCTGTGGGCGGAAACGATCTGGACTCCGTCAGTATATCTCAACGATCCGCGGGTGCGCTGGGAAGCAGTGGATGAGTACACGGCCCTGCTGCATGTGCCATTTGAAGGCGGCAGCGAGCAGTTTGTAGTCCGCTTTGACCCGGCCACCGGCCTGATCCGCATGATGGAAGCCATGCGCTATAAAGATGAAAAAAGCACCGCCAAGGTGTTGTGGATTACCGACTCGCGCGAGTGGGGCGATCTGAACGGCCTGCTTACGCTCAAGGTAGGCGCGCTGACCTGGATGGACGCCGGAACGCCCTGGGCGATCTTTACCGTGGAAGACATCCAGATGAACTCCGATGTGCGCGAATATCTCACGCGAAAAGGCCCATAACCACGCGCAGATAGTATAATGTCAGTTGGATAATGCATATTTGGCAAGACCGCGGCGTCTTGAGGCAGGTCTCCGATTCTATGATGCGCGGGCTTCTGCCTTGAAAGTGATTAAAGAAAATGAGAGACGACTACGAAGAAGACGTTTCGGTAGAATCGGCTACTTTTAAGCGCGAAGTCAAAGAGAACCGCCAGCAGTGGTGGCGAACCTGGTTGATTGGCCGCCCGCTGCCCACCGCCGATTCGCCGCACCAGACGATTGGAAAACTGGTGGGGCTGGCTGTCTTTGCTTCGGATGCGCTGTCTTCTACGGCATACGCCACCCAGGAAATGCTGGTTATCCTGGCCGCGGCGGGCGCGGCAGCCCTGCCCAATGTGTTTCCGCTGTCCATTGCCATCGTCGCGCTGATCGTCATCGTAGTAATCTCCTACGAGCAAACCATTCACGCCTATCCCAGCGGGGGCGGAGCCTATATTGTCGCTCGCGATAATATTGGCGACCTGCCGGCGCAGATTGCCGGCGCGGCGCTGCTGACCGACTATATCCTTACCGTAGCGGTGTCGATCTCGTCCGGCGTGGCGCAGATTGTTTCCGCGTTTCCGTTTGTATTCGCTTACCGCGTGCCGCTGGCCATTGTGCTGGTGATCTTTATCATGGTGGTGAATATGCGCGGCGTGCGCGAATCTGGGCTGACGTTTGCCATCCCATCCTACATCTTCCTGCTGCTGATGCTGCTGGTGGTGTTCGTGGGCATGGGGCAGTTCATCTTTGGTGGGCTGGGGATTGTGATCGATCCGCCGCCGGCCTATGAAAATTTTGGCACGCTGGGCATCCTCACACCGTTTTTGCTGCTGCACGCCTTTGCCAGCGGCACATCGGCTATGACCGGTATTGAAGCGATTGCTAACGGCGTGACGGCTTTTAAAGAGCCGCGCAGCCGCAACGCGGGCATTGTGCTGGTGTGGATGGGTTTCATTCTGTCCATCCTGTTTTTGGGTATTTCGTTCCTGGCTGCGCACGTCCAGGCGCTGCCATCGGAACAGGAAACTGTGGTCTCGCAGATTGCGCGCACCGTTTACGGTGGTGAGGGTTTCCTGTACCTGATCACAGTAGCAATGACCGCGGTTATCCTGGTGATGGCGGGCAATACAGCTTTCGCCGGGTTCCCACGCCTGGCGGCCATCCTGGCGAAAGATGGGTTTATGCCGCGTCAGCTCACCTTCCGCGGTAGCCGTCTGGTTTTCTCGCGCGGGATTATCGTACTGGCGCTGGCTTCCATCGTTCTGATTATCTTGTTCGATGCCAGCGTCACCCGGCTCATCCCGCTGTATGCCATCGGCGTTTTCCTGTCGTTTACCCTGTCGCAAATCGGAATGGCGTACCGTTGGTGGAAATCTGGCCGGCTGGCTCCGGGGCAGGAACTGGTGGAAACCAGCTCGGTGGTGCACCATGATCAAAAATGGCTGCTCAAGATGGTGGTGAATGGAATCGGCGCGCTGGTGACGGCAGTGGTGACCCTGGTCTTTGGCATCACCAAATTTGTAGACGGCGCGTGGATTGTGGTGCTGATCATCCCCATCCTGGCATTGCTGTTCTCGGCAACGCATCGCCATTACCAAAGCCTGGCAAAGAAGCTCTCGCTGCAAAATGTGCGCAGCCGCCCGCGGATTTCGCATCAGCGCGTGATTTTGCCCATCAGCGGCGTCCATCAAGGCACGCTGGAAGGCCTGCGGTTTGCGCGCTCGCTTTCAGATGATATTACCGCGGTGTACGTGTCGATCGAACCGGAGCAAACAGCCGCCCTGGAAGAGAAATGGGCTAAATACGGCGAGGGCTACCGCCTGGTGGTGCTCGATTCTCAGTACCGGGTGCTGATCGAGCCGCTGGTAAATTATATTGTGGGCCTGGCTCGCATCCGCCAACCGAACGAAGTCATTACCGTCGTCGTGCCCCAGTTCGTTTCGCGCGGTCTGTGGAGCAGCCTGCTGCACAGCCAGACAGCGCTTTTACTGCGAATGGTACTGCTGGCTCAACCCGGTGTAGTGATTATTGAAGTACCCTATCAGGTTGACTAAGCGGAGAATCATTCAGGCATAGATTGGCAGACCCCAGCGTATGCGCAATACGACAATCACCGAAAAACCCAAACGCGGACTGCGCACTTCCAGCACATTTCGCGCGCTCAATCACCGCAACTACCGCATCTGGTTTATTGGGCAGACGATCTCCCTCATCGGCACCTGGATGCAGACCATGGCGCAGCAGGTGCTGGTCTACAGCCTGACCGGCTCCGCGGCGGCGCTGGGGTTGATCAATTTTGTGGCGTTGATCCCGCTCGTTCCCCTGTCACTGTGGGGCGGGTCGTTGGTCGACCGGGTTTCCAAGCGCCGGGTGATCGTCACCACGCAGTCGATCATGCTTATTCAGGCCCTGGTGCTGGCCGGGCTGACTATTTCGGGGCGGGTGCAGATCTGGCATGTGTTCGTGCTGGCTTTTATCCTCGGTTCGGCCACGGCGGTTGACCTGCCCGCGCGCCAGGCGTTCACCGTGGAAATGGTGGAAGGCAAAGACGATCTGATGAACGCCATCGCGCTCAACTCGGCCATGTTTAACATGGCGCGGGCGGTCGGCCCGGCTATGGCCGGGGTGATCGTCGCGGCCACTGGCGAAGGCATCGCTTTTCTATTGAATGCATTCACCTTCCTGGCGGTGATCGTCAGCCTGGCGCTGATGCGCAACTTGCCCAGGCCCGAATACCATGCCGCGGTGGCCTCCGATGTGCGCATGCACATGGGGCAGGGCATTCGTTTCGTCCGCGGCCAGCAAAACATCCTGGTGATCATCAGCGTGGTGGCGGTGAGTGCCTTCTTGTCGATGCCGTACAGCACCTTAATGCCGGTCTTCGCCGAGGAGATTCTCTTCAAGAGCGCCCAACCCGTGGTAGGCCTGATCTGCGGCTTGAATAATGCGCGCTGTGTTTCGCCCGAAGCGCTGCCATTGGGCCTGCTGATGGCCGCGGTGGGCATTGGGGCGGTGGCGGGGGCCTTGTATATTGCCTCGCTGCATACCAACGCGCGCCGCGGATTGATGCTGACCATCGGCACGATCGGTTTTCCGGCGGTGCTGCTGCTCTTCTCAACCTCCAGGTCGTTTTTGCTTTCGCTGGGCCTGCTGCTGGTGATGGGCTTTGTGTTCACCTGGCAAAATGCGCTGGCCAATACCCTGCTGCAGGTGGCCTCGCCGGATGAAATGCGCGGCCGGGTGATGAGTTACTACACGATGACCACCCAGGTGGCCATGCGGCTGGGCGGTTTGCAGGCCGGATTTATGGCCGATTGGATGGGCGCAGCGTTCTCTTTGGGCATCGGCGCAGTGATCTCGCTGGTGTACGGGCTGATCATCGCGACGCGTTTCCCGGGTATTCGCAAGCTTTAAGCGCTGTCCTGCATCTTGCGGTGCACGTAGGGGGTGCGCAGTTCTACCGGAGGTGAGGTCTTGCGCCGCGCGCGCAGGTTCAAGAACTCTACCAGTACTGAGAAGCCCATCGCAAAGTAAATGTAGCCCTTGGGAATATGCACGCCGATGCCTTCAACCACCAGGGAAAAGCCGATCAGCAGCAAGAAGCTGAGCGCCAGCATTTTCACCGTGGGGTGGCGGTTGACGAAATCCATGATTGTGCCCGAGGCCAGCAGCATGATCAGCATGGCGATCAGCACTGCCGCGATCATGATGACCAACTGGTTCGACATGCCCACCGCGGTGATGACCGAGTCGAGCGAGAAGATGATGTCCAGCAGCGCAATCTGCGCCACAACCGCGGCCAATGATGGCGCGCGCACCTCGCGCCCGTGATCTTCTTCGCCTTCCAGGCGCTCATGGATTTCAAAGGTGCTTTTGGCCAGCAGGAACAGCCCACCAGCAATGAGGATCAGGTCGCGGCCGCTGGCGTTCCAGCCGGCGATGGTGAACAGCGGCTGCGTGAGGCGCACAATCCAGGAGATGGAAAACAGCAGCAGCACGCGGGTGACCAGCGCTGCGCCAATGCCCAACTGGCGCGCGGTGACTGCCTGCTTGCCGGGTAGTTTTCCGGCAAGAATGGAGATGAAAACGATGTTATCAATTCCCAGGACGATTTCCAGTGCTGAAAGGGTCAATAAGGCAATCCAGGATTGCGGATCAGTAAGGAATTCCATGCCAGACTCCAGATGCGTAGATAAATTTTGCGCAAGTGCGCAGCCGAAAGCTGCTCTGGCTACGCATCCTTATCATAGCATGAATGGTCGCTCCGGCCATGCGCCCCGCGTTCTACAAGCACGGGTGGGAAAGTATCAAAACGGCCGGATGCGCGCATCCAGCCGTTTTTCGCAAGAATTGAGATGGTTGGTTACGTACCCGGGTCCAGGCGCGGAACGAAGAAGAAGATTTTGGTATTCGTGCCTTCGCCGTGCGCGGTGACATAGAACAGGAAGGACACCGATTTGTTCGCCAGGCTGTAATTGAGCAACTTGATGTCGATCGGGTCAACCGACTCGTCATATAGCTGTTCGCCCTCATACAAGGGTTGTTCCGGCCCGCCGTCGACGCTGTAGGTGATGCGCACCGTGGCGCTGCAGTCGGGTACGTCGCGCAGGCAGCCAATGCGCGTGATCAGGCGGTTATAGGTAGGCACAATCACGGGTGGGAACTGACCGACGATGGTCGTGTCCTCTCCGGCGGGCGGGGCCAGCACCAGCACCGGCTCGTCTTCGATCACATCACCTTCCCACTGCGAGTTGTTCATGCGGTACACCGCGCCAGTGGTGGAAGTGGGGTCGCTGGGGCAGGTGAGCAGGGTACCACCGCCCGTCTTCCAGGTGGCCAGGCACATATTATCCACAAAACTGTACACGTTGCCGATCTGGATCGAAGCCCAAACCGGGCGTTCCTCGCCTGTGGCGGCATCCACTACGCCAAAGACGCCGCCGGTGGGATTGCGGAATTTCCAGTAGCTCCAGTGAAGCTTGTTGTCCGCCGGGGCGGTCATTTTGATGGAAATTTGCGCGGTTTCGCCGGGAGCGACATTGCGGTCAACCATCGGCACAGCCATTGGGCTGCCCAACAGGTCGCCGCCGTCATAAACGATCTGATATTCGGGCGTCCAGGTGCAGGTGCCGATATTTTTGATCGACCAGGTTTTGGTGAATGGGGTATTTGGCGGGATCATTGTGCCATCCGGGATGGTCACATCGGCCACAAAGGCGGCGAAGTCGCACACCGCGCTGCGCGGCTGAGATGTCGCGGTGACCGCCGCGGAAGGCGTTCCGGCTGGCGGCGTGCCGGATACGGTGGGTTCTTTGGTGGGCGCGGCGGCAGTGGCCTTCAGCGAGGCCACCTCGGTACTCAGCACGCTCATTGTCGCCGCCACGGCGGTGTTCATCCGGTTCTGGTCAAGCGTCGCCTCAGCAGTAGGCGTCAATTGCGCGGCCTGGCCCCCACAGGCCGCCAGGATCGGCAAAAGCACGATCAAGAGCAAGGTTAACAGGAGACTTTTCTTCATGGGTTTCCTTTCGCGGAATCGCGGTAGCGTCATTGGACCGGCTGCAGGCGGGCGCGCGCAATGTACGCGCCCAGGAAAATACCGGCCAGGCCGCTGGTGATATCCACGCGCAGGTCAAACAGTTCCTCGTTGGAGATCGAGCCGCCAATGGCAAAGACCTGCACGCTTTCTTGCATCAGGGCGATGATCAAGATCATCAAGAGCGCAATCCACCAATGCTGGCGCGCGCCAGGGACCACCAGATACGCGGCGCAGCCTAACACCGTAAATAGAAAGATGTGCGCCAGGATATGCGGGGTTTCCGTGCTAAAAAAACGTTGAAAGAGGGCAGCCGTGGCAGGCCATTTTTGGCTGGCCCAGGCTGCTGGAAAGAGTATGCCGCAGATCCAAATGGTTAAGAACAGCTTCTTCCACACATTGCGCATTATACCAGTAGAATCGAACGGTGCAACGGCGCCGGCGGCGAGTCAAAACGAGGCCGGCAGCGCCGGCCTCGTTTGAGAAAACGGAGGGAAGCGGTTATTCTTTCTCGTAGGGTACGCCGTCCGCGGCAGGGCCCTGACTGCGCCCGACCACACCGGCCAGGATGATCATGGTGGCGACGTATGGAGCCATGAGCAAGAACTGAGATGGGATGGGCACTTGCAGGATTGCCAGGCGGGTGGCCAGGCCATCGGCGAAGCCGAACAGCAGTCCGGCGCCGAACGATCCAACCGGCGTCCAGTTGCCAAAGATCATGGCAGCCAGGCCGATAAAGCCGCGCCCGGCGGTCATCACTTCATCAAAGCGGCCAACCGAGCCCAGGGTGAAGTATGCTCCGGCAAAGCCCGCCATCAGGCCGCCCAGCATTACCGAGTAGTAGCGAGTGCGGATGACGTTGATGCCCAGCGTGTCGGCAGCCTTGGGATGCTCGCCAACCGCGCGCACGCGCAGCCCCCAGCGCGTGTTGAACAGCGCCACCTGGAGCACGATGAGGAAGATGAACAGGGCATACACGAAGATGTTGTTGCGGAAGAGGATTGCGCCCAGGAAGGGAATATCCACCAGGCCAGGGATCGCTATCGGTTGGAAGATGCCCGGGTTGTTCAGCGCTTCATTGGACTGCAAGAACTTGGCCGAGATGTACGATGTCAGCCCGGTGGCGAAGATGTTGATCACCGTTCCGGATACGATCTGATTGACCTTATACTTGATCGACAGCCAGGCGTGGATCAGCGCCATACCCAGGCCGGTGAGCATGGCAGCGCCGAGGCCGGCCCACAGGTTGTGGGTGATGCTGCTGACGATGGCCCCGGTCAATGCGCCGGAAAGCATCATGCCTTCAATGGCGATGTTGACTACGCCGGCGCGTTCGCACAGGATGCCCGACAGCGCGCCGAGGGTGATGGGTACGGCCTTGTTGAGCGTGGTGGCAACCAGCCCGGCCAGGTTGAGCGACTTATCCGCCGCGGCCCACACCAGGAAGCCAAAGATAAATGCAAACACCACCAGCGCCAGCACCCAGTTGGTCCAATGCTTGAAACCGCGGATCAACTGGTAGCCGCCCGCGCCAAAGGCAAAGGCAGCGATCACATACAGCGCGGTGAGGGTGTGCACGACCCAGGGGTCAATTTGCGTGGTAGCCCCGCTGGCGTTGAGGCCAAAACTGGTGCGCATGTCCGCGGTGATACCGTTGGTAAACACCAGGATGGTCAGCAGGCCGAGTGCCAGGAAGATGATCCCCATGGTGATGCGCCGGGTGGGGCTGGCGATTTCTACTTGTTTGCGAAGAGCGGTTTGGGCAGCCATTATTTATTCCCTCCCCAACTGCTCAGGGTCACCGCGCCTTCCGCCTTCGAGGGAGTGCGCAGGCGGTAGATGGTGCGAATGATCGCCGGAGCAGCGATGAAGGCCAGGATGACGGCCTGGAGAATTGAGATGATGTCGATGGGAATGTTGGCAATGACCTGCATGCGCGTCGCGCCGTTGCGCAGCGTGCCGAACAGCAGCGAGGCCAGCACCACGCCCACCGGGTGACTGTTGCCAAGCAGGGCCAGAGCGATCGAGTCAAAACCGTAGCCGGAAGAGAAAGCCATCGCCAGGTTGTAATTCACGCCCAGCACTTCATTCGCTCCGGCCAGACCGCACAACGCGCCAGAAAGCGCCATTGCTGCGATGGTGTTGCGGGCCACGTTCATGCCCGCGTACTTGGCGGCAAACGGGTTCGCGCCTACCGTGCGCAGGTCGAAGCCCCAGGTGGTCTTGAACAGGAACCAGTAGACCAGGTACGCCACGCCCAGGGCGATGAAAAAGCCCAGGTGGAAGCGGATGGGGTCGCCAAAGAAACGCGGCAGCACCGCGCTGGGCTCGATGTTGGGGCTGATGGGGTTGAAGGAACCCGGGCGCTTCATCGGCCCGGTCAGCAGCCAGTCGCTGAGGCGGAAGGCAATATAGTTCATCATGATGGTATTGATGACCTCATGCCCACCGGTTTTGGCTTTCAACCAGCCTGGGATAAAGCCCCACAGGCCGCCGCCAACCGCCCCGGCCAGCATGGCCAGCGGCAGGTGAATGATCATTGGCAGGCCCTTGAGCGAATAGCCAACGAAGGCCGAAGCCGCCGCGCCAATGAAGATCTGGCCTTCCGCACCAATATTGAATACGCCAGCCCGGAAGCCCAGGGCCACACCCAAACCGGCAAAAATGTACGGCGTGGAAGTGACCAGGCTCTCCAGGAAGGGGTTGAATGCGCGCCGGATTTCGCCGGCTTCACCCGCATTGAGCGCGGCAATGATGCGCGCCGGGTCGCCGATGGAACCGGCAAAGAGCGCCCCGTACGCGGTGACTACCGTGCGCCAGGCTTCCGCCATGCCGGCGCTGAAGGACTGGCCAAAGGCGGCATAGACTTCTTGCGTGGTGATGATGATGAAGATCGCGCCAAGAATCAGGCCGGATACAATCGCCAGCAGCGGGATCAGCGCAAACTGCCCGATCCCCCGACGCGGCTTGCCTTTGGGCGGCGTTGGATTGGTGATTTCGTTCAGCAGGACTTTGCCTGCATCTTCCCGTTGTTCCGGGGCTTTCTCAACCGGTTGTTGATCCGTGGAGTTATTCATCACCGGAACCTCCCCCCGTCAGCCGGGTTTCTTCTTTTTCACTGCCGTTATTGGCGTTTGATCCGCGCGCATCTTCCGGATGGACGCCCGCCATGAGCAGGCCAATGTATTCTTTGGTGACATCAGCGGCATTGACCACTGCCACGATCTTGCCGCGGAACATGACCGCAATCCGGTCAGAAAGCTGCATGATCTCATCCAGCTCGGTGGATACGAGCAGCACGCCCACGCCGTCGTCGCGGCGGCGCAGGATTTGCGTGTGGATATATTCAATCGAACCCACGTCGAGGCCGCGGGTGGGCTGCGAGGCGATCAGCAGCTTGATTGGGCGCGAAAGCTCGCGCGCCACAATCACCTTTTGCTGGTTGCCACCCGAAAGCGATCCGGCGGTAGTTTCCGCGCTGGGCGTGCGGATGTCATATTCTTTGATCAACGTTTGGGCTTCTTTATGGATGTCATCCCAATGAATATTGATGCCGCGCGCGTTGGGCGAGAGATAGTAGGTTTGCAGCACCAGGTTTTCGTAGATGGGGAAGGTCAACACCAGGCCGTCACGCTGGCGGTCTTCAGGAACGTGCGCTGTGCCTAATTCGGTGATCTGGCGCGGGTGAGCGCGGGTGATGTCGTGCCCGGTCAGATGGACCGAACCGGAGAGCGGCTGGCGCAGCCCGGTAAGGGCTTCTACCAGTTCGGTTTGCCCGTTGCCCTGCACCCCGGCCACGCCCAGCACTTCGCCGGCGCGAACATCAAAGCTGATCTCATCCACGGCGAGCTGGCTGCGTTCATCCAGCACACTGAGGTCGTTTACCTGCAGGACAACGTCACCCACCCTGGCGATTTCTTTTTGCAGTTCCAGATCCACCGCGCGGCCCACCATCATCGCGGCCAGCTTTTCCTGGTCGGCTTCGCTGGGCAGGGTGGAACCAACAACTTTGCCGCGGCGAATGACGGTGATGCGGTCGGCCACATCCAGTACTTCGCGGAGTTTGTGGGTGATGAAGATGATAGACTTGCCCTGCTGTGTCAGGCCGCGCATGATTTTGAACAAATCATCGGCTTCCTGTGGCGTGAGCACGGCGGTCGGCTCGTCGAAAATGAGGATATCCGCCTTGCGATACAACAGCTTGATAATCTCGACGCGCTGCTGCACGCCCACCGGCAGGTCTTTGACATAGCTATCCGGGTCGACCATCAGGTTGTATTGCTGTGACACGTCACGGATGTGCTGCGCCGCGGTTTTCCGGTCAAGGAAACCGCCAGGCCGGAGAGGTTCATCCCCCAGCATAACATTCTCGGTAACGGTGAACACAGGAACAAGCATGAAGTGCTGGTGCACCATGCCGATCCCGGCGTGGATGGCATCGGAGGGGGAGTGGAATTTTTGGACGCTGCCGCGGACGATAATCTGTCCTTCGTCTGGCTGATACAGGCCGTACAGGATGTTCATGAGCGTGGTCTTTCCCGCGCCGTTTTCACCCAGCAGCGCGTGGATCTCCCCCGGCTCAAGCGTCAAACTGATATGGTCGTTGGCCAGAACGCCCGGAAACCGTTTCGTAATCTCTTTTAATTCCAAAACAGGCGTCATAAGAAATGTTCTCCCAAATCGGTTGGGGTAGGTGAGATGATTGTAGCATTGAAACAAACACAGAGGCTCACAGAAGCGCGGTGAGATTCTTTTGCATCCCCTGTATATACCCATTTTAGCCGAGACCATCAATAATTGCGTGAATTCGGGAAGAACATCATCGAATAAAGGACAAACACCATTTCTTATATGACAAAAAACAACCTGGGATTTTGCTCCCAGGTTGTTTTTTTGTTCGGATTCCGCTTAGATTACGGGGTGGTCTTGATCTTGCCGGCGATGATGTCGGCCTTGATCTGTTCCACTTCGGCCTTGAGTTCGTCGCTCATCACGGTGGTTTCGGGGATGCCGACGCCGTTATTCTCGAGCGTGCCGAGGAAGACACCGCCCTCGAACGTACCATCCGCAACCTGCTTAGCGGCTTCGTACACGGCGACGTCGATCATCTTCTGCACGGAGGTCAGGACGATGTCCTTGAAATCGGGCGAGCTGACGGTCCAGTCGGTGTCCACGCCAACGATCCAGGCATTGCCGCGGTCTTTGACGGCGGCAGCAGTGCCGAGGCCAACGGGGCCAGCGACGGGCATGATGATGTCAGCGCCTTCGTCCATGAGGGTTTCGCCCAGGCGGCGGCCGTCATCGGTCGATTCGAAGTTGCCAGCGAAGAGGCCTTCCTGCGTTTCGGGGTTCCAACCGAGGACTTCTACGTTGGTGCCCTTCTGTTCGTTGTAGTACTTAACGCCCATCGCAAAGCCGTCCATGAAGGAGGTTACCGACGGGATCTGGATACCACCGAAGGTGCCGACCTTGCCGGTCTTGGTGCTGCCGGCGGCAACGTAGCCAGCCAGGAAGCCAGCCTGATCGGTCGCGAAGACCAGACCCAGAACATTCGGGATGGTGGGATCGTACGCGAAGTCGACGATGGCGAACTTGGTGTCAGGATTCGCCTGAGCGGCAGCCGAGGTGGCATCGCCGAGCAGGAAGCCGACGGTCACGATCACATCGCATTTTTCATCGATGAAAGCGTTGATATTCTTTTCGTAGTCGGTCTGCTGCTGCGATTCGAGGTATTTGGCCTCGCCAAATTCCGCGGCGGCTTTTTCAGCGCCAGCCCAGGCGCTGGCATTGAAGGACTTGTCATCAATACCGCCCGAGTCGGTTACTTCGCAGATCTTGATGCCCTTGGGGGCTTCGGTCGCTGCGGGAGCTTCGGTGGCGGCGGGGGCTGCGGTGGGGGGAACGGCGGTCGGAG
>DATCUC010000425.1:0-2336 GCA_036567625.1 Anaerolineaceae bacterium | reverse complement strand
CTGGTGCTGATGCGCAGCCCGCGCATTGGCCGCGACAAGCGCGCCGCTTTTGCGCCGCTGGCCGTGGCGCGCGAGAACCCCGGCCTGATTGGCCGGTTGATCCTGCCCATGCTGGTCACTTCCATCGGCGCGGGGCTGATCATGCCGTTTATGAACGTCTTTTTCCGCCAGGTATACGGCCAATCAGACCCGGCGATTGGGGCGATGTTCGCCTGGAGCTCGCTGGCGATGGGAATTGGGCTGCTGCTGGCCCCACCGCTGGCCGACCGGATTGGCAAGATCCAACTGGTGGTGATCACGCAGGCGCTGTCGATTCCCTTTCTGATTGCTTTGGGATTCTCGCCCTGGTTCTTCCTCAGCGCCGCGGCCTACTACGTGCGCGCCGCCCTGATGAATATGAGTTCCCCGGTCTACCAGACGTTCGTGATGGAGCGCGTGGATGCTAAGGCGCGCGCGACCATCGCCAGTTTGGTGAGCATGGCCAACAACTTCGGCTGGGCGCTCAGCCCCACCATCAGCGGCTGGTTGCAGGTACGCTACGGATTTGGCCCGGCATTCCTGGGTACTTTGATTCTTTACGTAATTTCGATTACACTCTATTGGAAGTTCTTCTGGCCGCGCGCAGATCAAGCAGCACCCCTGCGCGTCCAGGTTTCCCCCGGTACCGTTTCAGATATCGAAGAGGAGAGAGAAACCAAATGGAAATGATTGTCGATTTTCCTGGCGGCGCGCGCGTTGACGCGCATTTCAATGACTACACGGTGATGACCGATCAGCCCCCGGCGGGCGGCGGTGAGGGTTCGGCGCCCACGCCATTTGCGCTGTTCCTGTCGTCTATCGCCACCTGCGCGGGGATTTACGTGCTGGGTTTTTGCCGCCAGCGCGGCCTGCCCACCGCGGGCATTCGCATCGTCCAGCGCGCCATGCGCGACCCGGCCACCGGCATGATCGCCCAGATCGACATGCAGATCCAGGTTCCGCCGGAGTTCCCTGAGAAGTATTACGAGGCGCTGGTGCGCTCGGCTGACCAGTGCGCGGTGAAAAAGCACCTCGAAAAGCCGCCGAAGTTCCACGTCTATACGCAGTGCGTGGAATAAAGCATCCAGCGCAATAGAGCGGGTGATCAGGTCTGCGCCGATCTTGCCAGTTCGCGCAAGATGATTTCCAGCGCCTGGGCGGCCGTGTCGGCGCTCATCGACGGCGCAGGCGGGCCGGAGAAGACCGCCGCCTGTTCGGGCAGCAGCGGCAGGTGAATAAACCCCGCCGGGACGTTTGCCAGCCCGGTGGCGTGCAGGTGGTGCAGCAGGGTATACATCACCTGGTTGCACAGGTACGCGCCGGCGCTGAGTGAGAGTTCCACCGGCAGCCCCGCCGCGCGGACGGCATCATGCAGTCGGCGCACGGGCAGCGTGGCAAAATAGGCATCTGGCCCACCGGGAACGACCGGCAGATCCTGGCGCACTTCGCCGCTGTTATCGGGGATGGCAAAATCCAGCAGATTGACCGCCACGCGCTCGATCGAAACGCGAGCGCGGCGCGCGGCCTCGCCCAGGCAGATCACCGCATCGGGTTGGACGGAATCGAGCGCTGCCAGCAGTTCGCCGGGCGCGCGCTGCGTATCTACCGGCAAAATGCGCCCGCGCAGCTCCACGCCGGGGATACCGGTGGATGCCAGCCGCTCTACCAGCCGCTCGGATGGATTGACGCGGCTCTCGCCAAAAGGTTCAAAACCGGTGATGAGGATGCGCATAGAACTCCTTATACAATCGCAACGCCGCGGCCGCCTTCCACGGCCCGCGGCAGGACAATGTGCTGCTGGCCGTCTTTGACCGGCACAAGCTGCAGCGGAACGCCAAATGCCTCGCTGAGTTGGCCGCCGGTGAAGACGTCCAGCGGTTTGCCAGAAGCGCGCAGGCTGCCGTCTACCAGCAGCGCCACCTGATCGGCGTAGCGCAGCACCAGGTTGAGATCGTGGATGGCCACCACCACGGCCAGACCGTCTTGCCGCGCCAGCGAGCGCACCTGGTCCAGCAAGGTGAACTGGTATTTCAAATCCAGATGCGTGGTGGGCTCGTCCATCAACAGCACCGGGGCGGCCTGCGCCAGGGCGCGCGCCAGCAAAAGGCGCTGCTGCTCGCCCCCCGAAAGCTCGCCCACGCGCCGCGCGGCCAGGTGCGCGGTGAAGGTGCGCTGCATGGCATCGCGCACCACGTCTTCATCCCGCGCCGAAACCTGCCCCAGCCAGTTGAGGTGCGGCGTGCGCCCCAGCAGCACCGTTTCCCAGGCGCTAAAAGCGGGCGGCAGACTGCGCGCCTGCGGCACCACTGCCAGCAGAC
>DATCUC010000424.1:0-6382 GCA_036567625.1 Anaerolineaceae bacterium | reverse complement strand
CAGGCGCGGGTCAAGCTGCGCCCAGGCTGTGCCCACCATGCGGATCACCACCGTGGTGTTGTAAAACACATGCGCCAGCAAAATCGCGCTCAGCGTGTTAAGCAGGTTAATGGGCGGTGCATCCAGGCTCAAGGCGCGCATCAGCAGCACGTTCGCCAGCCCGCGTGGGCCAAGCAGCGCGTTAAAGCTGGCCGCCACCACCACGGTGGGCATGATAAACGGCAGCGTGGTCAGCACGCGCAGCAACCGCTTGCCGGGAAACTCAAACCGCGCAAACAGGTACGCCGCGGGCAGCCCGGCCAGCATGGTCAGCAGCATGGAAAGCAGCGCCTGCCACAGGGTAAAGCCCAGCGAGCGCAGCACGACCCGCCCCACGCTGGCCCCCACTCCATCCGCCAGAGTAGACTGCGCGGCAATGCGAAAAATTGCCCCCAGCGGCACGAAGAAGAACACCAGCAGGAACACCAGCGGCAGCGCCCACAGCAGTAAATTCTGCCGGGCGGATCCACGCCGCTGGGTCCAGGTGGGCGCGTCGCTCACCGCAAAACCGTATCTGTCCAGGACTGAATCCACTGCTGGCGGTTGGCCGCGATCTTATCCGGCGGCAGCTGCGCCGGCTGCTGCGCGGCCTGGGCCCATTTTACAAATGGTTCGGGGAGCTGCGCATTGCGGTTGACCGGGTAAACGAACATTTGCAGTGGCATGTCTTCCTGAAACGCTTTGTCCAGCATAAATTCGACAAATTTTTCGGCAGCCGCGCGGTTTTGCGTGCCCTTGAGGATGCCCACGAACTCAATCTGCCGGTAGCAGGTGCCAGGGGCAACAATCGAAGCGGTGGGCGCCTCGTCCAGCGGCGTGGCGGCAAAGACCACTTCCGCGGCCGGGCTGGAGCCGTACGAAACCACCATCGGCTGCGGCCCGCGGCCCGATGACCCGCTGAAATTGGTATAATAGGCCGTTTCCCAGTCGTTGGCTACCACCACCTCATTTTCTACCAGCCCCTGCCAGTACTCCAGGTAGCCATCCGCGCCGAACTGCGCCACCGTCGCCATCAAAAATGCCAGTCCCGGCGAGGAAGTTGCCGGATTTTCCACCACCAGCAGCCCGCGATACTCAGACTTGAGCAGGTCTTCCAACGAACCGGGCACGGCCAGGTTGTTATCGGCAAAATAGGCTTTATCGTAGTTGATGCACACATCGCCGTAGTCCACCGGTAGGGCGCGGTTTTGATCGTCGAGCTTGAATTCGTCCGGAATTTCTCCGAGTATGGGCGTTTCAAACGGCTCAAACAGGTCTTCTTCCAGCGCGCGCGAAAGGAAGGTGCTGTCCACGCCGTAGAATACATCCGCCAGCGGGCTGGCCTTCGACAGCACCGCGCGGTTGACTGCCGCGCCTACGTCGCCGCCCTTGACGAAAGAAAGTTGGATATTGTTGGCCTGCTGGAATTCATTGATCAGGCTTTCGCTGACCGCGAACGAATCGTGCACCAGCACGGTGAGCGTAACCGGCGCGCCGGAAGGCGCGGTTGGCGCCGGGGCGGTGGCCTGCCCCGCGCCTGATCCGCCACAGGCGGAGAGCAGCATGGCGAAAAGCATCAGAAAATCCACTACAATGGTTTTGGTTCTCATGATATTCCTCACATCACAGCATCCGCGCCGGCGGGTGGTGAAATTTCCATACCGGCCCGGGATATATGAATACACAACAGCGTGCCCGCGCTGACCGAAACCGCCGCGCGTTTCTCCAGCATCACATTGCTGATCCCGCGCGTGCGGTACGGCAGCAGGCTTTCACCGCGCAGCGGGTATTGGAGTGCCGTAGTCGTCACCCCGTGGGCAATGCCAAAGACCGGCAGCAGCGATACCAGGTCGCCCGGGCCGCCTTCGATCTCTACCTGCCCGCGGACGAGAAATACCTCTGTGCCGGGCTGGATGATGCGGGCGTCCAGCCCTTCCAGGGCCGGGTTGGCCAGCAGCGCCAGGTTGCCGAGCATGTGATCTACCCGCCCGCCCAGCGCGCCAATGATGCGCACCGTCTTGTAGCCATCGGCGCGCGCCAGAGCCAGCGCCAGTTCCAGATCGGTGTCATCTTTCTCCGGGGGATAACGCAGCACGCGCGTGCCGTGCGCTTCAGCCCAGGCCACCTCGTCCGCGCTGACCGAATCCAGGTCGCCGATCAGCACATGCGGCGCGCGGTCGATTGCCCGCAGGTGGCGTAGCCCGCCGTCGGCGGCGATCAGCCAATCATCCGTGCGCAGCAGCGCAGCAGTCGCAGCCGGGTCATCCAGCGCGCCGTTTGCAAATATCACCGCTCGATTTGCGCCCATAAAAACACCCCTCGCTGGCGAAGGGTGATGAATTATTGTTTCCTATCATCCCTCCGCCGGCATTATCCGGATCAGGTCATAAGGGTCGAGGACTGCGGTCCTCCTCTCAGCCTGGCGCACCAGGCTCCCCGGTTGTGTTATCTGGAGTATAGCCTGCGGAAGGGTTGATGTCAAGAAAAGATCAATACTTAAGCACGAATATGGCCCGTCGATTATCGCACGCGGCGCTTCCACTCCTCTTTCAACTGTAGCTGGCGCGGGCTCTCGCCCGAAGGAAGAGAGAGGAAGTCCATCATCAGCCGGTTAAACTTGCTGCTTTCATCCAGCATCGGAAAATGCCCCGATTGCTCAAAACTGACGGCGTGGGTTTGTTCTGGCAGGTTCGCCAGTTGATCCAGGCGGGGCGGCTCCACCGCTCCATCCCCCTGTCCGTTGACCAGCAGGCAGGCAGTTTTCAACTGCCGCCAGCAGTCCAGCAGGCCCAGCATGGGCAGGCCAGCCAGTGACGACTGCACCGCCAGCGGATCGGCTTTTGGCGCGTCGGCGCGCACCGGTTCCACCAACGGGCTGCGGCCCATCAGCCAATCTGCCAGTTCTTGCGGCGCAGTCGAGCGCAGCCGCCCGTTGACCATGCTGTCTTCCAGCGGCGAGCTGACTGCCATCAAGCGGTCGATCACCTGCGGCAGCCGCTGCGCGGCGCGCAGCGCCACCAGCGCTCCCAGCCCATGGCCGATCAACGCCACGCGGCCAATCCCCATCTCATCTAGAAAAGCTTCCAGCATGGCGCACTGCTGGTCGATGCTGTAGCGCTCGCGCTGCTTGCTGCTGTCGCCAAAGCCCCAGAAATCGAGCGCGTAGGCGCGGTACTGCACCGACGCCGCTTGCATCACCGGAATCCAGTAGCGCCACGATCCCACCCAGCCGTGCAGCAAGATCAGGGGCCGGCCGCGGCCGAGCACCTCGTAATGGACGATCTCCTGGTTGAGCAAAACCACGCTCATGCGCTTCCCCCTGAAGAACTAGCGCGATGCTGCCTGTGCCAATAACCCGGCCACCCGGATCGTCAACTCATCCGGGGCAAACGGTTTGAGTAAATATTCGCTCGCGCCGGCATCCAACCCGGTGCGGATTTCCGATTCCTGACCCTTTGCCGAAAGAAATACCACGGGAATATGGCAAATAGAAGGCTCGCTCTTGATCTTTTCGCAGGCTTCGTACCCGGTCATGCGCGGCATGCGCACGTCCATCAAGATTAAATCCGGTGGATTGGCCAGCGCCGCTTCTACGGCCTCCGCGCCGTTGCACACCGTCTTCACGTCGTGACCGGCAAAGCGCAGGGTAAATCCGATCAGATCGCGGATATCCGGTTCGTCTTCAGCAACTAAGATTTTTCCCATAAGCACCATCCATTATTCGATATCCATCGGCGGCAGGCTGAAGGAGAATGTCGAGCCTTCGCCCCGTTCGCCGCTGGATGCAAACCAGATCCGCCCGCCGTGCATTTCAATCAGCGAACGGGTGATTGCCAGGCCCAGCCCGGTTCCGGCGGTAGCCAGCACCAGCGGGTCTTCGCCGCGGTAGAAGCGCTCAAAGATGCGCCCCTGGTCGGCAGTAGCAATCCCAATGCCGTTATCTACCACATCCACGATCACTTCACACTGCCCCGGGTACATGCGTACCGTCACTTTGCCGTTTGCCGGGGTATAGTTGTAGCCATTGCTAACCAGGTTGCCCAAAATCTGGCGCACGCGTTCCAGGTCGCCGCGCACCGCGGGCAGGTTTTCGGCGATATCGAGCGCAAACTCCATCGGCTTGTTCTCTTCGCGGGAGCGCCGGGTGATATCCGCGATCACATCCTGGGCGATCTCGCGCATATCGAGCGACCGCATTGAGAGCGTCACGTGCCCGGATTCGATCTTCGATACATCCAGCAGGTCATTGACCAGCACGCTCAGGCGTTCGGTGTTGCCGCGCACGATTTCGAGGAAGTGGCGCACGCGCGGGTCGATCTCGCCTGCCGCGCCCATCAACATAATGTCCACGTAGCCTTTGATCGAGGTCATCGGCGTGCGCAGTTCGTGGCTGACGTTGGCGACAAATTCAGACTTGAGCCGGTCAACCTGCACTTCGTGGGTGATATCGCGGAAGATCGACACCGTTCCCAGGAACTCGGAGCGCATAATCACCGGCGCGAGATGCACCGACACCACCCGCCCATTGTCCAATTCCAGCTTTTCCGCGTAGGTCTGACCTACCGGCTCATTTTCATCATTTTCCGACCAGTTGCGGATGGTCTGCATCCAGGCGGACGCTGCCTTGCCAAACAGGCCGCTGAACTGGTCCAGCGAGCGGCTGACCACCTGTTTGGCGTCCAGCCCCAGAATGCGCCCGGCGGAAGCATTGAACAGGGTAATGATATTGTCCGCTTCCGTGACCAGCACGCCATCGGCCACGGCTTCGAGGATGGCGCGCGACCGGCTGGCCGCCACCTGCTGCTCGCGCAGCATGCCACCCAGGTTTTCGGCCTGGTCGCGGATCAGGTTGAACAGGTCGGCGTTGTTGAGCGCCAGGCTGATCTGCCGCGCTGTGGCTTCCACCAGGCGAGTCTGCTCGCCGGTAAAGCTGCCCGGCTGGCTGTGCAGCAGCATCAGGCTGCCCAGCACATCCTCGCCCAGGATGAGCGGCACGGCCAGCACGCTGCGAAACGCGGGTACCTGCTCGGCCTTGCTCCACGGTTCATCGGCCTGGATATCGGCCAGCAGCGCGGGTTTGCGCTCGCGCATCACTGCCTTGCCAATCTGCTGGTCGGCGCGGCCTTTTTTCTCCGTTCGCAACCCCGCCAGGTCGGCGCCGACGTGATATTCCTTGCCGCTCTGCGCCAGGGTGATCAGGCTCTGCTCCGCGCCGGTAGACTCCGCCAGCACGGTGAGGGTGCGGTTGAGCACCAGGCTCATATCCAGGCTGCCGGACAGCTCGGAAATGATGCGCAGCAGGGTTTGCGAATTGTGATGCTCGCGGCTGACCTCAGCAGTTCGGTCCTGCACGCGCTGTTCCAGGTCGGCCGTCAGGCTGCGGGTTTCGGCAAACAACCGCGCATTCTGGATCGCGGTGGCAGCCTGATTGCAGATGGTCAGTGCCAGTTCCATTTCCTGCGGCGTAAAGCGCGTTTCTTTGGCGCTGCCCAGCAGCAGCCAGCCAAGCAGGTTCTCCGCCGAAAGCAGCGGCACCACCATCAACGAAGTGATCTGGCGCGGGGCCAGGTAGATGGGTAGCAGCGGGGCCAGCTCCGGCTCGCGCTGCACTTCGCTGGTCACAAACATGCCGCGCGACTGGCGCAAGTGATCGAACAGCGCCACGGCCGGGAGTTCGGCCAGGCCGCCGGCCTGTTCCGGCACTTCCACCTGCAACTGCGCGGCGTTCTCCGCGTTCACCATCACTGCCGCGGCATAGTCGACGCCCAGCGCGCTGAGCATTTCTTGCGCGGTCAATTGCAAAATACGCCCGCCATCCAGTGAAGCCCCCAGCGTGCCCGAGAGCCGGTTGAGCAGCCCCAGGCGGCGCGAGCGTTCGTCCAACTGCGTGGCGCGGCGTTCGCTTTCCTCAAACAGGCGGGCATTATCCAGCGCCACCGCCGCCTGGCTGGCAAACGTGGCCGCTGCGCGCAGGTGATCGTCTGTATAAAACTCGGCCTCGGTCTTTTCCATGGCAATAACGCCGATCAATTCGCCCTTGGCGATCAACGGCAGCCCAAGCCACGAAATGCGGTCAGGTTCCGCCAGCGAGGGGAAGCGCAGGTCCTTGCGCACATCCGGCACGCTGATCGGCCGGCCAGAGGTGGCCATCTCGCCGAACAACTGGCTGTCTTCTACGGCCACGGAAAGCCCGAGCAGCGAACTATCATTTTCAAAACCCGCCGCGGCGGCCACGCTTAGCGATTCGCCCTGGCGCAGCCAGACGGTGGCGGTATCATAAGGCAAGACTTCGCGCAGTTGCGCGGGCAAAGAGGCCACCAGGTCGCCGGAGCGCAGGCTGGTGGTCAGCGCGCCGGCCACGCGG